>CAMYNX010000136.1 GCA_947259875.1 uncultured Gammaproteobacteria bacterium | reverse complement strand
CGACATGGGCTCGGCGGCGGTGAAGCGCATCCAAGACGTGAACGTATTGCGCACCCTGCAGTTTCGCGAAGACGCCGGTCCAATGGCCCATCCAGTGCGTCCAGACTCTTACCAGGAGATCAACAACTTTTACACGGTCACCGTTTACAACAAAGGCGCAGAAGTAGTGCGTATGCTGCACCGGCTATTAGGACCGCAGGGATTCCGCCGTGGAACCGACTGTTACTTCGACCGTTTCGATGGGCAGGCAGTGACTACCGATGACTTTTTGGCGGCGATGGCACAGGCCAACGACATGGATCTGGCGCAATTTCGGCTTTGGTATGAACAGGCGGGTACCCCGGAGGTCGAGATCGACACCGAGTATGATCCCGACCGGCAGACCTACGCGCTTAACGTAACCCAGTGGTGTCCTCCTACCCCAGGACAGAACGAAAAACAGCCGTTTCATATGCCGTTGACTGTCGCACTTCTGGGAAAAGACGGGACACCACTGGAATTGTTCCTGCGCGCTAGCAGCGAGCCCCCGGCCCGGGAACAGATGCTGTCGCTGCGCGGCGCGGCGGAACGGTTCGTGTTTGAAAATGTGCCAGAAATGCCGGTGTTGTCCGCACTGCGCGGTTTCTCCGCACCCGTGAAACTCCACATCGAACGGGCACCGGACGAACGTTATTTCTTGATGTCCAAGGACACCGATCCGTATTCGCGTTGGGACGCGGCCCAAGAATTAGCAACCGAGTTGATCGTGCAGTGGATCGAGCGGCCGCCACAGTCGCTGACCGCGACACTGCCAAGCGAGTATGTCGGGGCCTTTCGCGCCAACTTGCTTAGCGATGAACCAGACCGTGCCTATCTTGCCGAATTGTTGCGCATACCGAGTGAGGCCTATATTTCCGATTCGTTGCCGGTGATTGATCCGGACAAAGTGCACAACGCCCGCGAGCTCCTGCGGAATGCGTTGGCAAGGGCCTTGGCGACGGAGTTGGTGACGGTTTATGAGCGCAATAACGACACTGGCGTGCCGCGATTAGATGCCGATGCCATCGGGCGCCGCGCGCTAAAGAACTTATGCCTGTACCACCTGGCCAAGCTAAACGATCCGCAGACACGACGGTTAATCGTCAACCAATTCGAGACCGCGACTAACATGACCGACAGTACGGCGGCACTGACCATCTTGAGCGACATGGATGGTGCGGAGCAAGAAACGGCACTGCAGACATTCTACTCGCGATGGGAGCATGAACCGTTGGTGATCGACAAATGGTTCAGCATTCAGGGGACGTCATCGCGGCCCGATACCCTGGCACGGGTGGTGGAACTCACTCGCCATCGGGGGTTCAACATCAAAAACCCAAATCGGGTACGCGCCGTTCTCGGCACCATTGCGCACGCGAATCCGTTTCGGTTTCACGATCTATCTGGCGCCGGGTACGCCTTTGTCGCTGACTGGGTACGCAAGCTCGACGCCCTCAATCCGCACTTGGCAGCCTATTTGATGACCAGCTTCAACCATTGGCGGCGCTACGAGAAGACCCGTTCCGAGTTGATGAAAGCGCAGATCCAGCGCATATTGGAGGCCCCCGATCTATCAGGCGACGTACGCGAGATCGGCACTAAGAGCCTAGCCGATAACGGCTAGCCCGCCCGATGCCTAGCCCGCAATTCTCACCCGGATCCCGGATACTGACGCAGGACTCGTGTAGCTGAGCGCCGCGCCGGAGCATCGACTGCCATCATTTCCGCGACGGGACGCTGAGCGCTCCGCTGCCATGTACCATGAATCGGGGCGGGGTGCCTTGGTGCAAGATACGGGCTAACTGTATAGTCCTGGGAATGACCATTTGGAGACCTCATCGCATCGCAAGCGAACAGGGCGGGACGCCTTAGTGCACGCTACGGGATAGGTTGAGTCCTTGATACGAAGATCCAAGCTTGCCGTTTTTTGCCTCGTTGCCATCTTGGTGGTGCTTTTTTTCGCCCTCGATGTGCCGCAATACCTGACATTGGACACGTTCAAATCGCGACAAAACGACATCGACGTTTTCTATCGCGCGAATCCGTGGATAACGATTTGTATGTATTTCGGCATCTATTTGGCCGTGACCGCACTGTCATTACCCGGCGCCACCTTAATGACCTTGGCCGGCGGCGCAATCTTCGGAGTCATGGTCGGGACGGTGGTAGTGTCGTTTGCCTCCACCATCGGCGCCACGCTGGCATTTTTGGTATCACGGTTCCTGTTACGGGACTGGGTACAGGCACGCTTCGGCAGTAACTTCGCGGCGGTTAACGAAGGCATACGCAAAGACGGGCCTTTTTATCTGTTCACACTGCGTCTGGTGCCTATTTTTCCGTTCTTCGTCATTAATCTGTTAATGGGGTTGACGCCGATCCGCACGCTGGTTTACTACGTAGTCAGTCAGATCGGCATGTTTCCCGCGACCGTGGTATACGTGAACGCGGGCACCCAGCTGGCAAAGATCGAATCTTTAAGTGGGATATTGTCTCCGGGGTTGCTCGTATCCTTCGCGTTGCTGGGCGTGTTTCCGCTGGTCGCAAAAAAGAGCGTTGAATATTTGAACTCACACAAAGTGCTTCGCCACCATTCAAAACCAAAACGGTTCGATCGCAACCTGGTAGTCATCGGCGCAGGATCCGCCGGTCTCGTAGCCGCTTATATCGCCGCCGCGGTCAAGGCCAAGGTCACATTGATCGAAAAGCACCGCATGGGGGGAGACTGCCTGCATACCGGCTGTGTCCCGTCCAAGGCACTGATCAGGGCAGCCAAATACGTGCATCAAATCCAACGCGCGCGCGACTACGGCATGAAGAGCGCGGCCGTGGATTATGATTTCGCGGAGATCATGGATCGGGTGCACCGCATCATCAACACCATAGAGCCTCATGATTCAGTGGAGCGTTACACCCAACTTGGCGTCGAATGCATTCATGGCCAGGCCCGCATCAAGTCTCCCTACAGCGTGGAGATCAACGGTAAGACCCTGACCACGCGCAGCATTGTGGTCGCCGCGGGCGCCCAGCCACTGGTGCCGCCCATCGACGGGATTGACGCTATCGACTTTTGGACCTCTGACAACCTGTGGCAGATGCGCAAGCGTCCTCAGCGGCTGTTGGTGTTGGGAGGCGGGCCGATCGGCTGTGAACTCACACAAGCGTTCGCGCGCCTGAGCAGCGACGTCACCCAAGTCGAGATGTTGCCGCGCGTGTTGAGTAAAGAGGACCCGGAGATCTCCGCAATCATCCACCAACGTTTCGCGCAGGAAGGCATCGACGTGCGCGTCAACACCACCGCCAAATCCGTACGCCGTGAGGACGGCGTGATCCATCTCGTGTGCGAACACCAAGGAGAACCGGTCACCCTCGAGGGTGATGAGTTGCTGGTGGCGCTTGGGCGTCGCGCCCATGTTACCGGGTACGGCCTGGAAGAGCTTGGCGTCACCGTGACCCGCAGCGGGACTATAGAGGTGGACGATTACATGCGCTCCAGCGTGCCGACGATATTCGCCTGTGGCGATGTCGCAGGACCCTATCAATTTACCCATACCGCCGCACATCAGGCATGGTATGCGTCAGTTAACGCGTTGTTCGGTGTCTTCAGAAAATTCAAGGCAGACTACTCGGTCATCCCCTGGGCCACGTTTACCGATCCGGAGGTCGCGCATGTTGGAATAAATGAAATCGAGGCCAAGGACAAGGGCATCGCCTATGAGGTGACGCGCTATGACTTGAAGGGGCTCGATCGTGCGATTACCGACGAGGAGGCGCATGGGCTGGTGAAGGTGCTCACGGTGCCGGGGAAAGACAAGATACTTGGCGCAACCATTGTCGGTGAGCACGCCGGCGACCTGATCGCCGAATATGTGGCCGCCATGCGCCATAAGTTGGGACTCAACAAGATACTGGGCACGATACACGTGTATCCGACACTGGCCGAAGCTAATAAATTCGCCGCCGGCGAATGGAAGCGCGCCCACGCACCCCAAGGCCTGCTCCGTTGGGTAGAACGGTTCCATCGCTGGAGATTGGGATAATCCAAGTGCATGGTTTTCAGCTCGTCGGTCTTTTTGTTTCTGTTCCTGCCTGCGGTGCTGGTCTTATATTTCGTCCTTCCGCGTAACATCCAAAACCTTTTCCTGTTGTTAGCCAGTCTACTCTTCTATGCATGGGGGGAGGGTGTGTTTGTCGCGATCATGTTCGCCTCGATCGTGTTCAACTATCTGGGCGGCCTGGTGATCGCCCGTTACCGGCGTGAAACCATCGGCAAGATAACGTTGTTGCTGGCGGTTATCGCCAATCTCGCGCTACTCGCCAGCTTCAAGTATGCCAATTTTCTGGTCGACAACCTCAATATCTTGATTGACGCCAGCGGCTGGATGCCGGTCAAACTGGATCCGGTACATCTGCCCATCGGGATCTCGTTCTTCACCTTCCAGGCGATGTCTTATGTGATCGACGTATACCGCGGGGAGGCCGAGGTACAGCGCAATCCCATCAACAGTGCCCTGTACATCGCCTTGTTCCCGCAGTTAATCGCCGGTCCGATTGTGCGCTATCACCATATTGCGAAACAGCTGGTTCACCGCAGTGTCAGTCTCGACGGATTCACGAGCGGGGTGACGTTATTTATCTTCGGCCTCGGTAAGAAGATGCTGATCGCCAATCCAATGGGCGAGGTCGCAGACCAGATCTTTGCCATCCCCGCCGAACATTTGACCTTCGGCCTCACCTGGCTGGGGCTGGCTTGCTACACGCTGCAGATTTATTTTGATTTCTCCGGCTACTCGGACATGGCGATCGGATTGGGGCGCATGTTCGGATTCCGCTTCCTCATTAACTTCAATTACCCTTACATCGCGCGATCGATTCAGGAATTCTGGCGCCGCTGGCACATATCCTTGTCACGCTGGTTCCGCGATTATCTCTACATCCCGCTTGGCGGTAACCGATGCGCGCCGTGGCGGGTTTACGCCAACTTGCTCACCGTTTTCTTTCTCGTCGGCTTGTGGCACGGTGCCAGCTGGAACTTCGTGCTGTGGGGCATGGTTCATGGTGGATTTTTGATCCTCGAACGATCCGGATTCGGCGCGCTGTTAGCGCGCACTTGGGCGATCGTTCGCCATCTTTACGTGTTGCTGGTGGTGATGCTGGCGTGGGTATTATTCCGGGCGGACACGCTGGATTATGCCTGGGCCTTTATGCAGGCATTGTTTGGTGCGGGAAGCGGATCGGGAACCACCTTTCATATGGGTCTTTATTGGAACCGGGAGACCACGATTATTTTTAGTGTCGGCCTCATCGCGGCGACCCCGGTGTTACCGTGGCTCAAACGCCGATGGTTCCTGGCGCCGCCGCCACGACTCGGTAAGGTGCTATTACAATCACCGGCTCTCAACACCGTGTACTCGGTGGTCGTGATATCGCTGTTGTGTTTGATTGTCCTTGGCGCCGGTATGCATCTCGCGGCCGGCACCCACAATCCTTTCATCTACTTTCGTTTCTGATGATCTTAGCGAAACTCTCAAAATGTGTGTTGGTCACCTTGTTTCTCGGCATGATCAGCGTGCCGCTTGCGGTGACGGTTTTGAAGCCCACTGAAACGGAATCCCAGGCTGAAAGGCGCCGCTTGGCCCCGTTACCCGAATGGCATTGGGATAAACGCGCACTTAACGAGTTTCCAAAAAGATTCGAGGCCTTCTACAACGATCACTTCGGACTCAGGCAAACCTTGGTGAAATGGTTTAACCGGCTGCGCGTCGGCTGGCTGCGGGTGTCCCCCAGCGATTGGGTGTTGGTGGGTGATCGCGGTTGGCTGTTCCAGGGTGGTGATCCGCATATCCGTGACACACGCAACGATTGGCCTTACGGTAGCGGGGAGTTAGCGCAATGGGCGCAGGTTCTGTCCGCCAAAAAAGACTGGCTGGCGGCGCGCGGCATCGACTACTTATTCGTGGTGACGCCGAACAAGCCGGTGATTTATCCCGAACACCTGCCTCCCGCCATCAACCGCGTGCGGGCACAATCGCGGGCCGATCAGCTGATCACACATCTGACCACCCACACCGATGTGCCGGTATTGGACCTGCGGCCGGTCTTGTTGCAGGCCAAGCCTATACTACGCCCCTACCACAAGACCGACACCCATTGGAACGACTTCGGGGCGTACCAGGGTTATCGGGCGATGATGCAACGTTTGTTACCGAAAAATCCCAGCGCACGGCTATTGGAGCTTTCCACTGATTCGTTCGTTGTCCGGGATCGCCCGGGCGGTGATCTGGCGCAGAACCTGGCGATGGCCGAGTTTCTGCGTGAGCCCCGCGTCGAAGTCAAGCAGCCCGTTGTATCGTGTGCGGTCACCAAGGGCATCCCCGCCGATGCCGACGACCGCATCCGCAATCAGAACGCGTTTAGCACCGAATGCGATCGTGCCGGCCAGCGGTTACTCATGTTCCGGGACTCGTACTCGTTGGCAATGATGCCGTATTTATCTGAATCGTTTGCCTATGTGCACTATGTCCCCGCCAGTCCAGTGCCGTTGTCCGTGATCGAGCAACTGGTCGCGCAACACCGTCCTAACATTGTTATTGAACAACGCGCCACGCGCTGGTTGCGCAGCCCGCAAGGCTAGCCAATAATTAACCCGGATTATGTGTCAGCGCGGTGGAGTAACAGCAGCATGGCTTGATTAGACCGGGAACAACGGTGGGTGGTAGGTTGTATTTAATCAAGCTTCGCGGAGCCGCCGGCCGCGTGCCCGCGCGCCTGCTTGCGTCCCACTGTCCGTTCCCGCATCATCGGCCTGATGCGGGGTGTGCTAAGAGCGCGCAGTCTGACTAGGCGCCTTCGACAATATCCACCAGATGCTGAATTTCCTTCGCCTCGTCCTTGACGATCCAGCGGGTCAGGTCGCTGCTGGTTACCATACCGAGCACCCTGCCATCTTGGACAATCGGCAAGTGGCGGATGTGTTTTTCGGTGACGATCTGCATTGCAGCGTCCACCTTGGTGTCAGGAGTGATTACCGTGGGGTCCCGGGTCATCACCTCGCTGACCTTGGTGTCAGCGGGATCGAGACCAGCGCCGAGCACCCTGGATAGGGCATCCCGTTCAGAAAAAATCCCCACCAGCCGTTCACCTTCTACTATCAATACCGCACTGCTCTTCTCGTCATTCATCTTGCGCACACAGTCCTGGATCGACGTCTGTGGGGCCACGGCGTGTGGATCGGGTCGTTCATCCCCCAACACCGTGGTTAACGGCGCCGCCTTGGGATCTCGGGTTCTCGCGAAATACACACCCGCCCCCACAACAATAATCAGGACAATGAATCCCACTGCCACAAGTATGTTGATGGGCGCGGCCGGATCAGCGTGTCCCGCAAGGGCAGCCGCAGACGGCAGCAACGTCCAGCATGCGACGACCGTTTTTATTCGGAACTTTCCCATAACAGTGCTCCTGCGTTTAGCGCTTTCGCCCAATTACAATCTCAGTAGAATGCCGATCATAGCTTGATTCTCGGCCCACCACATAGATCTACCACCGGGCTCGGTCTTGGTCACCTCATTACCATCCACTAAATACCCCATATCACCCAGGAGTAATTTGACAAATGTCAAATACTTCCGCTGCGCCGCTGGTTTATCGTCCACACCTCATTATTGGGCTCCGCGAAAAATCTTAAAAATGCCTCAGCATATTGTTCGACTTCTAGTCTTGTTGGTGATTTTCGCGGCCACCGCGGTCACCGCCAAGATCTATTTTACCGACGACTCCTTTTACCGCTACGGCCACTACCGGGGAGACTCGGTACCCGAGCTGGCTACCGGAAAACCAAAATTCAGAGGACCCGCCTACTGCCAGGGCTGTCACACCGAACGTCACGTGCAATGGACCGCGGGCGTCCACAAGGTGGTGAAATGTGAGATATGCCACACCCCGGCGCGCGAACATCCAGAGACCGAGGCGAAGCTGCCGATACCCACCGATACCGTCAAGCTGTGTACCCTGTGTCACGAAAAAATGCCCAGTCGTCCGGCGACGCAGCCGCAGATCGTGGTCAAGGACCATCCGTACCCACATGAGGACCGGCAAGAGTGCATTACCTGCCACAACCCGCATTCCCCCTCCATTGGTGGGTTGAAACCGGCGGTGGCGTTGGCGGCCGAGTGCGCGGGTTGCCACGGCGCCGACGGCAAGGGTGTCGGCGCATTTCCGGGGCTGCTCGGCAAGGACGCCGCCTATCTCGCCCGGGAAATGAAGAAATACAAGGCGGGCGCGCGTCAGAACCCGATGATGACACCGATCATGCAGGCGTTGTCGGACCGCGATATCGATGTGCTCGCCGAGTACTACGCGACCCTGGGAGGCAAGTCGGCAGCGGCACCGGACGCCCCCAGCGCCGACTCTTCGGAGGTGGTGCAATTGGCCGCCAAGTGCGTCGGTTGTCATGGCGCCGAGGGACAAGGCGTGGGGGTGTTTCCGCCGCTCACCGGCAAGGATGCCGCGTATCTCGTCGATCAGCTGAAGAACTACAAATCCGGGCAGCGCCAGAACCCGATGATGGGCCCGATCGCCAAGGGATTGACCGATGAGCAGATCGCGATGCTGGCCAAGTATTACGCGACGTTGGGCGCCAAATCGGCGGCAGCGCCGGTGACCGCCCCGGCGGCAAACGCCAAGTGTATGGGCTGTCACGGCGCCCAGGGGCAGGGCGTGGGGGTATTTCCGGCGCTGGCCGGCAGGGATGCCGCCTATCTCATCGATCAGCTGCACAACTATAAATCGGGGGCACGTCAGAACCCGATGATGATGCCAATCGCCAAGGGGTTGACCGACGAAGAGATCGAGAAACTGGCCGGTTATTACTCCTCACTCAAACCGTCGAACTGACCGTCGCGAGGTGTCAACTTGACGAACACATTCAATATGAAACGACTCGGCCATGCCCAGGCAACGGCGCGAAAAGGAGGGTTACAACCATGAAACGGAAAAGCAGCAACAGTGACATCCGGTCCGGGCGGCGCGCATTCCTGCGTGGTTTGGGAAAAGCAGTCGCGTCCGTGAGCGCGTTGATGATCGGTGGTGCGGGGCTAATCGGCAAGAAAGGGACGAGTCATGCCGCGGTGGTCAAGCACGAAATACCCCCGATACCCAATTATGATTGGAGCCAACATGATTGGGGCTACGGCATCGATGCCACGCGTTGCATCGGTTGCCTGCGCTGCGTCGAGGCCTGCAAGGCTGAGAACGGTGTCGTTCCCACCGCACATCATTTCCGCACCTGGGTCGAGCGCTACGTGTGGTTGGAAGGCGAGGAGCGGCCGTTGGTGGACAGTCACAGCGACCCGGGGAATATCGCCGCGTCGGGATCGCAGAAGGAATATCGCTTCGACAATCGGTACCAGGGCAAAAAGATCGACAAGGCGTTCTTCGTTCCCAAGATCTGCAACCATTGCCGTCATCCATCCTGCGTGCAGGTGTGCCCCACCGGCGCGACATTCAAGACCGAAGACGGCGCGGTGCTCATCGATCACGACTACTGCATCGGATGCCAATACTGCGTGCAGGCCTGCCCTTATGGGGCGCGATTTTTTGACTACGAGAGACAGGTTACCGAGAAATGTACTTGGTGCTATCACCGTATTACCAAGGGCCTCAAGCCGGCGTGCGTGGAAGTGTGCCCGGTCGGTGCGCGGATCTTCGGCGACATGAATAATGAAGCCGTGTATCCGTTCATGACCGGCCTGGTGGCCGGGGCGTTCTCGGTTTCCAGCATGTACCACGTCTTCGGGATGGAGAATTTCAAGCCCGTCGCCCGGTTTGCGCTGCTCACCGCCTTGTGTTTCATGTTGTTCGTGCCGATGACGTTGCTGCTGCATCTCGGTCAACCGCAACGCGCATTCAATGCGATGATCACCCCCCATCTCACCTCGGCGTTCGCGGCATTCGGATATTTCGCCGCCTTCTATGCGATCCTGCTGATACTGGAGGTGTGGTTCGCTTTCCGCGTCGATAACGTCATCCGCGCCCGCAACTCCACCGGTTTTGCCAGGACCTTTTACCGCGCGATTACGCTGTGGTCCGACGACACCTCGGAAAAGGCGCAGTCCTATGACCACAAGTGGATGCTGACGCTGGCGATTGTCGGTATCCCCGCCGCCCACGGACTGCACGGTTACGTGGGGTTTGTGTTCGGCTCGCTGAAATCGCGGGAGTGGTGGGGCTCTGAC
>CAMYNX010000135.1 GCA_947259875.1 uncultured Gammaproteobacteria bacterium | reverse complement strand
ATAGACCTGGCCATTGGTCATGTTCTGGATATTCTCTTTGAAATCCAGTTGCATGATGGGATAGCTGCGCGATGCGCCCAATACATAGGCGGTAGCGGCCGTCATTTTGTACTTGGCTTCCTTTTGACGCGCCTTTTCCTCCTTGGCAGTGGCTGCAGCTGCCTGTTCGCTGACCAACAAGCTGCCTGCTGCTCCCGCTACCACTGCGGCGGTGAAGCCATATTTTCCTGAAAGTTCCAGAAATCGACGGCGCTCAAGAGACTTGGGTGTTTCAGAATTGCGTTTCACTAGATATCCTCCTCTGCGTTATTGGCAGACTTTGTTTTCACATCAGATTGTTGCGATTCCATGTGCAGCACTACGATCACGAAACAAATGACAGCGGCGAGCAGAATCAGAAATTCTCCCACATCGCCAAGCGTCAGCATCGGTTTCATATCGAATGTCAAGGCCGCCTTGCCCAGGAATATGTTGAGAAGAAACAATCCAAAAAGTACACCGGCACTGACCAGGAACCAGATGTCAAACCTCTTATTCATGATTTCTCCTATTCATTCGCAAATAAATATTCGCTTTAACCATTGTAGGATGAGCCCAACTACGTTTCGGTCCCTTACGCTCTACGCACTTTCGTAAAGCCTGGTGAGCACAAACTCTCGATGCCCAAGCGCCTCTGCCGCGGTAAGTCGCCCATTGACGGTTCGAAACATTGAGCCTAGCAGCGCATCGCCTGCTTCATCCGGAGTCATCTCCTTGCGCAGCAGACCGGAGACGTCCACATCGACGTGCTCGCTCATCGTGCGAATGGTGCGCGGGTTAGCGCAGATCTTAATTACGGGAATAATCGGGTTTCCGATGATGTTTCCCTGTCCGGTGGGAAACAGATGCACCACATAACCCGCTGCTGCAGCCAAAGTCACCATTTCGGCGGCAGCGGATGAGGAATCCATGAACCACAGACCTGGACCAGTCGGCGTCTCTGCTTTATCAAGTACACCATCCACCAGGCATTCCTTACCGATCTTCTGGATATTACCCAGTGCCTTTTCCTCAATAGTTGTCAGTCCGCCCTCGATGTTGCCCTTCGTCGGCTGTGATTCAGAGAGATCGGATGTCTTGTAACGATTGATCATGTCCTGGTAACGATCGAACATAAACATGAAGCGTTCGCGCACTTCGTCGTTACGGCAGCGTTCTGCTACCAAGTGTTCACCACCGGTAATTTCCGAGGTCTCTCCGAACAGCAATGTCGTTCCATGTGGGTACATCTTGTCAAAGGCATTACCCACAGTCGGGTTTGATCCGCAACCGGACGTGGTATCCGATTCACCGCATTTTGTGGAAACCCAGAGATCGCTCAATGGCGCTTCCTCACGATGCAATTCAGAAGCCCACTGCGCGTACTCCTTCGCCACCTGGGAGGCTTTCATAATCGTTTCATGATCGCCGTGCTGCTCGATTCCGAAACCAGTGACCGGTTTACCGGTAGCGGCAATACCGTCGACGACGCGCTGGGTCCAACCATTCTCTATACCGATCACGACCACTGCAGCAACGTTTGGATTGGCCCCGGTACCGATAAGTGTGCGGAAGTGCAGCTCTAGATCTTCACCGAATTGCAGCCTGCCATAAGGGTGCGGCAACGCCATGGTACCCTTGATATTGTTCGCGACGGCTTCACAAGCCGCATTCGCGAGGTCATCGACCGGCAGGATAATGACGTGATTGCGCACCCCGACGCGGCCATTCTCGCGTCGATAACCTAAAAAAGTCGTATTGCTCATATCCAAGGACATTTCTCTATCTCCTCTATCTCCTAATGGGTAACGCCTTTGTATGCCACCGGTGACTACCAGCGTTTGGTCTTAATGTTCTGCACATGGGCGTGCTCACCCTTGCCGATGTCAGCCACGACTTTGCCGATATCCACACCGTACTTGATCACCGTATCACCCTCTTTCATGGGTTTGATCGCCAACTTGTGTCCAATCGGAATATCACTGGCCGCAGTAAATTGGATCTCCTTGTCCTGATCCATAATCCATCCGGTAATGTTGTCCCCTGCCTGCACCCCTTCCACAACGACAACGCCAACACTGTCGCCTTCGTCGTGAACCACAAAATCAATCATTAGTCTCTCCTCAAGTGATAATTTACTGACCACCGTGGCGTCTGGTACAGATATTAAAATTATTTATAATGCTAGTCAAGTGGTCTTATATAAGACTGATTAAGTTGGTTTTTGTACTTTTAATTACTATTAATCTCAATTGGGTACAGGTTTTTCATGGTATATCGTGGTGGTGTAAATCATTTTGAATACCTTCTTCCTTCGACAAATTACTAGCTTAACTCTTATATAAGTCTTTAAATGTATATGTTTAAATATGTGTTGAATTGTTCTAGACATTCACAGGAGAAAGCTTGTTTTGGTACTTTCAAATGCGAAGGGATCCATCCCGCTCTATATGCAGATCAAGGATTTGCTTGTTGCAAGGGTGACAGAGGGAGAATGGGTGCCTGGGGATATCATTCCCAGCGAAATGCAACTGGCTCGGGAGCTAAATGTCAGTCAGGGAACGGTTCGAAAGGCTATAACAGAACTTGTTGAAAACAATGTGTTGGTAAGGCGACAAGGCAGAGGCACGTTTGTCGCGACCCACGATGGTGACCGGGCACTGTTCCACTTTTTTCATATTGTTAATGACAATGGAACTAAAATTTTACCTGAATCTAAAACGCTTTCCTGTCGTAGAAAACGCGCCTCACGTCAGGAGGCCTCAAAACTCAATCTATCGAGTGGAGCACAGGTAGTATGTATCGATCGGATTCGTATCCTTGATAACCAGCCGACCCTTATAGAAACGATCATACTGCCTGCCGAGTTATTTGGTGACTTGGGACAACGGCAAGCACGTAACCTACCGAATACGCTGTATGAACTGTACGAAACCCAGTTCGGCATAACTATTCATCGGGCAGATGAACAGCTGCGCGCAGTCGCCGCTACTGATCGCGATGCATCATTGCTGGGTTTAGAGGCAGGTAGTCCCCTTCTGGAAATCGCGCGCACCGCCCTGACATTGGACGGCACACCGGTCGAACTTCGAATCAGCCGTTGCAGTACGTCTAAGCATTACTATCAGAATGCCGTCTTTTAATACCGGCACTGCTTCCGTTCTTCATTTTGATGCAATACACTAAAAGGACGGAATGGATTTTCCAAGATCCTTCCTCTAAAGGCTTGTTATCCACTGGCTAGAACCCAGGGTCTGAATTTAATTCAGACTCCAATTTGTCAGACATCGGTTCCTATTTTTCTGGTCCCGTATTTTTCTTGGAGGCGTCGATGCGGTCTCGTCCCGAGACAAGGGCGCGCAAAGTCTTGGAGCGAAACTCTCGGCGATACAATACCGCAACCACCCATGCGGAGACGATCATAAACGCGACCGGATGCAAGAACCAAGACAGTAACGCCAAACTGAAATAATACGTCCGCAAACCCGCATTAAAAGAGTAAATGGCGAGCCACACGACCTCAGCGAGTGTATCCTGGTGTGTCGCTCGCCGCGCATCGCTAACGGTTTCGTCTTCCGCAAGCGGCGCGCTGCCTACCATGATTGAAACAAAGCCCCACTGCCGCATACACCAGGTAAACGTAAAAAAGGCGTACGCATAGATAAACACCAGCAATAAGAGCTTCATTTCCCAAGCCTGCCGCGTCGCTTCGGCAATAAACGGTAAGTCCGCGATAAAGGTAATGATTTTATCTGTCGATCCAGCGACCGTGAGTAGTCCGGCAATAATCAGCAAACTGCTGGACGCGAGAAACGTCGCATTGCGCTCGATGTTGGACACCACCGCTGTGTCCACGATACGCAATTCCCTATGCTGCAAAACGCATATCCAATCTTTAATGTAATCATGCACCACATTTTGCAGCCGGTGGGTCCGCTGCGACCAGTAACGAGAGAAATAGTTGTAACCGATCCAGCAAATTGCGAACCAAAGAAGTGCTATCCAATCCAAGAATTTAAGCTCTGGTATCATGTTTGGGTATCAGGGAATTCCGGGGACAGTTTACTTAATTCTCTTCGGGAATTCCGGGGATAGTCTACTTAATTCTCTTCGAACAACCTTCGTGCATCTGGATTCGTGCGACGAATAAACCAGATCAAACCTTTGCTGCAGTAATTCGCTTCTTGAGACCATATAAATAAGTAAACTGTCCCCGGAATTGGGACGACATATAAATAAGTAAACTGTCCCCGGAATTGGGACTAGGAATGACTGGTTTCTTCGACAACTTCCCGCGCTAAATCAGTAGCGCTAATCGCCACAACGCTCTTTGAAACTGAAAACTTTGCATCGCCCGGGTAAACCACGTATTTAACCTCAGGCTTCACGTCGGCGCAGGCATTGTGAAAACCTCTCGCCGGCATTGGATCGAGGCTTCGCTTGATCTCGATCGCCCACGGCTTGCGTCCGGGTAATAGTAGAATCAGATCGATCTCTGCGCCGCCGGACGCACGATAGAAACTCGCCTCCGTACCGTCTGGCGCAACAGAAAGCGTGTTTTCGATCACGAAACCTTCCCAGCTTTGGCCGACCACAGGGTGTCCGACGATGTCTTCCTTATCCCCAAGCCCGAGCAATGCATGTGCCACACCGCTGTCCCGAACATAGACCTTCGGCGATTTGACCAAGCGCTTGCCGATGTTCTTGTGCCACGGCATCAGTCGGCGCACTAGCAACAAATCCACCATCAAATCGAGATACTTGGCGATGGTTTTACCATCTACTCCGAGACCGCGTGACAGCGCCGCCGCGTTCAAGAGCCCCCCCTGAGTATGTGCTAACATTACCCAGAATCGCCGCAACGTTTCCGCCGGAATACGCGGACCGAGCTGCGGTACGTCCCGCTCGAGATAGGTGCGGATAAAGTTCTGCCGCCAGGTCAGGCTCTCGCCATCTTCCGCCGCCAGGAAACTGTCCGGAAACCCACCTCTGACCCACAGCTTGTCCAGATCACCAGCTTCGACTTCGAGTACATCAAGCGGCGCCAGCTCCAGATAGGCTATGCGCCCAGCCAGCGTTTCCCCCGTTTGCCGCAACAGGTCGATTGAGGCCGATCCGAGCAGCAGGAAACGTCCGGCCCGCTTTCCCTTCCTTCGGCCCCGGTCAATCAAACCACGCAGACTTTGAAACAGATCCGGCACCCGGTGCACCTCGTCGAGGATCACCAGCCGATCTTCATGGTCCGCCAGATAGAGCTCCGGCTCCGACAGCTTTGCCCGATCCGAAGCCGATTCAAGGTCGAGGTAGACAGATCTCGTGCTCGCGGCGATTTCCAATGCCAGGGTCGTCTTGCCTACTTGGCGCGGACCGAGCAGGGCCACTGCTGGATACTGGTCGATCAGACTGCGCAAATGCACTCGTAGACGACGATCTATCATCCTTGCAATTATGGAGCTATTATCCAGATTTGCAAGGATATTGTTCCGATTTCTTTAGGCACACCCAAGGAGGTCCTTTGGTAAAGCAGTGTGATTGGAATGTGACCAACTCCAGTCGGCACTTGTCGATGTTGTATATCGTCCCTTCGCGTACGCCACAAAATCGATGGATTAGGAATCCCTCGCTTTTGACCCTTATCCTATTTCCGACAGTTTCTGCCGCCTTCACCGTTAACGTCGGCGATTGGGCGACCCCTTTATCGACGATCCACTCTTCGGCGTCCAACCACTCCTGCAGGTCCTCTCGTAATGGCCATAAATTCGAACGGCTTATTTATGCTGCTAGCCGATAGCAATAGTCACCACGAATATCTCGACCACGCCTTGTTGTGGAACGCGCCGGACTTGGAACGAAAGTGGAGGAGTTTCGGCGATATGACAACAACCATCGCGTTCACGCTTCGCTCGGAGGTGACACGCCAACGCAACTAGGCGGGAGCGGCGTCAGCAATCTTGCTCACCTTTAGTATTTCCAATGGAGACCGTACTGTCGGGGTCTAGTCCAGCTTCCACTCGCAGCCTAAATAGGAATTGGCCATCGACACGTTGACTAACTGATATTTCAGAAGATCCTTCACATTCGTTCAGGATGACACCAAAAAGTACCCGAAGTATCGTTATTTCTCAGCAGGAGAAGAGAAGATAAGGTGGTGGTTTAGCTGTTTACGCGTATCGCATCTTTCAATGTGATCGGATTAGGAGGTGTATCAAATTTTAGGCGAGGAGAAAACAATGGCGTCAGAATCTTTGATGGCAGGTCAAGTTGCAGTAGTAACGGGTGCCGGCGGTGGGATTGGTTCCGGAATTAGTAGAAGATTGGCCGCAGCAGGAGCCCGAGTTGTTCTCACTTATCGTGAAAGTAAAAGTAAAACTGAAGCAGTGGCGCGAAGTCTTGATGGAGAGGATCATCTGTGTATACAGGCATCTGTCGATAATAGTGAGGCCCTAAACAATTTGGCAGACCGGATAGCCGAGCATTACGGTACGGTGGATTTGTTGGTCAACAATGCTGGAATCACCCGACCTGTGCCTCATGACGATCTTGAACGGTTGGATGATGATCTAATTGACTCTATTTTCCGCACCAACTGGCGGGGGGCTTTTGCTAGTATCCGGGCTTTGAAAAATCTCTTGTCCAATAACAATGGCGGGATGGTTGTTAATATCTCCTCAATCGCTGGAGTCACGGGAATTGGTAGTAATGTGGTTTACTGTGCGTCGAAAGCAGCCATGAATTCCATGACCCTCTCGCTTGGCCGTGCGCTGGCCCCAAAGATCCGGGTTGTTTCTGTCTCACCTGGCTGGGTTATGGGAGAGTATGCCAAACGGGCAGATCCGGCTTATCTCCAGGAGCAGATAGATAAAACACCCCTCAATCGCTTAGCCACAGCAGAGGATGTGGCTGAAACAGTTTTAGCAGTAGCGACGATGATGCCTTTTACTACCGGTTGTATTATCCCAGTTGATGGGGGACGGCCATTTATTTGAAAGATGAAATAAAAGCGTTTTATCAACCATTAAACAGTATGAAAAAAGAGGTGATATGGCTACTTGGTTAAAGAAAGCAAAACCACAAGAAGCTCGCAGGAAAGATCAGGAGAAAGTGCGGAGAATTGTTGAAGAACTCATCGCTGATGTTGAGCAACGAGGCGATACCGCGGTTCGTGAAATGTCCGAACGTTTTGATCAGTGGTCACCAGAGAATTTTCGTCTTACAGAGGAAAAAATTCGACAATGTATTGATGGATTGGACGAACAAGCACTCAACGATATCAAGTTTGCCCAGGAGCAAATTCGTAATTTTGCACAAATTCAAAAAGATGCGTTGCAGGATGTCGAAACAGAAACATTACCAGGTGTCATTCTAGGGCACAAAAATATTCCTGTGAATTCAGTTGGTTGTTACGTACCAGGCGGCAAGTATCCAATGGTGGCTTCCGCACACATGTCTGTTGTCACTGCCAAGGTAGCGTGTGTCCCCAAAATCGTGACCTGTGCCCCTCCCTTTGAAGGCAAACCTGCTCCTGCGATTGTTGCCGCACAAGCATTAGCCGGAGCAAATGAAATTTATGTTATTGGAGGGGTACAGGCAGTCACTGCGATGGCCTTGGGCACTGAAAGTATCCAACCGGTTGATATGTTGGTAGGGCCTGGGAATGCCTACGTGGCAGAGGCCAAGCGACAACTGTATGGCCGTGTTGGGATTGATTTGTTCGCGGGCCCCACGGAAACACTGGTTATTGCTGATGACACCGTTGATGGTGAGATGTGCGCCACGGATCTTCTGGGGCAGGCTGAGCACGGTCCAACGTCTCCTGCGATTTTGTTAACCAATTCTGAAAAGTTGGCTCGTGAGACTATGGATGAGGTGGAGAGACAGTTGGAAATATTGCCGACACGAGCCAATGCCGAACCCGCTTGGCGTAATTATGGGCAAGTTATTGTGGCGGCTTCATATCAAGAGATGCGAGAAATCGCTGATGAAATTGCTTCTGAACATGTACAGGTGATGACTGATCGTGATGATTGGTTTCTTTCTGAAATGACCAACTATGGCGCTTTATTCCTTGGCCCACGGACTAATGTTTCCTATGGAGACAAGGTCATTGGCACTAACCATACTTTACCAACTTTACAATCCGCACGTTATACAGGAGGCCTCTGGGTTGGAAAATTTCTGAAGACTTGCACTTATCAAAAAGTATTAACCGATGAAGCTTCTGTAAAGGTGGGTGAATATTGTTCCAGGCTTTGTGCTTTGGAAAATTTTTCGGGACACAAAGAACAAGCCGATCTGCGTGTTCGTCGTTACACTCAACAATAACGGAACTAACTAAAACCTTTCTCTGAACAAGTGAGGGTCATGAAACGTGTCCCCTGTGGCTGCCAATTCGACGTTACCGAACATCCGACGGCCCAATGGACCGCACGACAATTCTTGCACGCCTGCGAAATGCCAATTTCCTTTAGAAATCGAGCGTTAGATCTTGCGGGTTGGATTTGCAGGCGGCCACGGAAAGGGCCTGCTTCTTCGGCAGCCGCGATTGCAAGCGCAGACCGATGGTTTCGCGGATGGAGGCCTCATAGCCTGCGAGTGCCGGCTTCAGTATCTCGGACGCTTGCTGACGCCAGGCGATTTCCGTCGCCAGTGCCTGCTCGGCTTTATCGAGCGCTTTCAGAGCCCGGTTGGGATCCGGTTGCGACCGACGCAAGAACTTCCGCGCCGCTGATAGCTCATCGGTGATCGAACGGGTGCCGGGGACGGCCCTGATCTGTTTCACCAGGTCCTTGATCGCCTCGACGGCGGCCCCGGGATCGGTTGCTGCGGTTTCCTTAATCTTGGTGATTTCGCCACTGTAGGCGGTCAGGCTGCCGTTGGCGGCGATCACCTTATTGGCCTCGCGCAGGGTTTCGTAGGCCTCGTCAACATTGCGCCGGTACTGGCGGCGGGCGTTATTGTCGGCCTTCTTCAGCTTGACGAACGCCCCGTGCTTTTTGGTCCACTCAGCCGGAATGGATTCGGTCAAGGCCTTCGCTTCAGCTTTTAGCTCCTCGAGATGCGCCGTCATACGCTGGCGTTTTCCGTCATACTTAGTGTCTCCGGGCAAGCGCTGCAAGTTGATTTCCAGCTCCTTGCGCACGAGCTTGATTCGCGCCAGTTGTTTGTGGATTTCGCGGACCTCGACATGCAGCGGCAGATAGCCCACGGCATAGGCGTTCATCGCCTTCTCCGAAACCTCGATGTTTGCGAGCAGCTCGAAGGTCTTCTCAGCCTTGTCGAAGCTGCCCTTCAGGTCGGAGCGCATTTCGTCTGGCAGGATAGACAGGTCGAGTTGCCGCGCCCCGGCGATCGCGCTGCGGATTTCGCTTCCGCGTTGTTTAAATTCGGTGAACACATAGTCCTCGATGCACGACTGAAGTGCCGGGTTGCGGGGTGGCGGCGCCGTCTCTGACAATAGCGACAACCGGGTCGGCAGGTAGTTCACGAGCTGCGGCGTCAGCCCAACAATTACGAGGGCGATCAACTGCAAGGTGATAAATGGCACGACGCCCTTGTACATCTCAGTGGTCTTCACCGACGGCGGGGCCACACCGCGCAAATAGAAAAGCGCGAACCCGAAGGGTGGTGTGAGAAACGAGGTCTGGATGTTCAGGCCGATCATCACGCCCAACCACACGGCAGTGACGTTAGCCGCGGGGTCAAGCAGCAGAATGGGTGCGACGATGGGCACGACGACCACGGAGATTTCGATGAAGTCCAGGAAGAACCCAAGAACGAAGATCACCGCCATGACGATGATGAACTGGGCCCAGAACCCGCCCGGCATGGTGGTCAGGAATTCCTTCACCAGTTCCTCGCCGCCGAAGGCGCGAAACGCCGCGGTCAGCATGGCCGCGCCCAGTAGAATGATGAACACCAGCGAGGTTGTCAGAATGATGAACACCAGCGAGGTTGTCTTGGCGGTCTCGAGCATCACGCCCTTGAGCGTGTCCTCGATCTTCAGTGTACGCCAGCCGCTCCAGATCACGGCGAGCACCAGGGTGGCCACCGAGGTCAACGCCAGCACCAAACCAATGACATCCTGGGCGGTTTCGATCTTTTTGATGTTGGTTTGGAAGATGGTGACGACGAGCGCGATCACCACCAGCGAGATCAGGGCAATGATGGCCGGGGTATAGGCATGACGCCGGCCTTCGTAAAGTCGGTAGCCAGCCATGATCAAGGCGCCGGCGGCGCCGATGGCGCCGGCCTGATTGACCGTCGCGACGCCGGTAATGATCGAGCCGAGCACCAGAAAGATCAGGGTCAGGGGCGGCACCAGGGTGATCACCACCTTAAACCAAAACGCCCGGTCGAATTCTCCTTCATGGCGCACCGTCGGCGCTTGGTTCGGCCGCCACAGCGCGAGACCGATAACGTAGAGCATGTACAGGCCAACCAGGATCAGTCCCGGAACGAAGGCGCCAAGGAACATCTCGCCGGCACTGGTCGACGACACGTCGAAGGCCGTGGGCATGGATAACTCACCGGTCGAAACCTTGTACAGTTCCTTGCGGGCAGTGCTGGCCTGGTCGACGGCACTGGCTAATTGGTCGGCCAGGATGATCAGCACGATGGACGGTGGGATGATCTGCCCAAGTGTGCCCGACGCTGCGATTGTCCCGCTGGAAAGGGAGTTTGCATACTTGTTGCGCATCATCGCCGGCAGCGAGATCAACCCCATGGCGACCACCGTGGCGCCGACAATGCCGGTGGTCGCGGCAAGCAGCGCGCCGACGAAAATCACGGAAATCCCCAAGCCGCCCGGCACCGGGCCAAACATCTGGGCCATGGTGACCAGCAGGTCCTCCGCCAGTTTCGATCGTTGCAGCATGATCCCCATGAATATGAACAACGGGATGGCGATGAGCGTGTCGCGTTCAACCTCCCAGTAGATCCCGCGGAAGTTGGTCACGCCGGCGCTCAACCAATTCCAGGCGCTGCCCTGGGCGAAATAGGCGTCGGGATT
>CAMYNX010000134.1 GCA_947259875.1 uncultured Gammaproteobacteria bacterium | reverse complement strand
CTAAAGCGGGTACTTTCAGCGCAATAAGTGTAATAACTTACATAAATTATTAACTGTAACTATTTGACAATACTAATAAAAATCTAGCGAACGATGCGAATGCGTGGGTTCGATCGCAAGCGTAGGGTGATGGGGTGAGGGTGCTGGTCACCGGTGTTGCCGGATTTATTGAGTCTACACTTGCCTTGCGGCTGATTAACCGCAGAGACGAGGTGGTCGGCGTCGACAACATCAACGATTACTGCGACGTGACGCTCAAACAAGCGAGGCTGCACTTAAATACTTGGTTATTGTTTCCACGGATAACGCCCACGCCGCGCCCACAATTCTAAGGACATTTCGTGACGCCTTAGAATTTGACACATGTCAAAAACCGCGGTTCCGCCGCTTGACTCTGCCTCGATCTTTGCTATTTCTTAATATAATCAATTAGTTCCACATGACATTAGTGCGGGGGTTAAGCTGCCATGATTCGTCTCAATGCGCTCATCAACCTGACATCAAGAATCATTGATGCAGTGATTTACCCGGTATATTTACTTTACGCCTCGCTGTTGTTACGGGTACTCGGTCTGGAACATGTCGCCGAGGATCGAACCGAGCGTTTCGCGGACGGTCACACCGTGGAACTGGCCGAAAGTCATACCGGCTGACGGTAGTGTTCCATAGTTCATTGTCTTAATAACGACGCGAAAGGAAGTCTTACGGGCTTCACTATCGGAGTCGAAAAACAAACATTCGTCGTCTAACACCGGCCACGGGCAACACCCCGAAAAGCGGCCGTTTGTTTGTGCGCGGCGCACTGGAACGACGCACGGCAGGCCCAACCCTTCACGCTTTCCGCCCCGCCATTTCTTATCCATAATCGCATGCCGAGGCGCGGATGCGGCGGGTTAGGCGCCTCCGTGTGATCGCTGTGGCACGAACCGGTCGGTATGACGTTCTGGATGCTCCTGCTTGTTGCTACCAGTGCGCCGGGGGAACCGTTGGTCGCAGAACTTGGGTGATCCATTTGGGAATCCATTAAGTTAAAGAACGCAACGATTGGTGTCCACCGCTTGCTTATCTGCCGTTGCTTAGAGATCCTATCCCTAACTGATTGTTTTCTTTCAGGATCGGGTTATTATGGGTAGTAGTCTGGCAAGCGCGGATGAAGATTCGACCTCGCACTAGATTAGACTTCATACACCCTCGGTGATCGTATGTACCACGAGTATTACAATCTAACCATCGAGCCGTTTCGGTTGAGTCCCGACCATCGGTTCTGTTACAAGCACCGTAGTTACGGACGGGCCAAGACCTACATGAGTTACGCCCTCGATCGGGGGGAAGGCTTTGTGGTGGTGACCGGCCAACCGGGTACGGGCAAGAGTACCCTGATCGAGGATTTGTTCGCCGACCTAAAGGGTAAACCGTTGGTCCGGGCCAAGCTAGTGAGTACGCAGGTCGAGGCGGACGAGTTGCTGCGTATGGTCGCTTACGCCTTTGGTGTCGAGGCCGTAAACCTGGACAAGGCGACCCTGCTAGCCAGATTGACGGACGTACTGGTACGGAACCGGCGTACCCGACGTGGGGCGTTGTTGGTTGTCGATGAGGCTCAGGATCTCGCTCCCGGCGCGCTGGAGGAACTGCGCCTGCTCACCAACCTGCAAGAACACTCGACGCCACTGCTACAGATCTTTCTCGTTGGACAACAAGGGCTCCGTGACGTGATTCGCCGACGGAATATGGAGCAGTTGCACCAGCGCATCATTGCGGCTTGTCATCTCGAACCGTTGGCAACAGAGGAGACGCGGGAATACGTCGAACACCGCCTGGTATGTGCAGGGTGGGAAGGCGATCCGTGCATTAGCGATGCTGCGTATTACATCATCCACCAATTCACCGATGGTGTTCCGCGGCGCATCAATCTTGTGTGCAGCCGGCTGTTGTTGCACGGCAGCGTGGAAGAGAAGCACAAGCTTCTGGCTCGCGATGTCCGCGTTGTATTACAGGAGCTGTGCGATGAGCATCTGGACCCAGCCGACGGCCTGCCAAGCGAGATACGGGACCTCGTGATCAATACCCATTTGGGTCTCGACGATGAGTGCACACCAACAAAGCGGAAACCTACCGTGGTCATGGGCGACGGACGGCCATCACCGCAAGCACAACCCACACCCGCAGCCCGAGAAAACCCAGAATTGCCGGAGGACGAGGCGAGGACCGAACCGGCGCCCGCGGCGCGCAGCGTAGCGTGGCAAGACCCAGAACCGGACGTAAAGAAAGGCTCGGCAACCGCGCCAGTGGTCCCGGTGCCGGAATCGGCCGCTCCAGCCTTGGACAGCCAAGCGCTCGTTTTGGAGGACGATACTCACGAGACGGTGTTGCGGCGCGAGATTCGGCGTAAGTGGCAGCGTGGGGCAGTGTTTTGGATACTTGGCGCCGCGCTGAGCACCTTGGTAATTTACGCGGTGGCTCCAGAACCGACGGCCCGAGCTGGTGCCAACCTCGTCGCTGGATTCAAAGCAAGCGCAGCAAGGCTGGCCGCCCTGCTGCCAGCGGCGGAAGAGCAGAGGAATGAGGGCGGCCGAGTACCGGTGCGTGGCGCCGATGTGGCCGCGACGGAATCCAGCGTCGACAAACCAAATAGACCCCAGCCGGAAGCCGGAGATGCTGCGTTAAGGCGGGGGTCTGGGGAGGATACCTCGCGGAAGGGGGTCGCGGGTGGTCCTGAATCCGATAGAGACGCCCAGCACCACGAGTTCGCACAACCGCTCAAGTTGTTGGATAAGCCTGAATTGGGGACGAGGGGTTTGCATCCTGAGGAGAGATTGTCCACGCAGCGCGCGCCTGCGGTGGCGACAATGCGCGCGGGGCAAGCGACGCAGGCATCGCCATCTGAACGGGAATCGGGTAGCGCTGGCGTGGCACTACCGGCACCCCGTCGCGGAGAGGGGTCGTCCCCACGCGGTAATAACCGCCCACTTAGTCCGGTGGCGGCCGGGAACTTGGAAAGCGCTAGATCCAATAGAGATGGGGGTTATGACCGTGAACTTGAGCCATTGCCAGGTACTGCGAAAGCCCAGGCAGCCACAAAAAGTATCGAAGCGCTCGCGAAAGAACTTAGAACATTGCCGATCCAAGTGAAGCGGATAAGTGACAATGCGATCACCGTGGATCTTGGCCAAGAAGTGTTATTCGCTTTTGACAGTGCGGTGATCGGTGCGTCTTCTCAGGGCTTGTTGGACAGGCTCGCCCGCAGCCTGAGACGCTACGCGGACGTCGGGCTGCGTGTCATCGGCCACGCCGACAGCATCGGATCTGAAAAATACAATGTGCGGCTGTCCCGGCGTCGCGCCACGGCGGTAGCGAATTACCTCAAACAGCGAGGCGTCCGGGGGCTTTGGATCGAGGCCGAGGGCCGTGGCTCCAGTGAACCTGCGATGCAATCTGCCGGCAGTGACCACAGAATCAACCGTCGTATAGAGCTCTACATCCAAACCGTTGCCCAAGGATAGAAGGATGGCACCAAGCCGGGGATCGCAGGTTCGAGTCCGACGCCATTTTTTCAAGCGGTGCGATGGTACAATATCGGCTCGGTTACACGGGGGTGTTTACGGGTTGATGCCGTTTGCGACGCGAAGCGAGTCCAAAAGGCGCACCCCGTGGCTTAAGCGAAAATCGGCGTGACACGGGGGTTCGCATCCGATGGTTGAAGTATACGGCCAACCTGTCTAGAATAATCAATAAAAACAATCATATAGAGGGGAATATTGAGGAAGAATCGAGAAACGGGGCAGCGGTGCGATGCAAATGCTCATACGTAGTATGTGGTTTCGCACCGGCGGCTATCTTTGCGCCGGTGATGAGGGGGTCTCGACTCCACAGCAACGAGCAACGATTGCGCCCCGATCCGATGACCAATGCGCACGGTGCTTGGATGGCATTGCGCGTGGGAACCCGTACCGTACCGGCGAGTCGTGAAAACTGTTTCATTTGGATTGAAGAGATGATGGTCTGCGAGCATCGTGCCCTTATCGGGGAGCCATGGCGTAGATGGCCGCTGTAGGAGTTCTCGCTTACGCGGCCGCGACCGCGGCCTTTGTGTTCCTCACCGGGTTGTTGTTGACGGTGTGGCGCGGCCGCACGGCAGCAAGGGTGCTGCTTGTCGCCGCGGCGTGCTCGACACTTTGGGCTGCCTTGCAAGCGTATGACGCCTCATCGCTAGCCCCGCTGCCAGATGCATTACTTGAGATCGCTGAGTTAGTACGCACGGCGGCTTGGTATGCGTTCATCATTGGTCTGCTGGATGATCCTGCGGCCCAGGAACGGAATGGGTACGGCGTGCTGCGCACGATGAAAATCGTCGCAATTGGTTTACCGGCGATGTTATTCACGGTGTTGGTCATCGTTGCGAGTGCCCCAGAGGTCCCGGGGCACCAGTATGCCGCAGATGTATTCCGCGTCGGCCATCTGCTGCTCGCGGTCTTCGGCTTGGTTCTGGTCGAACAGCTTTTCCGCAACGCAAATGTCGAGCGGCGATGGGGTATCAAGTTCTTATGTTTCGGCATCGGCGGGTTATTTGCGTTTGATTTTTACCTGTTCGCGGACGCGTTGCTGGTAAAGCAGATCGATTTGGATCTATGGCACGCCCGGGGGGCGGTGAACACGTTGGCGGTCCCGCTTATTGTGGTGTCGGGCGTTCGGGATCCTTTGTGGACCGGCAAGGTGGAGATGTCCCGACAGATGGTCTTCCACAGTGTCGCACTGCTGGCGGCGGGCGTCTACTTGATGCTGATGGCGGCCGCCGGCTACTACATCCGCGCCTACGGCGGGCAGTGGGGCGGTGCGCTGCAGATCGCCTTTCTCTTCGGTGCCGTCGTAATCCTGGCGGTTTTGGCACTTTCCGGGCAGGCGCGTGCGCGGCTGAAGGTCTTTATCGGCAAGCATTTTCTGCAAAGCAAATACGACTATCGTCGCGAGTGGCTGCGCTTTGCCGACACCCTGTCGGAGACGGGACAGGAAAAAGATATTCCTGCGCGAGTCGTGAAGACAATAGCTAAAATTGTCGAGAGTCCGAGCGGCATGATGTGGATAAAGCCGGACAGCGAAGCGGATTTCATCCCGGTGGTGATGTGGAATATGACGGCGCAGCCTGGGGCCAAGACAGCGCAGAGTGAGCCGATGATAGAGTTTCTCGCAACGCGGCAATGGATCATCGATCTGGATGAATACGCCAGAACGCCCGGGCGATATGAAGATTTAGAGTTGCCCATGTGGTTGCAGGCGCTGACGCAAGCGAGGCTGGTGTTGCCGCTGATGCATCACAGCGACTTGGAGGGCTTCGTCGTTTTGGGTCACGTGGTCCATGATTTGAAAAACCTGGTGGCGCAGTTATCGCTGGTCGTGACCAACGCCAAGAAGCACATGCATAAGCCTGAATTTGTGGCAGACGCCATACAAACGGTAGACAATGCCGTCGGCAAGATGAACCGAATGTTGGTGCAGCTGCGCAAGGAACACGTCTCTAGCGGCTCGGACAAAGTGATCGATATGGCACAGGTTGTGACGCAGGTGGTAAAAGAACGGACCACGATGGTGCCGGTACCCAGTACAAACAATTTGGCAGATGAGGTGTTGACGATGGTCGATCCCGACCGCCTGGCGGCAGTCATCGGTCATATCATACAAAACGCCCAAGAAGCGACCCCCGACGACGGCAAGGTGAAAGTCAGCTTGCACGGGGATAATGAGTGGGCGGTGCTCGAGGTTGAAGACAACGGTTGCGGCATGGATGAAGAGTTTGTCCGATCGCGTCTGTTTCGCCCGTTCGACACGACGAAGGGGAACGCCGGCATGGGTGTGGGGGCCTATGAGGTCCGAGAATTTGCGCGCGCCTGTGGTGGGGACGTGGAAGTATCGAGCGAGCCGGGAAAAGGCACAACATTTGTGTTGCGGTTGCCGAGACATTACGGAACAGGTAAAACCGGCGACGCGGCGCTGCTGAGCGCCATGCCGTAGGAACAACCATGACGAATGGCGAAAAAAAACTGTTGCTCATTGAGGATGATCCGGGCCTCCAAAGTCAACTTCGCTGGGCATTTGAGGACTATCAGGTGTCGGTAGCCGGCGATCGGGAATCGGCGCTCGATCTGATACGCAGCGATGAACCGCCGGTGGTGACCCTGGATCTTGGACTGCCACCGGATGCGGCCAATGCAACCGAGGGCCTGCTGGCGCTGGAACAGATCCTGGCCCTGGCGCCGCATACCAAGGTCATTGTGGTCACCGGCAACGATGACCGCGCCAACGCACTACGCGCGGTGGCACTCGGTGCGTACGATTTTTATCACAAGCCCGTCGATCCGGATGTCCTTGGCCTGATTGTGCAGCGCGCTTTTAAGCTTTTCGAACTCGAGGAAGAGAATCGCGAACTGCTACGCAAAACCGAGACGTCTCCTCTTGCCGGGGTCATTGCCAGCAGTCCGCAGATGGTGAAGGCGTGCCGCATGGTGGAGAAGGTCGCGCCCACCGATGCGACCATACTGCTGCTTGGCGAGAGCGGTACCGGCAAGGAGTTGCTGGCGCGCGCGCTGCACGGCTTGAGTACACGCAAGGACGCGCCCTTTGTGGCCATCAACTGCGCCGCAATACCCGATACGCTTTTGGAAAGCGAGCTGTTCGGATATGAAAAAGGGGCCTTTACCGGGGCCGCCAAACAGACCCGCGGCAAGATCGAGTGCGCTCACGGCGGGACGCTGTTTTTGGACGAGATCGGCGATCTGCCGCCGGCGCTACAGGCGAAGATTCTGCGTTTCTTGCAAGAGCGCGTCATCGAGCGCGTCGGCGGCCGCGAGGAAATCCCGGTAGATGTGCGTGTGGTCTGTGCGACGCATCAGGACCTGTCGGAAATGATCGGCGACGACAAATTTCGGGAGGACTTGTACTACCGGGTTCACGAGATCGCGCTTCATCTGCCGCCACTGCGCGAGCGCACCGGCGATGCGCTACTGCTTGCGCAGGCATTTTTGCACAAGTACATGCAACAACGCGGGCGGTCCATTCGAGGATTTGGCAGCGAAGCACTCGCCGCTATAGAAGCCTACCCGTGGCCCGGGAATGTCCGTGAGCTGGAGAACCGGGTAAAGCGTGCGACGATCATGGCGGAGGGCAATCGCATCGAACCGGAGGATCTGGAACTCGCCGCACCCAAAGCAGACGATATGCCACTCAACCTGCGCGAGGTGCGGGAGCGGGCCGAGCATCAAGCGTTGCAGCGCGTGATGGGCCTTTCCCACGGCAACATGTCAAAGGCCGCGCAGATGCTTGGCGTCAGCCGCCCAACGCTTTACGACCTGCTGAACAAGTTCGAAATGAAGTAGGTCTTAAGTTTAGCTGCGGGCCGTCGTCCAGCGCTGGTACACCCACAGCCCAATCGCGGCGCCGATTATATTCAGACTCATATCAGTGAGCGAGCCGTACCGGCCCGGCACCAGGGCCTGGTGCAATTCATCGACGATACCGTATCCGGCAGTCAGCAAGCCCGCGATGATCCCAGGAGCGCGGGTGGTCCAGGCTTCGAGCGTCCAGCGCCACAACCACGCAAGTGCCCCAAACAGGGGGACGTGCAACATGTTCTGCAGCGCCGGGGGTACCCACGCGACTAAGACGAAGGTCCCTGGATCCTGCGGGCTGGGTTCGCCGGGAATGGATGAGAGCCAGAATATTCCGGCCATATAAGCGAGGGGAAGGCATAAGGCCGCTCGCTTGGGGGGCTTGCCTCGAACGCGGGTGTTCACCGATGCCCCCTGTGACCACGAGGGTTTATCGCATCAACCGAGTACTTAGAATTTGGGACCGGCAAGCAGATAGAAGAACGAGCGATTCGGAGCGTACCGGTTAACGCGATTTTTTCAAAGCGCAAAGTCCCGCGAGGCTGCCTGACCAAGTGCGCCAGAACCCCTTTTTTTCCATCCCAGGCAGGTCAGTTACCCGGACCCCGGTCTGGATTTCGTAAGCGGCGATAGTGATATCCCCCGATACAGGCTCGAGCTCAAGCCGATAGCCGAGTTGCCGCGCGTAGCGCCTCACTAGCACCGGTGTGGTTTTCGCCATGACCCCCCACTCAGATCGAAAACGTTTACTCTTGGTGTGATTTTCGCTTTTTATCGTCATATGCGCAGCGGATTCGCAGGTTATCCGCCTGTAAAACGAATGCTATACTGCCTAATTGCACAACCAGGTTCGCCAACCGCTGGTTTTAGTCTGTGCGCCGGCCAGGACACAGACTGACCCACGCTCACTCGCTCTGAACAACGAAAATCTCGATGTCTACACCGACAGCGAAGCCCCCGGTAAGCGGCTCGCTGTTTGCCTTTTTTTATCTATTTTGGACTATTTAGCGTGTCCCATTGTTCCATCATCGAGTCCGATCTGCAACTCCGCGCACGATCGATATGGCGGGGGCCGGATTCCGCTATCGCTTTCGGCGAGACGCGTAAGGGTGCCGTAGACCTGTGCTGCCCTGCTGATGAACGGGAAACGCAGTCCGCGGTGACGTACCGCCCCGCCGATAACGGAGAGGTCGATCTGCATGCGAGCGAGAATCCGGGCAAGTGCGGGGGTAATAAAAAAGGCCGCGTGCGGAATACCGTGATCCAGGCCATAGGCAGCCATGGTGCGGATCAATTCCCGAAGAATGCGTGCGGTCTCGAGCCGCTGGTGGCGCCGATCGCGGATTGACGCCGTTGACGTCGATCGGTGCGGTCGTCGTTGGTCGGACGGCCGGCGGCCTCGGCGAACGTGGGTCGTGATCAGCAGACGTGAGAACTCGGCCATTTGGTCGAACGGGACCGTGTGCCGGGCTAAATTACAATGGCGTTCGATCGGTAGGGACCCATGGCCGGGGAGGATGAGCCGCGCGGTTGCTAGCCAGGTGCCAGTGTACTTGCAGCGCACGAGAAACGGGACGGCACGTTTGTCAAATTCATCTTTTTCCTGCTGATCCGGAAATCTCGACGCGTCCTCAAATCCGGTCTCAAGACAGAAGACCTCGTAGCGAAGGCGATGATGGATGTGACGCGCAGTGTGCGTGTCGGCGATGATCACTTCAACCTGACTCAACCGCATTCCCCCCCCTTTTTGCATTGGACCCATCTGCCTGAGGTGCATGTTCTCGTAATTCGACGATTGCTCTACAGATCAGTTTGCATATTTCGGCCCAACGGAACTACGACTACGCTGGTAACAATCGTTAATTGTTTAACGTTTCGTGTAACACGAATCTTAAATTAATGATTAGCAAATGTTGTGCCAATTGATATCGAACCCTTTATTTTTCATGAGATTGTGTGCATTACTTCATGTCAGTTGTCTAAAAACCGGAGATCGCTCGCACGGCATGTCTCATTGTTGCACCACATAATCGGGCACGGTGGCCGTGTTGCACGCCGTTATCTGTCGCTAGGTGGGACTGGTTAAGAGTTAGTGCCGGTGGCGTTAATCAGAGAGGTTGAGAGACTTGGGTCTTGGACCTTTGGATACTAGCCCGTATTGAGCGGGACCGAATACCCGTTGTGGGCGCATAGAAATGCAACAATCAGTCACATGACGCAGGCATTGAGGTGGGTGATACCGTTTTCAAGTACCGAATTTCCGGTGCTCGTATTCGTCCAACGTGTGCCGGGTTACGGTGGCAGCCGATTCCGAGAACATTACATACGGTTGGGGGAGTTCGCCGGCATCGCGTTCGGCGAGACGGGTGAGTGCGTCGTAGACCTGCGTTGCCCTGCTGATAAAAGGAAAACGCAGTCCGCGGTGGCGCACCGCTCCGCCAATGGCGGTGAGGTCGATTTGCATGCGACCCAGAATGCGCGCGAGCGCAGGAGTAATGAAAAAGGCGGCGTGCGGGATACCGCGATCCAGGCCGAAGGCGGCCATGGCGCGGATCAGGTCGCGCAGAATGCGCGCCGTCTGTCCCCGTTGCCGATGTCCGTGCTGAGTCAGCGCCGTGACTCCGAATCCAGGTTGTTGGCGTTTGTTAGATAGGGAACGCCTCCGGCGCACCTTGGTTGCGATCAATAAGCGGGAGAGCTCGGCCATCTGGTCGAAGGGGATTGTGTGCCGGGGGACGTTACAGTAGCGTTTGATCGGAAGATTCCCATCGTCGGATAGGATCAGGCGTGCGGTGGCCAGCCAGTCGCCGGTGTGTTGGCAACGGACCAGAAAAGGGATGGCACTATCATCGAATTCGTCTTTCTCCTGCTGGTCCGGGAATCTGGATGCATCCTCAAACCCGGTCTCGATACAAAAGACCTGGTAACGGAGCGCATAATGAAGGTCGCGGGCGGCGTTCGTATCGGCTACCACTACTTCGATGTCACTCGAGGACATACTTTTCCTCCCTAAGGAGTTTGTTTAAGCCTAATTGTTTGGGTATCTCCCTCACGCCTGACTTCCAATTTTCAGGGGGTCGCGAACGACTCGGGACTTCCGAGGGAGATCTCGTTGGAAAAAGCGTCTGCAAAGCGGAAAGTGATTTCGCGTCTGCGATCTTATCGACATAACGCGAATCAAATGATCACAATCGAAGCGATACACAATTGATTTTGGTTATTTAGAATTGTGGGCAATCATAGAGCAAACACAAGTCCTGTGAAGCCCGTCGGTCTCGTTAAACAGGAAGTCTGTCAGTTATCTTTCGTGTGTCGCTGTTGTTGAGGATGCGTACGCCGATTTTTTGTACATACCGCGATGATATCGCCATCGATTCGTGGCACGTTTTTGTGACGCACCAAGCATGGGTTTTTTAATATTCGTGCCACGACCGGAGGCAAGAGCGCACAATCGTTACTACCAATCGCCGTTCGTATACAGAAAATATGATAAATAATAAGCAGCATCAATAGCATAGAGAGTTTTGCTAAAGTACTGTCTTGCCACTGCTTGAAGTCGAGTGCCGCATGCTCAACAGACACGACGCCCGTCTTTCATCGTCTCGTTGCAACGGCGCGTTGGCGCGCATGGAACGCGACACGATGCGAAGTAGGGGACAATTTTTCCAATGGCTGCATTGCTGCTTTAAATTATTACTCAGAGAGTTGAGCACCTCATTGAAAGTAATTCCTTAACATTTGTTATGGTTGTGTGGACTATTGCGTCGCTATTTGGCGACCGTAACTCTGAACCCGCACGACGGTCTTCTATTTGACGTTTGTCATCGACGGTGCAAATTAGAGTCTGGGTATGAACGGATCGTGGATTCGGATGAATGGTTCAAAGCGCACGACGGTTGAAGCGCCTTGAGCTGCGATTTTCTTCTATAAAATATAGAGAGGGAGCGTTTATCCGAGGTCACGGCCGGTATGTTAGGTGTTGGTCTGAACTATCGAGGCAATGTAGTACCGTGGATTTAGTGAGCAGTTATAATCAGTACTTCAAAGTTCAGCGGGCGGTAACGCCCGAACTGATTCAAGAAGCGCTACGGATCCGCTTCGAAGTCTACTGCAAGGAATTCAAATTCGAGGACGTGGGCCAGCACCGCGACGGGATGGAAAAGGACGCGTACGACGCGTTTTCTAATCACTGCCTTCTATACCACAAAGCTTCCGCCTCCTACGTGGGATGTGTCCGCTTGGTGCAGGCGAATCCCTTGGATCCGCAGGCGTTGTTTCCTTTCGAGGAGCACTGTGGCCATGTCCTTCGACGCGAGGTCATTGATCCGGCGACCATGCGGCGCGAGAGCACCGGTGAGATCTCCCGTCTGGCAGTTCGTCAGAAGTTCCGTCGGCGTCGCGGTGAGGCCGTCCATCCAGACGGTTTCGCCGCTGTCGTCAATCCGGTTTACCAGCCGGATCGAAGACAGGTCCCGCAGATGGTGTTGGGGCTGTACTTGGCAGCGGCGGCCATTGGGCTCAGCAATGGACTCGAATCGGTATTCGCGATGATGGAACTCAGATTGGCACGCCATTTGTCGCTTGCCGGAATTAAATTTACGCAGGTCGGCGACGTGATCGACTACCGCGGTTCGCGCGCCGCATTTCACATCACGCGGCAAGGTCTGTATCAGCATCTGAAGCCAGAAGTACGTGCCCTGCTCGAAACGATCACTTCCGATCTGGCCACTCCGACGTCAGTATCTCAAGGTCACGACAAGCACGCCGCTTAGGTCAACGCGTACCGATAGCTGTTCCTGGATTGAGTTTGGTTTGTGTGGCTGGGATTGCGCCTCATGTACCCGACTTGCATAACAAATCTCGCGTTCTCACGTCTTTTTTTGACCAATGCAGGGCTAGAACCGATCTTAAAATAGCGAATCAGGTATCAACACACCGCGTGCCGTGCGAGGCGTGCAGTTTACACAGAGCAAACGCGCACCGGAGTAGAGTTCGCCTCGCCGTATTGGCGACGAAGCCGCATTTTGATATGGGTTCTACTGTTTGCAATCCATAACAAGCTCAACGATCATAAGCTTTTCACGCTGCCTTGACCGAACGTATTAATCAAGCTACCGAATACGGCGCGACGAACGATTTCATTGGCGACCTTTTGATTACTCCGCACATCTGCTTTTTCAAAACTGTTGGGGCGCAGCGCAGGCGCGTGCGGCGGCTGCGCTCGCGGCCCGGGTAACCCTGCTGTTGATGGACTCTTCTCCGATCGAACACTTCCGTTACGACACGGCGTTCAACCGCAATATCGGATGGGTCACTCCCGAAGAACAGCGGCTATTGCGTTGTAAGCGCGTTGCCATAGCGGGTTTGGGGGGCGTGGGCGGCAGTCACCTGTTAGCCCTTGCGCGGCTCGGAATCGGCGCGTTTAATCTTGCGGATCCGGATACCTTTGAGCTCGCGAATTTCAACCGGCAAGCGGGCGCAACCCTCACCCATATCGGACAACAAAAAGTCCGGGTGTTGTCGGAGATGGCGCGCGCCATCAATCCCGAGTTGGAGATTCGAGATTTTCCGGAGGGGGTAACCGAGCAAAATCTCGACCAGTTCCTTCGTGATGTTGATATCTACGTGGATGGGTTGGATTTCTTCGCCGTATCGGCGCGGCGTATGGTATTTGCGGCCTGTGCCGAGCGGGGTATTCCGGCGATCACCGCAGCGCCGTTGGGAACCGGCGTGGCGCTGCTGAATTTCCTGCCCGGAAAGATGACCTTCGAGGCGTATTTTCAGCTCGAGGGCCACTCAGAGGACGAGCAATTAATTCGCTTTCTGCTCGGCCTGTCTCCCGCGATGCTGCAACGGCGTTATTTGGTCTATCCGGACGCAGTTGACCTGAACGCACATCGTGGGCCGTCGACAGTCATGGCATGCGAAATCTGCGCGGGCGTGGCGGCGACCCAGGCACTGAAGATTCTCCTGCAAAGGGGCAGAGTCCGGGCTGCTCCGCATGGCCTGCAGTTTGACCCGTTCCGCAACAAATTGACACACACCTGGCGCCCCGGTGGTAATCGAAATCCTATTCATCAACTCGGCCTGCATATCGCGAAGAGACAGCTAGCGCGTTTCAGGCAGGGGGCCACAGCACAACCATCGGCGGCGAAACCACGAACTGCCATCGAACACATTTTGGATCTGGCGCGTTGGGCACCCAGTGGCGACAACACGCAACCGTGGCGGTTCGAAATCAAGTCTGACACGCACCTGGTCGTGCACGGTTTTGACACCAGAGACCACTGTGTCTACGACCTACGCGGCCATGCAAGCCACATTGCGTTGGGGGCATTGCTCGAGACCATTTCAATCGCGGCCTCGGAACAGGGGCTCCGTACTCAGATTGAAAGGCAGAGGAATGCAGCAGAACCCAAGCCCGCGTTTGATGTCCGGTTCAAAAGCAATTCCTTGGTGGATCGCGATCCGCTGCTTCCTTATATTCGTATTCGAACCACCCAGCGCAGACCGATGCGGAACGCAGCATTGACCGCGCGCCAAAAAGAGGCCTTAACCCGTGCGGTCGGATCTGAGTTTACGGTCCAATGGCTGGAAGGGCGTCGAGATCGTGGGAAGGTCGCGCGACTACTTTTTTTAAACGGAAAGCTCAGGCTGACGCTACCCGAGGCCTACGAGACCCACCGGACGATCATCGAATGGAACTCGCGCTTCAGTGCGGACCGGATCCCGGATCATGCTGTGGGAATGGACCCACTTGGAGTAAAGCTGATGCGATGGGGGTTACAGAGTTGGGAGCGGGTGCATTTTCTCAACCGATACCTCGCCGGCACCTTGTTGCCGCGCGTGCAACTGGATCTCATTCCGGCCCTGGCATGCGCGGCGCATTACGTTATCGTCGCCTCCCGGCCAGCGGAAACGATCGATGATTACATTGCCGCGGGGCGGGCGTGGCAACGCTTCTGGTTGACCGCGACACAACAGGGATTGTGGGGGCAGCCGGAAATGACGCCGTTGATATTCGACCAATACGTCCGCGATGGCGTCTCGTTCTCCAACAATGAACGCAGCCGCCGCCTGGCAAATCTGGTATCGGACCGGCTGAGCGCACTGTTGTCTCCCGAAGTGAGTCGCAAAACGGTGGTCATGGGCCGTCTTGGCACAGGTCCCGCGCCAACGGCACGCTCGGTACGGCTGCCTCTAGAGGAGTTGATGTTGCCCGCGGGCGATAGCCAAGGATGATCGACGGCTATGACGAAGAGGATTTTGCTTATGAAGGTAAGGTCCGCCGGGTATACCGCCGCGGCGCCGGCCCCGGTGTGCTCGTGCTGCACGAGCTGCCGGGTATTCATCCCACGGTGGTGCGATTCGCAAACTGGGTGGTCGATGCCGGATTCACCGTATTGATTCCGGAATTGGTCGGTAAAGCCGGTAAACCAATCTCAGGGGCCTACGTTCTACGCTCGTTTGCGCGCGTCTGCATCGGCCGGGAATTCCGTCTGCTTGCGGCGAATCGCGCCAGTCCGATCACGCAGTGGTTGCGTGCTCTGTGTCGCCACACCCACGAAGAAATCGGCGGGCCGGGCGTGGGCGCGGTGGGTATGTGCATCACCGGCAATTTCGTCCTCGCGATGATGCTGGAATCGAGTTTGATCGCGCCAGTCTTGTCTCAGCCGTCGTTGCCGCTGCCGTTGGGCGCCAAACGAAAAGCGTCGTTGCACCTATCAGCGGAAGAACTGGCCGCCGTAAAGCGGCGTACGGAGCAAGGTTGCCCGGTGCTTGGGCTCCGATTTTCCGAAGATTACTTCTGTCCCCGCGAGCGGTTCGATAGGTTAGGACGCGAACTCGGTGACCAGTTCGAACATATCGAACTCGATTCCAAGACGAGCCTCCCGGGCAGCGCGCCTTGGGGGCCCCATTCCGTGTTGACCGAGGACTTCAATAACGGAACCGGCCACCCAACGGTTCAGGCCAGAGACCGGGTAATCGAGTTCCTCAGGCAGCGTCTCGCGAAATAACGCGTTCTAGATTCGCGACCGGGATCGAAG
>CAMYNX010000133.1 GCA_947259875.1 uncultured Gammaproteobacteria bacterium | reverse complement strand
GGACAACTGGGCGGCGCCTGTGCCTCGTGCCCACAGTGGTGGCAACGCAAGTGATCTCGGCGTTTGTGATAGGTGAGCTTGGCGTCGCACCGCGGACACTGCGCGTGCCAATGACATTGGCAGCAATACAACACCGGGGCATAGCCGCGGCGATTCAAAAACACCAGGCTTTGTTCGTCGCGCTCGATGCGCTGGCGGATCGCGGTAATCAACGGTGTGCTCAGCCCGTCGTCGGTGGGCGTGCGCCGTAAGTCCAGTAAATGGATACGCGGCAGGCTGGCAGAACCGGTGCGCGCGGGCAGCTCGAGACGGCGATGGCGGCCGGTTGCTGCATTGGCGAGGGTCTCCAGGGACGGGGTGGCTGAGCCCAGGACTACCGGGATGCCCTCCAATTTCGCCCGGTACAGGGCGAGATCCCGTGCATGATAGCGAAATCCGTCTTGTTGCTTGTAAGAGGTGTCGTGTTCCTCATCGACGATGAACACCCCCGGGTGCTGTAACGGCGTGAACACCGCCGATCGCGTGCCGAGCACAACCCCCGCGGCGCCAGAACGCGCCGACCACCAGGCTTGGTGGCGCTCTGACAAGGACAGTCCCGAGTGCAACACCACCACCGCCGCGTCGAGCCGCTGCCGGAAGCGCTCGATGAGCTGTGGTGTCAGCGCGATCTCCGGCACCAGCACCAGTGCCTGTTGACCGCGTTCGATGACCTGTTCCACGACGCGCAGATACACCTCGGTCTTGCCGCTGCCGGTGATCCCATACAGGAGAAATGCCTGATAGCCGCCGAGGGATGCGATGATGGTTTCCGACGCATCACGCTGCGCCGCGTTCAGGGTGACTGGCGATGCGGGCGGAATCGGGGTTGATGGCGGGACGGTCGCCTCCTGGGTCATCACCAGGTTCTTTCCCACCAACGCCTGCATCGCCCGGCGCCATGACGGTGAGACGTGATTGCATTGCTCCGCTTGCAGCCGATGCGAAGGCGCGGCGCGTAATAGCGCGAGTAAGCTTTGTTGCACCGCCGCACGGCCCAGCGCGGCGGTATCGAATGCGAGCCCTGCATCGGTCAGGCAATACGTTTGCGGTTGGCGCGGTTTGACCTGCGAACCGCGCCGCAACGGGACCGGCAATGCGGTGGCAATGACCTCTCCGAGTGGATGGTGATAATAATCCGCGGCCCACAGCAGCGTATCCAACAGTTTGGCCGCAAACACCGGTTGGGGATCCAAAACGTCGGCGACCGGTTTCAGACGCGCTGCCGGCAGTTCGCTGTCGGTGCCGATGCCGATGACCACGCCTACCAGGTGGCGGGCGCCAAACGGCACCCGCACCCGGACGCCGGGTCGCACCGAGAGGTGCGCGGGAATCAGAAAATCGAACGTCCGGCGTCGCGGGACCGGTACCGCGATGCGCGCGATGGGGGTAGTGGTCATGACGACAATCTATCATAGCGATCCCGGTGGGTTGCCGATCACCGCGGTCGGCGGGGTTCATAACTGCTTGATTGGAAACCTGTTCGTCAGTTACTCACAGAATCTGTGGATAAGTCTGTGGACAGGTAATAACGAGGTGACGACTGCCATAGCTCTGCGCCCGGTTTTGGTCGTTTGCGTAAAATTTAAGCACGAGTAAATTCGCAATGAAAACAAACAGTTAAAAATACGCGATCGATGGGAAGGTAACTAGATCACAAAGCCGTTGTGGCCGCGGTCGGGCGCCAGCGAGGTTGTGCATAAGTCAGCCCGGGAGGAGCGTAAATTCAACGGCTTAGCCTGAGTTCTTCGCTTATTGCTAAAGACAATCTCTAGCCCGTATATTGCCCCAAGGCGTCCCGCCCCATGCATATGCGAGCCCCGGAGCCGGAGGTGCTACGTGCGTAGTCCTGGAAATGGCCCTATTTGATTCTTCATCGAGTCGGTAGAGAATAGGGGCCCGCCCCAATTCATGGTATGCAGCGGAGACATCCGCAGCGGCTGGTCCAGGATAATGACGACATTCGACTCTCCAGGTTGCTTGGAACCGAAAGCAACGGATCGGGGTCATCGACCCCGACTCTTTTTTCTCGGAGCCGCAGTGCGACGTCCAGCCGCCCGGCCCTGCGACTGCGCGCAGCACAAGTCCCGTCGCCATCATCCGGGATCCTTGGTGCCATATACGCGCTCGACCTGACGATGTTAATCCCCATCATTTGCCAGCACATCGAAGCCGCCACTGGCACCCCGTTTCGCGCACCGCGACAGCGGTCCGCCGGCGGCGGGTGCATCAACAGCGCGATGGTATTGGAGGATGACGCACGGCGGTATTTCGTAAAGACCAACCACGCGTCGCTGGTGGCCATGTTCGAGGCGGAGGCCGCAGGGCTTAATGAAATCCGCAACACCGGCACCGTGCGGGCGCCGGCGCCGGTGTGCTGGGGCACCGGCAACGACAGCGCCTATCTGGTGTTGGAATACATCGAGTTGGGGGCGGGCGGTAGCGCCGCGTCGCATCGACTCGGCGAGCAGCTGGCTGCGATGCATCGCGCGACGCACGCGAGCTTTGGCTGGGATCGGGATAACACCATTGGCTCGACGCCGCAGATCAACACCCCCAGCGATGACTGGATCTTATTCTGGCGTGAGCGGCGCCTGGGGATGCAGCTCGAACTGGCGGCGCACAACGGGTACCGCGGCCGCCTGCAACAGCAAGGCGAGCGTCTGCTGGGAAAGTTTGCGGGCTTATTTGCCGGCTACCGGCCGGTGCCTTCGCTACTGCATGGCGATCTATGGAGCGGCAATTATGCGGTGGGCCCCGACCGTAATCCGGTAATCTACGATCCGGCGCCGTACTTCGGGGATCGCGAGGCGGACCTGGCGATGACCGAGTTGTTCGGTGGCTTCGGGCGCGCTTTTTACAGCGCCTATCAACAGGCATGGCCGTTGGATGACGGCTACCGGACCCGCAAGACGCTGTACAATGTGTACCACATCGTGAACCACTTGAATCTGTTCGGCGGCGGATATCTCGGGCAAGCGGAGTCGATGATCGACAGCCTGTTGGCCGAAATCGGTTGAGACCGGACGGCGCAGGCTACGCACCACGTACCGGAAACAATCCTATCTCGTCGTCGTTGCCCACTTCGGTGGTGGGCTGTGCAAACTGCTTGTTTACGGTAACTTGAATCCGGGTGGCGACCATGTGCGACGTCCACGGCTCGCCGCGGCCCGCCAGCCAGCTGAGCAGTTGATCCACATTGCGTACCCCGGCGGGTAATTCCACGTCCTCGTGGGATCTCTGCAAGATATCTGCCAGTTGCGCGAAGTACAACAGCTTCATGTCTACGATGTCATGGTGATGGCAATGTTGCCGGATTTCACTTTTTCACATGTACTAATCAAGTGACGGCCGCTGAAACCGGGTGGTGCATCCGTTCGCAACCGGATCGTTTAAAAAATCACCAGCTCGTTGAGCCTTGTGACAGCGAATTGGAGACGGTATGCTCCGCGCCCTGCTCCTACTCGCTTGTTCTCAAGAGGAAGTTTAATGGCGTCGAAGTCGAAATCCAAAAAGGAAAAAGATAAAAAACGGAAAAAACGCAAAGCCAAGTCGATGGCCGTCAAGGCGGACAAATACGAGCTGTATCAACTTTCCGTGCAGTCTCCGGAGGAGGACGTCGAATTCTTGGCCAACGTGTATCGCGACGTCCGCGGCAAGAAAGCACTGCATTTCCGCGAAGATTTTTGTGGCACCTCGCTGCTTACCGCGCACTGGATCAAGCGCGGGCCGGAATACACCGCCGAGGGCTTCGACATTGACACCGAGCCCGTGAACTGGGGCATCGAACACAACCTGATCCCGTTGGGAGCGGCTGCCGACCGGGCGACCCTGCATATCAAAGACGCCCGGTTACCCAGCGATAAGGCGCCGGATGTGCGCTGTGCGCAGAATTTTTCCTACTGGGTGTTCAAAACCCGCACCGAGATGCTGGATTATTTCCGCAGGGCCCATGATGATCTCAACGATGGCGGCATCTTCGTCGTTGATCTGCACGGTGGCCCGGAGTGCTTCGAAGCGATGGAGGAAGAGACCGAGATGGACGAGGGTTTCACCTACGTCTGGGATCAGGACGAATACTGGCCGATCCCCAACCAGGCCAAGTTCTACATACATTTCCGGTTTCCCGATGACAGCGAGATGCATCGCGCCTTTTGTTACGACTGGCGTTTGTGGGGGCTCACCGAATTACGGGACATCCTCGAGGATGCCGGGTTCGCGCGCGTAGACTGCTACTGGGAGGGCACCGATGAAGACGGCGAAAGCGGCAACGGGATATTCACTAAGGAAGAACAAGGTGAGAACTGCCTGTCCTATATCGCCTACCTGGTGGCCCAAAAATAACCGCCGATCGGCACGACGCCACTTGTGTTATGCCCATCTGCTGTCGCCCGCGAGTATGCGCCGGCACAAAATCTTACATGAGCGGTCAGCTCTTCTGGTCCCCATCATCACCTTTTTAACCGGTACGCCAACCCGCGCGTGGGCGTTTGTTCCGGGGCCTGCCCGCACCGCCGGGGCGGCCCGGCATCGATGAACCTGTTGCCCATAGGCGTCGCGTTGAGCGGCGGGACCGCCAAGTCAATGTTTCATATCGGCGCCGTTCGCGCGTTCCAGAAGGCCGGCGTTCCCATCGACTATCTGGCGGGTACCAGCGGCGGCAGCATCGTGGCGGTGATGATCGCGTCGGGCATGCCGTTGGCGAAACTGGACGAACTCGCCGGCAATATGAGCTGGTGGAAACTCGCCAGTATCAAGCTCACCAAACTGGGCTTCGTGTCCAGCGAACCCATTCAGCGCTTCATCGAAGATGTGCTGCAAGATGCCAACTTCGAGGACCTCGCCATCCCGTGCGCGGTGACGGTCACCAACCTGCTCACCGGCAACAAGGCGGCGTTCAAGACCGGCCCGGTGGCGCCGGTGGTGCGTGCGAGCTGCAGTATTCCGCAGATCTACCTGCCAGTGGAGCTCGATGGGGATCACTACGTCGATGGCGGCCTGTCCGAGTATCTGCCGGTGGAGACGGTGCGCGATTTCGGCGAGCAGTTCACCATCGGCATTAACCTGAGTACGAAAAGAAGCGCATACCAACGCCCCCAACACATCCTGCAGTTGATCATGCAAATCACCAACATGATCGCCCAGCAGAATATTTCCCAATCGATGCGCCGCGCCGATTTTTTGCTTAATCCGGATGTCGACGCATACAGCTCATTCGATTTCGGCAACACCCGGCAACTGATCGAGATGGGATACCGCTATACGAACGAGAATATGGATGCGATCCAGACGGCGTGGCGGAAGAAGAGCCGGATTTGGCGCCGGCTCTAGCGCTGGTTTCAGTGACCCAAATTACGGGCTAGTTATTGATACCCGGTCAACTCGACATAGCCCTCCCCTAAGATCGGGCGATCTCGCTGGCGGCCCGTCGCGCTGACCGCTCCCTCCCAGTAACGAAACGCCGCGTTCAATTCCTGACGCTGGATGCGGGGGGTCACGTCGAGCACCAGGCGGTGTTGGGGAATGCGAATCCGCCATCGTCCGGGATACGCGACGCCGGTCGCCGGACTGGTCCACGAATCGAGCACCTCGATGGCAAAGTCGCCCCGGCGCAAACGGCTGGTGCGCCCGTCGGGCGCCACATAGCTGCCGCTGACGAAGTCGGCGTTCGCCGCGTCCCGCGCGCGCAACCGAAATAGCATGAGCTCCACCTGCCCCGACAACTGCAGCGAGAACCAGTCCCATCCCGCTTGATCGTCTTCCAGCGCCGAGGTCGACCATTCGTGATCGAACCAGCTGTGGCCGGTGACCGAATGGGTTTGTCCGCCGACGTGGATCGTGCCTTCGGTGGCCAGCCGGGTCAGGGAGTAGTAGTAGGATGCGTTGCCCGCCGTCGCGCTCTTTTGGCTGAGGCCATTATCACCGTGGCGCACCACCGGTTTCATGCTCGCCAAGACCAGCGCGATAGCGGCGTTGTCATTTCCCGCGGTGATGCGCAGATTCAGGCAGCCTTCGCAGCCGTTCGCCGCGGTGCCGGTGTCCTCGGACACGCGCCAATCCTCCAGCCACGCGCTAAACGGCGTCGCGCTGACCCCGGCGAGGCCCAACGCGCCGCGCGCGAAGCGCTCGTCGTGATAGAACCCGTCGCCGGCGACATCGGTGATCGCGAAATGCGCCATAAAGGTTTGGTTGGTCGCCCACGCCGACGCGCTGTCGGGCGGCTCGGGGGTGACGGCGACGCGAAACAGGGTCAATTGGTAACCGAAGCGGCGCTTATCGGCGGTGCTCAGGTTGCCGGTGAAATACCACCACTCGGTCTTGAATTCGGGATGGGCGCCGTGGTCGCGGGGAAATGCAAACGCCACCGGCGCCAGGGCCTGGCGAAACCCGGCGTTGTTCGCGGTGCTCAAGGTCGCGACCACCGACTGCGACGGCTGTGCGCCGCCCGTGCCGGGTTCGGAACACGCGATGACCAACACCGTTGCCGCCAACACGGCCCAGCCTCGCACCGCAGGCCTCGCGCTATTCATGACGCAGGGCAAAGCTCGGCGGCGTACGCGCCAGGCGCAACGCGGGATAGATGCCTGCCACCAGGCCGGCGGCCACCGCCAGGGTCAATCCCAGTACAAAGTGCTCGGGGGTCAGCCACACCTGCATGGTCCAGCCGAACGAGCGGCGGTTGATGATAAAGATCAACGCCAGGGCCAGGAACAAACCCAGCGGCAGCGCCAGCACCCCGGCGGCGAGGCCCAACAGGCCGGTCTCGGTGGTCACCAGTGCCCACAACTGCCGCGGCGTGAAGCCGTTGGCGCGCAGCACCGCAAACTCCCGGCCCCGTTCCAGCTGAATCGACATCAAGGCGCTGAAAATGCCGATCACCGCGATCACCATCGTAAGCACCCTGAGCACGTTGGTGATGGCGAAGGTACGGTCGAAGATCTCCATCGACAGCGCGCGCAACTGACGGTTGGAGCGCAGGGTCAAATCGGTGGGCTTGAGTACACCGTGTTGTAACGTCTCGGCAAAGCGGTCGACGTCGATGTTGGCATCGAGGTACACGGCGAAAGACGAGATCGCCGGATCGGACCAGTGGCGCCGGTAGGTGTCGCGGTGCATGGCGACCACCCCGCGATCCGAACCGTAGTCGTAGAACACCCCGGCGATATCGAATTCACGCGCCCCGCGGTCGGTACGCAGTATCACCGTGTCGCCCACGCCGCGGCGGTGATGATAGGCATAGGGCTCCGATACGATGACCGCATCGCCGGTCTTGAAGCGCGGCCAAGCGGATGCCGCATCGCCGTGTTTGAACTGGAAGTTTTCGAACGCCTTGGATTGAGCATCCAACACGAACAGCTGGGTGCGCCCCTCGGCGCCGTCGAGCTTGGTCCAGCGGGCGGTGGTGATCGATCTCACCCCCGGCAGTTGCGACACGCGGCGAATCAACCCGGGGTCCACGCCGGTGGTGCTGCCCGATGCGGACACATACAAGTCGGCACGTAGATAGTTCACCAGCCAGTGCTCGACGGTGGTGCGGAAGCTGGTGATCATGATGCCCACGCCCACGGTGGCGGAGACCGCGATCGCCAAGGCGGCAACGGTGACCCGGGTGCGGCTCAAGCTTTCGGTCACCCCGCGGCCCGCCATGCGCCCGACGAGTCCCAGCGCACGCGACAGCCACGGGTGGGTGATGCGCACGATGAGCAGCAACAGCGCCGGCGCCAGTAGCGCGAAACCGAAGATGGCGAAGAACAGGCCGGCGAAACCCGCGTACAGGCTGCCGCCAGGCAGCAGCAACAGCGCCGCTGCCACAACGCAGGGCACAATGGCGAACCGCGCGAGCCTGCCCACCGAGCGGCGCGCTGCGGTCTCCTGGCCGGAGCGCGTGTAGGTGATCTGCGGCGGCACCCGGCTGGCCTCCAGGGCCGGGGCGAGCGCAGCGACGACGGTGGCGCCGATGCCCAGCGCGATGCCTTTGGCGAGACTCAAGGCGCTGATCGAAACCTGCTTGACGTCGAGCCGGAAGTACAAATCGTTGATGGTCTGAGCGACCAGTTCCAACAGCTGGTAGCTCAACACGATCCCCAACCCGATGCCGGCGAGCACCCCCAACACCCCGAGGGTCAACGCCTCGCAGGTGACCGACGTGAACAACTCGTGCAGTACCGACACCGTCATCGTGTTGTAGATCAGGAACATGCCGACCACCAGCGCCAGCAGACTGAGCGCGGTCAGATTGACCTCGAACGCGCGCGTCATTTGCTGCAGGGCGTTGCCGCGGGATGCGCTGCTCGCCAGCTCGGCGTCCGGTGGCAGCAGGCCGCGGATCTTTGCCACCGCGGCCGGGTCGTCAAGTTCGAGGTCGATGCGGGTGAGACGGCCGATGTTGCCGGTGATCACCTGGGCGGTGGCGATGTCGGTGATCACTATCGCGCGCAGCGCCTGCCCCTCGAGGGCGCTGTCCGGTTGCACGCTGGCCGTCACCCGCAGGCGATGAAGGTCCCCGGCGCCGCGCACGCGAAGTTCGCCTGGAACCGTTAGCCCCAGCCGGCGCACGGTGTCTTGTGCCAGCAAGACGGCGTTGTTCACGCTCAGCAATTCGGTAGGACTCAGGTCACGGGTCGAGCGGTGAATCGCGCTGTGGCTGGTTTGCGCAAACGGATCGACGCCGATCACGCTGAAGCGCTGGTCGTCATTATCGGGCAGCCGTACCCAGCCTGCCACCAGCGGCCACATGCCGCGTATGCCGTGATCGACGCGCAGGTCGCGGTACAAGGTCTCGTCAAGCCCGGTGGGTCCGCCGATGATGTGATGGGTGGCTTGGCCGGCGACCATCTGGTTCGATAAAGAGAACGCCCGGCGGGCGCTCTCGTTGGTGAGGTCGATGGCAATGACCACCGCCACCCCCAGCGCGATGCCGACGACAGACAGGATCGACTGCCACGGGTGGCGCAGCAGGTTACGCATCGAGACGCGGGCGAGAATCATGAATTCGCGTCGTTCAGTGTGCCGTCCTGAAGGTGCACGATACGGTCCGCGCAGCTTGCGACTTCCGGGCTGTGGGTGGCGGCGATGACGGTGGTGTGGTCGCGCTTGGGCATCGCGCGCAGCAGTGCCAAGACATCTTGCTCGGTGTCCTGGTCCAGGTTACCGGTGGGCTCGTCGGCAAGCACCAGCGACGGCCGGTGGGCCACCGCCCTGGCGACCGCGATGCGTTGCTGCTCGCCGCCGCTCAGCCGATCGGGGAACGAGTCACCGCGATCGGACAAGCCAAGCTGGGAAAGCAATTCCTCCACCCGGCGTTGCGCCCGCGCCCGGTCAACGCCGTTCAGGTCCAGGGTGAACAACAGGTTTTCGAACACCGTGAGGGTCGGGATCAGGTTGAAGAACTGAAACACGAAGCCGACGTGTTCGCGCCGGAACAGGGTGCGGCGGCGCTCGTCGAGCTTAGAGATGCTCAGTCCATTGAAGCGAATGTCTCCGCCCGACGGCAGGTCGATACCGCCGAGCAGGTTCAACAGCGTGGATTTACCCGAACCGCTGCGGCCGAGGATGGCGACGAATTCGCCGCGCCGGAACGTCGCGTTGATCCCCCGCAACACCGCGCGTTCGCGCTGGGCGTCGGGATAGATCTTGTGGACATCGGATAGTTCGATAACTGGGTCGCCGTCAGCCATGGGCATCGGTGGAGGTTAACGATGTCGTCAGCTTAAAGCGTACGCTCCCGCGAGTGAAGTGGCGGGCAACATATCCCCACACCGCACCGCGAGGCGGCAATCGGCACCTTGAGATACTCCCGAGGTGTGCGCCAAGGTCGGCCTGTACCCTATATTGCACCAAGGATCCCGGATGATGGCGGCGGGACTTCTGCGCGTGGTTCCCCTGTTATGCGGGGACAAGGGAGGCGCTGGAGCGATGAAAAATAGGCGTCGAAATCACAGACCCCGACCCCTGTTTTTCCGTTGCGTGAAGCGTAAGTTCGGGCGTTCGAGGCCGAGCCAGCGCCGGGATAGTCCCGCCCCTATTCCTGCTAAGCAACCCGGACAATACAATGTCGTCATTACATAGAAGAGAGGTTGCGGGTATCCTCGGTGTGCAGCCATGAATAGGGGCGGGACGCCTTGGTGCAATATACGGGCTAACTAACTTATCAAAACGCGTTGCTACTCATATCCGTTGAACACACTGCTCCTCGTTCTCACCCTCGCGCTGATTGTGGCGTTGCTGTGGGCGGCCAGCGTACCGCGGCCCAAGCCCGCCGCGCGCGGCACCGGGATCATTCCGCCGGCGGGCTGGCGCGAAGATGACGCCGATTCCCTGGTGGTGGCAACCTACAACATCCATGGCGGCAAGGGCCTCGACGGCAAGCGCGACCTTGACCGCACCGCGCAGATGATCGCCGGGGCGGATGTCGCCGCGCTGCAGGAGGTGCGCACCGCCACGCGCTTCGGCGGGGGCTGCCAGGCCGAGGTGATCGCGCGCGCGAATGACAAAGGCTGGTTGTTCGCTCCCACCCAAACCCGTTGGTTGCGAGACTTTCGTGGCAACACCCTGATCACCGGGTTTCCGGTTCAAGAGTGGCAACGCGAGCCGCTGGTCAATATCGCCGGCCGCCGTTACCGTAATCTCACCACCGCCCGGCTACGAATCGGGCACCGTGACCTGTGGGTATTATTCACCCACCTGCACACCCGCGCCGGGCGCGACATGCAGTTGCGCGCGGTGCTCGAACGCTTCGCCCAATACGAGCCTGCCATTTTGCTCGGCGATCTCAACACCACCCGCACGGACCCGCAGCTCGCCGCCGTGTTGCAACACGGCGCCGTCGATGCGGTGCGCCAGGTGTTGGGCGATCAAGACCGAGACGATCGCGTCGACTGGATCATTACCAAGGGCGTGGCCATCGGCACCGGCGGCATGCGCGACGCGGGGGTTTCCGATCACCCGTACTTTTGGGCGACCATACGCTTCTAAGACGACTCAGACCCCGCTCGATGAAACAGTCGCAACCACTGATGTCATCCCGAGGCTATTACCGCTGTCGTCCCAAAGCGCGCAGCGCTGAAGGATCTTACCCTTTCACGAGTGCCACCAGCATTCAAGACGGTGAGATTCCTCGTTGCACTCGGAATGACAACATGGCGTCGGCCCCACCAACAACAGGCCGGGTCTTAACGATGGAGTCAGACCCCGTCTGGGGTCTGACTCCACTCAGTGCTGTCCCGTTTACAAGGAGGATTCGAGGCGCGCGATCAGGTTGTCCAGCTCTTGATGGAGCGCCGCGGGGACGTGGTCGCCGAAGTTGCGATAATAGTCACGCACCCCGATGGCCTCGGCGAGCCAGCCTTCGGCATCGACGTGTAACAGTTTCTCCATGTCCGCGGGTGTGACGTCCAGCCCCTCGATGTCGAGCGCACCGTTCGCGGGGAGGGAGCCGATGGCCGTCTCGGTCGCCGCGGCGGTGCCTTCGCCGCGTTCGAAGATCCACTTGAGCACACGGCTGTTCTCACCAAACCCCGGCCACAGAAATTTGCCGTCGTCGTCTTTGCGGAACCAGTTCACGTAGTAGATCTTCGGCAGCACCGCGCCGTCGCGTTCGCGCAGCGACAGCCAGTGCGCCCAGTAGTCGGCCATGTTGTAGCCGCAGAACGGCAGCATCGCCATGGGATCACGCCGCACCATGCCCAAGGCGCCGGTGGCGGCGGCGGTTTTCTCGCTGCCCATCATCGACCCGATGAACACACCGTGTTGCCAGTCGCGCGCCTCGTGCACCAGCGGCACCACCGTCGCGCGGCGCCCGCCGAACAGGATCGCGCTGATCGGAACGCCCTTGGGATCCTCCCACTCCGGCGCGATCACCGGACATTGGCGGGCGGGTGCGGTGAACCGCGCGTTGGGGTGGGCGGCGTGGGCCTCGGCGTGGGGGTGCCAGTCGTGACCCAGCCAATTGGTGAGCGTGGCCGGCGGCTCGTCGGTCATCTCCTCCCACCACACGTCCCCATCATTGGTGAGTGCGCAGTTGGTGAAGATGCAGTTCTCCTTCAAGGTCAGCATCGCGTTCGGGTTCGACTTCATGCTGGTGCCCGGCGCCACGCCGAAGAAACCCGCCTCCGGATTGATCGCGTACAGTTGCCCATCGTCGCCGAATTTCATCCACGCGATATCATCGCCGATGGTCTCGCACTTCCAGCCGGGGAGCGCGGGCTCCATCATCGCCAGATTGGTCTTGCCGCAGGCGCTGGGAAAGGCCGCGGCGATGTACCGCGACACGCCCGCCGGGTTGGTGAGTTTCAAGATCAACATGTGTTCGGCGAGCCAGCCCTCGTCGCGGGCCATCACCGATGCGATGCGCAGCGCAAAGCATTTCTTACCGAGCAGCGCGTTGCCCCCGTAGCCCGAGCCGAACGACCAGATCTCCCGGGTCTCGGGGAAGTGCACGATGTATTTGTTGTCGGCGTTGCAAGGCCACGGGACGTCTTGCGCGCCGTCTTCCAGCGGTGCGCCGACGGAATGCAGGCACGGCACGAACTCCCCATCGCCCAGGGTGTCGAGGACCGGCTTGCCGACGCGGGTCATCATGTGCATGTTCGCGACCACGTAGGGCGAGTCGCTGATCTCCACGCCGATGTGGGCGATGGGCGAGCCCACTGGTCCCATGCTGAACGGAATCACATACATGGTGCGGCCGCGCATCGAGCCGGTGAACAGCCCCCGCAGGGTTTTCTTCATGTCCTCGGGCTGGTGCCAGTTGTTGGTGGGGCCGGCGTCGTCCTCGTTCTTGGAGCAGATGAAGGTGCGGTCCTCGACCCGTGCGACATCGGCGGGATCGGACAACACCAGGATGCTGTTGGGGCGCTTGCTGTCATTCAGCTTCCGCGCCGTGCCGCTGTCGAGCATGATGCGAATCATCTCGTCGTATTCCGCCGGCGAGCCGTCGCACCAGCGCACCTCGTGGGGTTGACACAGGTCGCGGACTTCCTCCACCCAGGCCTTGAGCTTTGCATTATTTGTCATTGCCGCTTTCTCCGATTCATCATCACTGTTTCATTTTCGTCCCGGGAACAATCCCCAAGATGTTATGCCGCGCTGCGCTGGTCACCGCACTGGTGAGGCGACTCGCAACCGCGCCCAAGCACGGAACTCGGGTATTCGATGCCCGGAAGTCTACAACATTCAATGGGGTCAGACCCCAATTGTAAGCAAAAAGGGGCCGGTGACGATTAATCCAGATCTCCGATCAGCCTGAGGCCAGCTTGCGCCTTGACCATCCATTTCCGCTCCCGTTGATAAACCGCGAACGGTCAAGCACGAACGACGAGGCCGTGCAGCCACTTGTGTATCGCGTTTCCGTGCGTCGTCATACCCCTGGTCCAAACATTCACACACTTGAGCCGCACGCTTCACACAGTCGCCTTCACCGTGATGACTGGTACGCACTGACGCTCAGCGTTTATCTCTATGAAAACTATGCATTTCTTGTTACCGAGCGGGAACTGGCACGGATATTGATTGATGACTCTTGTACACATTAGTCCGAGTCTGCGTAACAGGGCGGTCAACGCAGCCAGTGTCTCCCGGGGGTCACGTTGTAGGGATACCAGTTCGCGAGAATGTAATGAGGAGGATTGAACCATGAGAAGCGATTGATTTATCTGCTCAGTGTTGTGGCACTCACAACGACGTACACGGCTTGTGCTGCCAACGCAGTTTTCGCCATAGCGGTCGTGCCGTACAGCATTCAGGGAATGCTATCGGTTATTCATTGGTAGCGACTGGCCAATTTGTCGCCGGCGCCCTGGCCATCCCGCTTGGTTTCAGCGCGCAGGTAGGCACGGTGAGCGGTCAGATGAGTGACGAGCTGTGGGAAGCCGCGAATGCTCCCATTGGTGCACCGTTGCCGATTACCGAACAGACGATCACCGTCGGTCCGCCGCCGGGAGAGGCAATCAATCATAAAGGAGATCGGCCATGAGACTTCAACACTGCACAAAGATCGTTTTTGCGGCCGCATTGTTACTGTATACCGTCAACGTTTATGCGTTCAGCAATAACCAGGAGCGCATTCAGTACTCAGCCGATCAAATCGCGGCTTTGGCGAAAAAGGTCGAGCGGGCTGGTGCCGCTCGCGGAGCTCGCGTTTTCATTCTTTCCCGCGTTGGCCGCCCGCCGGCTGAGCTGCCCGAAGGGGTGAATTTCACGCATGCAGCCTTTGCCGTATATTCCCGGATTAAGACGTCCGATGGGCGGACGGTTCCCGGCTACGCGATTTACAATTTGTATCAAGATGATGAAACGCCTGCGACGAGTAACCTCGTTCAGGACTATCCGCTTGACTACTTTGCCGGGGTACATGCGCTCAGATCCGGGGTAATTATTCCGAACGTCGCGCTGCAAAAGCGCCTGCTACAAGTGATCTCTTCGGACGCTTATCAAAAGGCGCACAACTCTCGCTATTCGGTGCTCTCAAACCCGAATGACCTGAGGTTGCAGAATTGCACCGAGTTCGTGGTAGTCAGTGCTAACTGAAGGCCGGCATCTGCCCGGAAGATGAAATAAGGTGACGGAGGCGTTTTGCTCCTGCCACCTTTTTTCTCACGCATAGATCCACGGGCTTGTGTCAACTGCCGGGAATTGCATCCCAGTTGGGGTGGAGTCTGACCCGGTGGACTCAATGCTCTGTCGCATACATCGCGCCGTTGCGGGTCGCGAGGAAGGCGTCCAGCGGAATGTCTTCTTGTTTGAGAAAACCTTTGTCCGGGAGCACCCCGGTGGCCACCAGCTCGAGCACCGCGCACACCGAGGCCGCGGTAGTCCAGGCGATTGCGCGCCACTGTTGTTGCGCGATGGTCTTGGGATAATAGGCACGCACGAATTCCTCGCGCATCAAGCGTCCTGCGCGGTGGCCCTCGGCCGCGGCATGGATGTACACCACGTCGTCACTCACCGGCGGTTTGGCGTTGACGAGAATGTCGCCGGCCTCCTCGCGTCGATGCTTCATGTGAAGCTCCTGAAAGAAAAAGCGCATCAGCTTGCAATGCCCGGGGTAGCGCAGCGTCTTGTAGTTGAGTTCGTGCACGCGCCCTGCATAGGTGTCGCACATCGTGCCCAAGCCCCCCGAGGTCGTGAACGCCTCGAGCTGAATGCCGTGGATCACGATGGTCTCCACCTGGCCCATCGGCGGCACCAGCTTCTTCTCGCCGTCGGTGATCACCTCGCAGTCGTTAAGATACTCGTTCACAACTCCCTCCGGCGACCAGTTGAACGCATAGCCGAGCAAGCCGCGCGGATGCTGGGGCAACGCGCCGACGCGCAGTTCGATACTGCGCAGGGTGTCGAATTTGCGGCTCAATGCAGCGCCGACGATGGCGATAAAACCAGGCGCCAGTCCGCACTGCGGGGCCATCACCGCGTGGGCGCTGTCGCTGAGTTCGATGATCTTCTTGGCGGTGGGAACGTCTTCTGTCAGGTCGAAATAATGCACGCCTTGCGCATGCGCCAACTTGGCGACGTCGATAGTGAGATGGTAAGGGAGGCAGGCGACCACCGCGTCTGCCGAATCGAGCAGTTTGGCCAATGCGGTACCGTCCTCGATGTCGACACGGCTGGTGGGGATAGCGAGGTGGGCGGCCTCCCGCGAGTCCACCCCGCGGACCTTGAATCCGGTCTCGTGCAGCAAGGTGGCGGCGAGCGACCCGACCCGGCCCAGGCCCATCACAACCACTGATTGGATTCGCTTGGTCATTGATCCCGCCCCACGCGCCTCGCCAATACGAGTTCGTCATTATATCGAAACTCTGTGTGGGAACGGTTTCCGCGGCTTGTCCCCGCACAGCAGAGGAAAAGCAGGGGCGGATGTCACGCCCCCATTGCCAACTATTCTTCCGCCGCAGGCTCTGTTTTGGCGGTCCCAGCTGGCTTCGACGCGGGTGCGGCGTACAAAACAAGCGTCAAAATCAGATAGTAAGGCGGTATTAAAGGACGGGCTGCTCTGCAAAAGCGGTAAAAATCGTCCATAATTACCCTCTATCCCACTGAGAAGCGAACCCATGCACTCGCTACAGCCCGCCTTCCTGGCTGACCTGGGCTTTGGTGCCCGCGATGTGGCGACCCTGCGCGCTCTGGGCGAATACCGGGGTAAGCGGGTGCTTTACGCCGGGCAACGCCCGGAGACGCTAGCAGTGCTGCACGCCGAGGCCCTCATTGAATCCACCGATTCATCGAATCGCCTCGAAGGCATTACCACGCCCGCGGTACGGCTCATGGCGCTGATCGAACACATCACCACTCCTCGCGATCGATCGGAGCAAGAAATCATCGGCTACCGCGATGCCTTGGAGTCGATCCATAAGCGTGGGCGCAAGATGCCGGTTACCGTCAATGTGATTCGGCAATTGCACCAAACCCTTTATCACTTGACGCCGGACAAGGGCGGGCAATGGAAGGTCGCAGACAACGAATTCGTGGAAAAGGATGTGCAGGGAAATATCACTCGCGTCCTATTCAAGGCGTTGCCTGCAAAGGCGACTCCCCAGGCAATGGACGATCTCATCGTTGGATATAAGCAAGCGATAACGGAAGGTAACGATCCGATGGTGATCATACCGCTGGCGGTTTTGGATTTTGTTTGTATTCATCCATTTCGTAACGGCAGCGGCCGGGTCGCACGGCTGCTCACGTTGCTATTGCTTTATCACGCCGGTTACGAAGTTGGCCAGTACATCAGTTTGCAGCGGCTTTGTGAAAAATATCGTGAGTCCTATTACGACGCCTTGGAGTTGAGTTCACAAGGTTGGGATCAAGGCGAACATGATGTCCTACCATGGCTGAACTATTTTTGGGGTGTTTTGGTTGAGGCTTACAAGGAATTCGAAGAGCGGGTCGGACAATTTGATGGCGCGCGCCGTTCCAAGTCGGAGCACGTGCGTGAGGCAGTAGGCCGCAAAGTCTCGCCTTTTAAAATTGTTGATCTCGAGCGCGATTGCCCGGGCGTGAGCCGCGAAACGATCAGACTGGTGTTGCGCGAGATGAAGGCCGAGGGACTTGTCCGTGCGGAAGGCCGCGGCCGAGGTGCGCGCTGGATCAAAGTTGACGTGCGTCGATGAGGCTTTCCAAAAACGCCACAGGTTAAAGTGGGGTCAGACCCCAAACCGAACACTAGACTGTCATTCTGAGCGTAGCGAAGAATCTCACCGTGGTTAATGACGGCGGCGAGTTCGAAAACCGAATGAGGTCAGATCCCATACCAAATACTGCGTACCCCAAGCCCCAAGCCCCAAGCCCCAACCCGCGGCCGTTCCTCGCCCCAGACCTTTCGCCTGAGAAGCAACTTGCCGAGTAATATCGATTTCTTGTATCTTTTTTCAAACATCAAACGTTCAAAACCATGGGCTGGAATCTCGCGGACAGTTTCAAACCGGTCACCGCGGCGTGCAACACGTCACACAACGAGCGCGATCGTCGTGCCTGGCAGACCTTGCAGCAATTTGAATCCGACTGTGCCGTGTTACCGCGCCACGCGCGCGTCGCAGCGTTTGAAAAGAAGGTCGCGATGGTGATTCGACCCGGACAGGCCTACCATGCGGCGTCGCTCGCCCAGCTTTACTTTGCCGACAGCGCCGGGCGGCCGATTGGCGCGACGGTTCGGTACGTGTTGGCGTCCCTGCGATTCACTTGCGATGTCCGCAGCGTCAGCAGCGACGGCCACGGCGTGTTCGAGAACGGACGTTGCCTGTCCCTGCCGCCCAACGCCCTGACCCCGGTCCGCGTGGCCCTGCGGCTGATCGGCGTCGATCTGCACGACACCGGGTCGAAGACACTGCTGCCCGTGATCGATCAGGCCAGCAACGCGTATAAGCGGGCTCGTCGCAAAGACTAGAAGGCGAATGCCGCGCCGCGCAAACCGCATGCATCAAGACGCAAGCGCCCCGCCTCTATTTCACGCGTAACTGCGCAGGCGCTGCGAGAAATCCATCAAGCGTCCGATGCCGCTCTGCTCGGCGCGCTGGCACCAGCTCTGCAGTTGTTTGGCGAGCTGTTCGCGCGAGGCCGTGGAACGGCCCCACAACGCAGCGAGCTCGCGGCGCATCGTATACAAAGTCTGCAGCTCATCAGTCTTGGGCAGCACCTCGGCGAGTCTGCGGCGCACCGGCTCGCGCAGCATCTGCTCGTCGCGAAACAGCCAGCGTTTCAGGCGCTGCAGCGATCGCGCATCATCGGGCGACACCCGCCGCAGCTTGGCGAGCTCCTCGGTGTAGGTGCGCTTGAGCAGCT
>CAMYNX010000132.1 GCA_947259875.1 uncultured Gammaproteobacteria bacterium | reverse complement strand
TTAAGTATATACCAGTATATACACCAACCGTTAGCCAGCAGGTGCATGATGTCTTCGCGGGAGTTTCAGATGGAGTGCCGAGGACAGTTTACTTAATTACCCCCCTTAATCGGAACAACTATCACCACTTAAGTCGGTTACTGCCCTCGGGACTTTCGGAACTACGAGTTACGAATTAAGTAAACTGTCCCCGAAACTAGGCGAACTCGCACACCGTTACGGTTGCTGATAGATGGCATCCAATTGATCGAGCAGCGCGCCGGCCGCCTGGGCTTTGTTTCGCACATCTTCGGAGATCGTCAGGTCCCGCGCATAATCACGCACACTCTTTCTGAGCGTGGCGGCTTTTTTATAAAGTGCCCACGTCTGTTCACGGCCTCTACCTTGATTTAGCGCCGCCGCAAGCTCCGTCGTATATTCGTGCAGGCTTTTCAAATCCACTAGCGCCGCATTGTGCTTTTTCCTTTGCAGCGTGGCGTCCTGCTCGATACTCGCGCCCGGATCGGACAAGATCTCTCCGAGCATCGTGTTGGCCTGACCGGCAATCTCCGCGACTTTCTGTTGATCCCATTGCGCTGCATGGGCGGTAATGGGCCCGAAAGCGGACAGTAACCCACCGAACAATAAAACGACCCATCGGTTGGACCTCATGGACCACAACTTTATTTCATGCACGGCAAAAACGTTTATGAAAGCATTCACTACTTATCTCCGGTTAATGAATTACATCTACACCTGTCACCTGAAGTGCCAGTTCCGGGGACAGTTTACTTAATTAATACCTCGAAGTTCCAAAAGTTTCTAGGGCAGTGAACCGAATTAGTTGTAATAGTTGTCCGGATAAAAGAGGACAATTAAGTAAACTGTCCCGCGACTCCACGCGGCATATTCTATGATAAGTGGCGCCTCAACGACCGGATAAAGCAGCACGGCAAACGTCCGCGAATCGCTAGCGTTTGGCTAGCCTGAATTCTCGATCGTATACCGTCCAACCCATCGAGCGCAGCTCTTTTCGTGCCGGATTCGACACTCGTCCTTCGAACCACACCGCCGGCGCGGATGTGTGACTCTTCATCGCCTTGAATAAATCCTTAGCAGCACCAGCCGCCGACTGGGTCCAGAAAAGATAATCGACCGGTGCGGCGGCTACGCCTGTTCCCTTCTTTGACACAACAAACGGTATACGATCGGTCTCCACGATACGGTCAATGGGCTCACGAGTCTTATGGTACTCGGCGAGCATCTCGACCATATGCGTGGTGAATTGAGCTTCCTCCGGCGACTCCGCGGCTGAGGCATAACGAACCAGCACCGGACGGTCCCTGACCCCCGCCAAGCGCTCCAATGCTTTCACGACACGCGTGTGGGTGGTTGGGGTGTGGTGCTGGTTGCCATAGAAACGTTTGATCAACGCCGGGTCCACACCCAGCTTTTGCAAGCTCTTTTCATTGAGCAGCTGCAAATCCAGCGGCTTCATCGTCCACACCAACTCGCTGGCGTCACTTAGATAATCGAGACCCGCCGGCAACGAAGGCGTGACCAGCTTGGTACCAAAAGAACCGGCTGCGGCAACCTTGGCCAGGCTGTCCATTTCTGCGCGCAGCATGGAGTTATCCGTATACGGGTCGACCTTCAAGTCCATGGCCAGCTTGCGAAACGCGCTGTCGACACCCAGATATTGCCTGCCCAGCTGCTTACCGCCTTCGGTTACCTGGGACGAAGTACTGGCCTGCCCTCCTTGTTCGCCTTGCTTCTCCGCCTTCGAGGCGTCCTTGGCCGTCCCATAAGCATCCTGTGTCCGGCGCTTGGTACGATTAAATAGTCGGCCCACACCCGCGGATATCCCTTGGGCGGTTCCTTTGGGGTCATCGATGACGCGCCCGAACGCCCCAACCGTCTTACCCACGGCATCGCCAGCTGCCTCGGCAAACACCTGAGTTTTGCTCATTTCCCTGAGTTTGGCGATCGCCGAAATCTCCTGCACACGCACGATCAACCTCGTGTCGCCGGCGGCGGAAAACTCGCCGAACGGGGACGTAATCCGGTAGTGGTTCATAAAACCGCGGTTGACGACCTTTTCTTGAACCGTGTGATTCGGCCCCTTCAAAGTAGTTTTCGGGACCAGTTGCGAGGCCTTGAGCGTCGGCGCATCCGGCTCGTAACTAGATGACGCGGCCTGGGTCGACGAAATAGATAAAGAACTTACCACCGTGTACAGTAGCACCATGACTGCACATCGCCGGCGTTCGTCGATCAGAAGTTTTTTGTCGATACCTAACATCTGGACACCCGCCGCAAGGATTCAAATAAAACGTGCTGGTATATTATTTGTAGAAACATATGTCCTCTCTGAAATAGTTTATCCCCAGTTCCGGGGACAGTTTACTTAATTCACACCTCGAAGTTTCGAAAGTGCTGGGCAAAAATCAGAATTGAATAAACTGCCCCCGGAACTTACCCACAATTAAGTAAACTGTCCCCGGAACTCGCCCCGGAACTCGCCAAATTAAGTAAACTGTCCCCGGAACTCGCCAATTAAGTAAACTGTCCCCGGAATTCCGGAATTCACATTCCATCGCCGGTGACGCGATGGATGGTCCGTCTGACTGCACCCCCCGTTGACAATTCCGTGATCTGCCGTGCCTGTAGGTCGGCTATCCACAGCGCACCATCGGGGGAAACGGTCATGACCGTTTGCGCGGATACGGCTACGTCCTCGGCGAACCGTCGCGGTGCCTGGCACGCCATTCCGGCGCCACATCTCATTGACCAAAGATGCCGACCGAGTGCGTTGGTGATGTATAACACATCTCTTGCTTCATCTGCCACCATGGACGTCGGTCGACCCAGGCCGTTGGCCAATATCCGCACCCGTGCCGGTTCCATCGATGGGTCGATGTGATACAAAACGCCCTGTTCGCCATCCAGGGCCAACAAGCTGTTGGTTTTGTAATGAAAGACGAGAGTGCTCAGTGATCCGGCGTCACTAATCCGCGTGAGCAGGTCAGGCTCCCGGTTTGAACCGCTCAGGCCCACAACGTAGATCGCATCGGATCGTTCGGTACTCAAGAACACACGATTCGCAGAGCCGTCGAGGGTGGACGACACAAATCGGCGAGAGCCCGGCAGTTGGATCTCCCGGTCCACGGTGAAATCCTTCGCCCGCAGCGGACCGCTTGCGATGCGCGTAACAAACTCGTCATCCGCACCTTCTTGTAGGGCGTTAGTTACAAGCCAGATACGATCCTGCCAGGTGTGTAATCCGATCTGATCCGCGAGGCGTAGCGCTCGCGGCAGGCAGGATATGAAGAACGACTGCTCGGTGCCGGGCTCGATCCCGTAGACACGGCGCGAGCGGTCGGCGAACAGGATATCCCCTGACGACAGCGCGGCCAGACCGGTGGCTTCGATACCGGACCCCTGCTCCAGCTCTCCGGTAACGCCTGCCTGCAGAACCCCAGTCATAGACAGGATCGCGACCAAAAAACGAACGCTGTTGAAGCGGAAAATAGAGGAGTGATTTGGGATCAGGCTGCGCGGCACACGTATCACCCAATAAGGGGTGTTGTTGGCGGCATATAGCCGTTTGCGGATGGTGAAACGATGCCCTTCCCCATCGAACGTATAGACATCTTGACGGGTCACGGCATCGAAGCGCCGCTGGATCGTCGCGGTCTCCAACATACCGGGCGTTTCTACGCCTTCCGGCAATGGCTCGGCAGTCACGATGTGGCTCAATAGCGGCCGCATGTGTCCACCCGTATGGGCGTACACCGCCCGTTGACTCTTAACCGGGCTGCAGTCGGTCTCGGCATACTTTCGATAGCGCTTGAAAATACTGGTGACATAAACACCGGCGGGAAAGGCAATACGCGTCGCCGAGTCACCGGCCGAGGTCACCGAGACGATCAACGGCACCTCGAAACGGTTGCCCTCGGCATCGGTCCGGTAGAGCTTGATCCGGTTGCGCGCCAACACCTCGATGAACTGCTTAGTCTGCACCGCCTTGGCGGCCGGATTCACCAGTACGATTAGATCGACCGGCATCGATACATCGCCCACCTCCTGACCGAGCACCGCCCCCACCAGCGATTGCGTGACGGCGCGTTCCAGTATCTGACCGCCGAAGGAATGACCGATAAGAATCACCTTTGAGTTCGGGTTGCGCTTGGCGGTGGTCATGATGCGCAGAAGGGTCTCGGTGGCGACGCTGCCGGCAATGCGGTTGGTCGCGAACGCACGGGTGTAGAACGAAAGAAAATTGAGCGGTTTGATCATCGCCTTGCCGCGCCAGCCAACATAAACACCGACCATCGGTTGCTCGCTGACTTCGTTTTCCCTGGCAGTCCGCACAATGCCATCCAGCAAGTTGCTGAAGTCCTCAATATTGCTGTCGCCTTTCGAGGCATTGTGAAACCAACCGTGGATGAACAGGAAAACGACGCTACCGTTCGGATTCTCGTTGGCCTTCTCGATCTCGTCCAGTGTCCGGGTAAGCTGGGTCTCCGACCACAGATCGCCCTGATCATCGAATTCGACATAGGCCATAAAGTTCCTAGGGCAGTGAACCGAATTAGTTGTGATAGTTGTCCGGATCAAAGGTGAGAATTAAGTAAACTGTCCCCGGAACTCCGTGGGTGCCGTAACTCTCAACATCACAACTTTATATCGACCAAAGATCAGAACTTGAAACCCACGCCTAGCATAATACCCTCTAGGAACATATCGAACACGAATTCGTCGCTCTCGTAGTCAACATCCAGGACTCGGTAAGCAAATTTGCCGGACCAGCGCCTGGAGAATTGATAACTCGCACCGACCAATCCCCCCCATGTGAAATCCGCCTCTATCCCGCCGCCGATGTCACCCTGTAATGCGAACTCCCACTTGCCATACCGGGGCCGCCACTCCAGCCCAATGAAGGGATCGGCAAAACTGTCACCCACGTTTAGATTGGGCGGGAGCCCCACGAAATCGAATGTCGCATCGACGTCCGTATAACGAACGCCGCCGACCACCCGCAGATCACGCCACGCATCCGGGCGGTAACCAACCCACCCCTCGAACAACAGTTGTTCGACCTCGGCATCCAGAGTCGTCCTCGGCAGGTCCAGATCTTCCTGCAGCTTGACCCACATCAGATCGACACCATAGGACCACTTGTCACTTCTCGCTTCGAAGACAAACGCCAACGCAGCATCGATAAACCCGATGTAGTCGCTGAACGAGACATCAACGCTGGTGGTCCGGCCCGGCGGGCCGATATCCCCGTCCATGCCGGCGGTCCAAAGATAAGGCGTGATTTCATACTCCCACTTGGCCGCCGCAGCCGGCTGAGAAAAAAACACGAAGCAGAACAAAAGAGCCGGGACAATGTGTTGTTGTCTGCGCACGAAATTACTCCCATTCCATCGATTTTTTTATTGAGCGAACAGTTTATTGCTTTCGGGAGAAAATTCATACACCAGCCGACTACGGGCGTTGGGGTGGGTATGGAGTACGTGTTTGCCTGACAGGGCCGTGCGACGGATAAACTGATTTCTCAGTGAACTGCAATGTTAGGACCAGACAGACATGAACTATGTCTGTACGCAAACCGCCGGGATGGCATTTTTGCACAGCACAACGGTTAGCCGGACGTTGTTCCCGAAAGACGTCCCAAATTACGAAACGGGCCTTACCACACCAGTTAAAGCCTGACTTTGGCGAGATATTCCACGGTTATTCCGGTGCGCTTTTTCTTCGCCAAACGTGTAATACCGGCATCGGCCGTCACCAGTGGTACGTCCCGTGCCTTGGCCAAAGATAAATACAGACAATCATAAACAGGTTGGTCAAGCTTTAGGGCTAATTCCAAAGCATCGTCCAGAATTTCTGCACTCGGTGTAATTAGCGAAAACATCCCAGGTAATGCCGAAGCAACCGCGACCGCATGCGCTCTTGAGATCTCCTGCTGACGCACTCGTTTCCAGGCAACATTACACACCTCAGCAAAGATCAGGTCTGGGGCAATCAACGGACGATTGGACTGGATAATTGCACTCGCTTTATCAGTCAACTCTTCTTCAAAAAACCATTTGGCCGCCACTGACGCGTCGATGACCCAGGTCATCGCCGGTCTCGATCCTGGCGAATCAACGCCACGCTATCCTCGCTGTAGGGCCCGCCTGACATCGCACGAATTTGATTGAGTAAGCTCAGCTTTTCTTCGGCATTCAGATGACTTGCATCAGTGAGTATGTCTCGCAGTTCCTGCTCGAGGGAACGGCCGGTGAGTTTTGCCCGCGCCTTTAACGCCTTCAGAACCCGCTCATCCAAATTACGAACAATAACCTGACCCATAGTCTGCAGACTCGATTAAGATGATATCAATATTGATAGCATAAAAGCATGATGAAGGCAAACCACAGGTTTGAATTCAATTCCGACCCCAATCATTTTGCAATCGACCTAGACTTTCTAAACGAAAGCATTGGTGGATCACCAGATCGACTTCTTTTCAATTATTGTCTCGCCGAACACCTTGAAAAAACCGAAGTCAACGATATACATCTTTGCGGTGACCGATCTTCAGCACGATGATGACCAGTTCTTTTTCCAGAACACTGTAGAGGATTCGGTACCGACCAATTCGGATACGGAAGACGTCTTCGTAGCCGGAGAGTTTTCGTGAGCCCCTTGGAAATGGAGTATCTGCCAAGTCAAGGATAGCTTTCGTTACGCGCTGTTGATCCGACGGTGGGAGCTTCTTTAGCTGTTTCTCCGCAGTACGCGAGATCTCGAGCTTATATCTTGTCATCGAGTTTGAGTTCCGCGAGCACGTCCGAGAAAGGACGGGTAGGCTCGTGGCGGATCTGCTTCAAATCTTCGATGTCTTCGAGTTCCTCCAGGCGATCGAGAAGCGCCTCTTGAACAAAGTGGTTCATGACGATGCCACGCGATTTACAGTACTGTTCAATCGCGCTTTTCAGCCTTTCATCAATCCGTGCACTGATCTGTACCACTCCCATAGTACGTTTCTCCGTTGTGAGTAAGATTACTTGCAAATGCTAGCACATGGTAGCAAATATTAGCACATTCGTAAATCGGAGGCCATCCATTTTACTGAAGATATATACGGCATGACTTTGATGGTTGAGCGAGGACACGCCGTGTTCCAGGACCGTCGCCAGCAGGGGCTCTGGCGTCGAGTCTACATGAGACTATTTACCGCGAGTCTCAGTGATGTTCCCCTAGTTCAATTTGGTCTGGAACCTAAAGCTAAGTGTCCTTCGGGTCTGCATCTAAATCACGCTACACCTCACTTCTCAACCGATCAAACATCTCGATAATCGGCCGGGCAAAGGACTCGTCGAGAAAGAACCCGTAAACCCCCATGACCACGAACTGCACGCCGACACAGACAAGGAGAAAACCCATGACGCGCGTCAAGGCATTCAATCCGGTGGTCCCCAAGAACTTCACCACCGCCGGCGCGGTGCGCAACACCACCCATGCGACAGCGGCGACCAACACGATACCTATAGTCACCGCTAAGTGACCTGCGAATCCTTCGGCACCCGATGCCATCGTGATCACCACCGCAATCGCGCCGGGCCCGGCAAGGCTAGGCATTGCCAATGGCGTGAATGCGATATCGCGCATCGTTTGCGCCTCTTGCTTCGACTCTTCTGAGACCTCCTCCGGAGGATCGGTCTTGAGCATCCCGAAACCGACACCGGCTATGATCAGTCCGCCGGCGATGCGCACGCCAGGCAACGAGATGCCAAAAAACGTCATGATCAAGGCGCCGCCAAAGAAGAACGCCAAAAGAATGGCCGCCATGTAGATCGACGCCATCATCGCCTGCTGGTTCTGCCGCGCCTTGGGATACCCCTGCGCCATGGTCAGGAACAGTACTGCAGTGCTCGGGGGATTGCAGATCGGCAGCAAGCTAACAAGCGTGGCGAACACCGTGGTTAAAAAGTCGGGCATGGCGAACTAGACATAGGTCTTCTATTCAAGTGCTAGACGAGAGGCCGTGGACCGGCGAAGCAATACACTTACCATTGTTCGCTGTTGCTTCAAATCTACCGTCTACGGCCTCGCGTCGCAAACCTCACTGCTCGGGGTCAATCATTGTATAAAATGCAGCCCAAGAAAGTTTACCTTCTCAGCCGCACCTCCCCCACCGACTTAAGGATTTAAATGGGAACTAATCCGCGTTTAAGGCGCGTCCACAACGACATAAACCACCGTCGTGCCCTGATAGTACGGACGGTAATAGACACCACCACAATGGTGATAAGTGGTGCCATAGGTCACCACCGTGGTACAGCTACGCGGTAACGTCGCGACCCGGGTCCCCACCGCAATCGCCGCGGCGACCGCGCCGACAGTGGGACGACGGCGAACGTCAACGTCGACATCTACACTGCGATAGCCGCGGCCACCGCTGCGGTTAACGTCGATATCAGCACTGCGATACCCACCGCGGCCGCGGACATCCACGTCGACATTGGTGTGCCCTCGTGAGGGGCGCGCTGTCCGATGCGCAGTCCGGTGGGCACTGCGGTGCACTGCCGGACGTGCGGCGTGCGCGGTATCAACGAAGGCCAACTTCGTTATCGGCGTTCCGGGAATGTCTGATACCACACTCGCGAGCAGGTAAACCGACATGACAATGGCAACGGTTCGGATAGGTTTCATTGTTGGGTTCCTCCTGCGCCGGACCCGGTGTCACCGCGCAGCGGGATAAATCCGATCTCCTCGGCCCCCGGCGGCGGCGTGAATTTGAACAGCGCGTCTTCCAGCTTCGCCGACATGTTCCAGTTCGAGAACACCGCCGTAAACTGCGGCGCACCGGTGATCCATTTCGACGTAATCAGGTATTTTCGGGGCAACGGTTTGTCGCCCGTCTCGATCCAGATCTGCCAGTCGACCTCGCTGCCGCGAAACGCCAGATGGTGAACTTCGACCCCGCCGACGGTGCTGGTGCCCACATAGGTACCGGATGCAACGTCTTCCATGAGTCCCTGATAAGCATTCTGATAAAAAAGATCCGATGCCGGCGCGACGACGCCCACTTCTTCCCTGGCAAACTCGAGCGCCGTGTCGATGTCTATGGGCTCCGACGCCGTCATCGTTGCGTAGTAGTTCACGAGCTTTCCATATAACGTCAGCGTCTTCCCGTCGAAATAGAATTCCTGGTCGCCAAGATCGCCTTTGCGGTTCACCCGAAACCGGTCAGGTCTTTGGATTGCAACGTCGGCGTTGCCGCCCGCCTGCAATTGCTGCCCAGACGGCATCACCATGTCGATGGTGTTGTCGGCACGAAACGTAACACTCTTCAACGAACCCAGATAATCACTCATCTGTCGCAAGACCTGCGCCGCTTCGGGTTCTATTGCTGAAGGTTCGTCGGCGCTGCTGGCGGTATTTGATACGCTCAAAAAAACGAAGATCGCCAGCAGCCCCAATGTATGATGTACAGTCATAGCGAAGATCGCTCCTGTTAAGTGTAAGATCCTTCCCCCTGCTGTGCAGGGACAAGCGTCACCTCATTCTCAGTAAGTTCGGGGGACAGTTTACTTAATTCGTACCTCATAAGTTCCGAATGCCCCAAGGATAGTAAGCTGAATTAGTTGAAACAGTTGTCCAGGTTAGAGAAGAGAATTAAGTAAACTGTCCCCGGAACTGCGTCTGTCTTCCTTATGACTGACCCCGCAGGACTCAAACCACGAGACCTTATTACTTACGAATACCCGTATTGTTTATGCCAATTTTCTCCGCGACCCGCGACTTTACATTCCATCCCTTTTGCTGCAATTTGGCTTGCGCCATATCGCTGGCAGACCCGAGAAGCCATATTTGGTTTTTCCCTTTTCCCCTGTTGGCTAACGCCTTACTCATTGCATCAACGGCCCCGGCCAGTTTCTCGTTCCAGGTTAAATAATCTACTGGAACCAGCAGCACCATAGTGCCCTCGGCATCCCTGGCACCCATGATCCGTTGCACTGGATAGAGTTGTTTTATTTTGGCAACATGCTTGCACCTCTGTGTCCTTTACCTGCAGGGCCACCATGAGAGCGACTTCACGATTAGCCGCTTCGGGCATGGCCTCCAGCGCAGCGACAATGTACGTCTGCTGTCTGGGCGAAAGATGTGTATTGTTGATAAACAGATCACTCAGGTTGGGGTCAATCTTCATCTTTGCCAGTTTTTCCCGATTCTGCTTTTTCAGTTCAACGGGAGGCGTCAGGGCTATTGCTTCGTTGAGCAAACGGACCACGTTAGATGAGGAATAGACGACCTTCGCCGGCCCCCCAAACGGTAGCGTGGCAACACTGATGGTAATGCCCCCGGTATAATCAGCCCAGGCAAGACGATCGAGATGATCCTGCAACACCTGGTTTGTTGAATAGACTCCTCCGTTTCTCCGGGGCTGCTTTGAAACATAGCTTCCCCCGCGCGCGAAAAAAGGCTGCTCAGCCCTTTGCCTGCGCCTTTAACGCTACTTACCGGATCTGCAACCAGGTTTTTTACGCCCGCCACCGTGTTGGTTCCTGATTCTTTTAAAGACGTCTTGTAGCTGTCGCTTTCTTCCACTTTTACCATGGCTGCAATGGCTTCTATTTCACCAACCAGCTTGTACAGCGCCACCGTAGAGGTAACTTCAAAGTTGCCATGCGGTGAAGAGACCCTGTATGAGTTTACCAATCCGTCATTGCGTACCCGTTGATCGATTTTGTACTGGTCACTTTTGAAAAAGAATTCCGGAAGCACTGCGGAGGCATTTAATACCGGTGAAGGTTCGTATTTGACCGCAGCTTGAGTGGATTCTGCGGTCAACCCAACGAAGAAAAAACAGTTCAGAATCGTGAGAGTCCTCCGAATAAAGAGGCATAGATGTTTTTGCATCATCAATTATCACTCCGGGATTTATCGCGTCTTGGTCGCATCAGATAGTCACTGCAGTACGAAGCGGGCATTATGTGGTTGCACCGGCCGGTTGTTGGGATGGGGAATAACCCGCTCGAACGCCTCGACCTGCTCTTTAGATACCGTCACCTGATTCTTGAGTACGATCCAGCGTACACCTTCGGTACACGGTGGTGTGGTCAGCGAACCGTTATAACGGTAGTACTCCCGATTCTGCGGCAACAACTGTACCGCGCTGACCATCTCGCCGAGAACCTGCTTTCGTCCCACCTCTTGCGGTAGCTGCTTCCATAACCGCGCAATCGCGTCGTGGGCCTTGCCTTCCATAAACATCACGGCCACCACCGCCAGGTTTCCGTTGGCATCGGCGTGCACCAGGTGAGCTTCCATCGGGAACGACCGGCCGCCGATGTGGTTCTCGCTCGGCGTATGAAAATGGAACTGCTTGAGCTCAAACGCGATGCCGTCAACCGTGATCGTGCTGCCGGCTTCGTAGCGGGCATCGACGGTATGGCCATTATTGAACAGCTCGCTCACCCGCGTATCGTAATTGAACTTCACTGGCGGGAGATCGACATCGAAGAATCCCCGCACATCGATGGGTGATTGATTTCTGCCCGTGGCACATAGCTCAAATGCTGGATCGAGTTCGCCCCAATGCGCCGGGCCTTCTTGGCCCGCGTATCCCCAATGCGTCTTTTCTCCTGCTTGAACACTGGATGCCGCCAGGATCGCCACGCACGCGAATAAAAGTATTCTGTTTTCCATCTTTGCCACCTCTTTGGGATGATTGCCCAAATATCCACAATTAAGTTAACTGTCCCCGGAATTCAAATATCCACAATTAAGTTACCTGTCCCCGGAATTCCCCGAATTAAGTTAACTGTCCCCGGAATTCCCCGGAATTCCATCAAGGCGCGTCTACCACGACGTACACTAACGTCGTGCCCTGATAATACGGGCGGTAATAAACGCCGCCACAGTGGTGGTAAGTGACGTTGTAGCGCACGACGGTAGTACAACTGCGCGGCAGCGTTGCCACCCTCGTCCCCACGGCAATGCCGGCGGCTACCGCCCCGACCGGCGGTCGGCGGCGCACGTCAACGTCGACATCCACACTGCGGTGCCCACGGCTACCGCTGCGGCTGACGTTGACATTGGTATGGCCGCGATGGGGACGTACGGTCCGATGCGCGCTCCGGTGTACGGCCGGTCTCGCGGCGTGCGCCGCTTCAATGAGAGATAATTTCGATATCGGCAGCCCGCGAATGTCTGATCTAGTCTCCTCCTGTTCGGAAACGGTGTTACCGCGCAGCGGGATGAAACCGATCTTTTCGACCCCCGGCGGTGGAGAGAAGGTGAACAGCGCGTCCTTCAGCTGCGCCGAAGTATCCCAATCTGAAAATACAGCGGTAAACTGAGGCGCCCCGGTGATCCACTTCGAGGTAATCACGTATTTACTAGGCAAAGGCGTGTCATCGTTTTCGATCCAGATCTGCCAGTCCACCTCTGAACCTCGAAACGCCAGATGATGTACCTCAACCCCGCCGATGTTGCTGGTCCCCACGTACATGCCGGATTCCACGTCCTCCATGAGTACCTGGTAAGGGTTGTGGTAGACCAGATCGGAGCCCGGCATGACGACCCCGACTTCCTCCCTGGCGTAATCGAGTCCCGAGTCGATGTCTATGGTCTCCGATGCCGTCATCGTCGCGTAGTAGTTCACCAACTTTCCGTACAACGTCAGAGTCCGGCCGTCGAAATAGAATTCCTGGTCGCCGAAATCCCCCTTGCGGTTTACCCGAAAGTGGTTGGGTCTGCGGATCGCGATGTCGACATTGGCGCCCAGTTGCAGCTTCTGCCCAGAGGGCATTACCGTATCTACGGTATTCTCGGCACGAAACGAAAAACGCTTCAGTGAACCCAGATAATCACTCATCTGCTGCAGGATCTGCGCCGCTTCGGGCTCGATGGCGGTAGATTTCTGGGCACTGGCAGTCGGACTCTGCACACTCAATGCCACGCAGGTCGCCAACACGGCCCATGTGAAATTTACATTCATAGTCACAATTTCTCCTGATCGTTTTAAGATTCTTCGCTCACTACGTTCACTCAGAATGACAAGTCCATTCTTGTCATCCTTAGGCGCGAAGCAACAGCCTGTCCTGAGCGCAGTTCCCCTGCAGTATGGGGACAAACGAGGGAAAGGATCTTGTTCTCTCAACACTCATAACTTACAGCTAAGACGGTAAGCTACCTCGCCGCACTGAGCACGACCCACGGCAGATCGGATTCTTCACTCGCTCCGCTCGCTCAGAATGACAGCCTTGCTACGGTCGCTCAGAATGACAGTTCGGTTTTTGTCATCCTGAGGAACAAAGTGACGAAGGATCTTGAGATTCTTCGCTCGCGACGCGCGCTCAGAATGACAAAGCCTACCAGAGCCACTACAGAAATGTTACGTTCAACCCTCAAACCTCACCGCTCCGGCAACGGCGGCGGCGTGTACCCCTCCCACTTGCCGTCGTCGATGTACTTGGAATAGCTGGCCTGTCCGCTGCGCTTGGCCGTCTTGTATTCCATCGTTGTTGGCGGTGCCTGGACGCGCTCCGCGCTCACAACTTCGCGCTGCACGATCCGATCCTTGCTTATGTTCCAGGCCATCAAGTCATCTGCAATAACCAGCGGCCCGTCGTAGAATCTTGCCGAAACCGCTCGGTGGCGTGTGGATATAAGACGAAACGATGGTCGCCTGGCGCGGCGGGAAGCCCAGGGCCTGCTCCAGCCCCTTGGGCGTGTAGAACATTTCGTGGATGACGAAGTCGGCACCCTTGGCGCGCTCGATGAACCACTTGTTGGGTGCCGAGTCGCCACCGAAAACGAAGCTCAGGCCGTTCCATTCCAAGCGATAGCTGACCGCGCCATCAAGCACGTGAACAGCGGGGAAGGAGGTGATCTTGACCCCGTTCTCCTCGTAAACCACGCCGTTGTCCTGCTTGTAATCGAATTCGTGCGCAATGAGTCCACCGCCGGCGTCGGGCAATATGCCAGAGCGACCCGTGATGTCCCAGGCATAAGTCTTTTTAAGCCCCTCCACGTAAGCGGCGGTCCCGAGCTCAGGCTTCGAGCCTGAAGGCCCGTAGATATGTAGTGGCGTGTACCTTCCGCTCAGCCAACCGCCGACCCAGACCACAGCGGCATCACCGACGTGGTCGGTGTGCAGGTGGCTGGCGAAGATTTTGTCGACACGGTGAAACTCCGGACGCAGTGCAAACAGGTTCTCTGCGGAGCCTGATCCGACA
>CAMYNX010000131.1 GCA_947259875.1 uncultured Gammaproteobacteria bacterium | reverse complement strand
ATACTCGGCATCGTCGTGATCCTGCTTGTCATACCATGCCTGGTAGGCCTGGATCTTCTGCATCAGCCGATTCCGCCATTGGCCATAATCGTCCAGACGGCGTCCAAACAAATCGATGACGACTGCTTTTTGCTGCATGGTTTTGAAGACAGGGGAGCACCACTGCCACCGGCTCAGCGATCACTGCCGCTGGCCCACACCCCGATCAAACCCCCACTCTTTGAATAATCGTTACTTATAAGTCTTAGACGCCGATCTAGCATTGGTCAACCCGATGTGGGCGAGCAAAGCGTCGGGCACGGTGAGGGGCTGAGCGACAATGACGGTCTTAATCCGTGAACCGTGGCCGTGACGGATTGTGACGTTCCGTTTCGGTACCGAGAATGTCGCGGCCAGCATTACCAGCAGAGCTTGATTGGCTTTACCGTTCGTCGGTGGTGCCTGCAAGCGCACTCGCAGGGTATCGCCGGTCACCCCGATGATCTCGTTACTGCCGCTCCGGGGCTGGACCTTGACGCGTAACACCAGGGTGGCGCCATCCCAGTGATACCAGTGCTGGGATTTCACGTAATCGCCAGTGCCCGCCCGATGTCCAGGATCGGTTGCACGATGAGCCGCAGTGCCAGGCCCAAGACAATGAACACCAATATGGGCGATAAGTCCAGTCCACCCATAGGCGGGAGCAATCGACGGGCTGGCCCCATCACAGGTTCAGTCAGACTGTGTAACAAGCCCACAACCGGATTGTAACTACGTGGGCCCATCCAACTCAGGATCACCCGGATGATGACCGCAACCATGAACACGTACACCGTGAGTTGCAACAACTCGCCGATGGCGAACACCATCACCCCCGTGAACTTTGGGTTCGCCCCACCCATCCAGGCAAGTAGATACACCTTTAACGCCGCCAATGCCAACATGAAAACGATGGAGGCAAGATCCAAACCCCAAATACCGGGGATTAATCGGCGAGTGAACACCACTGGTGGATTGGTCGCGGTAACTATGAATTGCGAGATCGGATTGTAAAAATCCGCGCGCACCCACTGGAACAGGAAGCGTAACAATACTAACAAAATGTATAGGCCAAAAATGGTGTCAACTAGAAAAATACCGGCGTTTCCTAAGTAACTACCTCCCATTAGTCTCTCCCCAAGATTTCCGCCAATTCCGACGCTTTCTTCACTGCAGCATCGAAGGCCTGGTTCAGGATGTCCGGCAACTTGGCCGCATCCATAACCTGTAACGCGCGTTCCGTAGTACCACCTGGTGAGGTGACTCGTCGGCGCAGTTCCAGCAGGTCTTCTTCACTGTTTATTGCCAATTTTGCCGCCCCCAGGCAGGTCTCCAAGGTCAACAGCCGCGCGGTACCGGCGGCTAGACCATGTTGGATCGCCGCTTGTTCCAGCGCCTCCATGAAATACATAAAATAAGCGGGTCCGCTGCCAGACAGTGCGGTCACCACGTCGAGCATCACTTCCTCATCCAACCACACCGTGGTGCCCACTGCGCGCAGCAGAGATTCGGCAACGTCGCGTTGCCCATCATCGGCTAGCTCATTGGCGTAAAGCCCGGTTGCCCCGGAGCCTACGAGCGCCGGCGTGTTTGGCATCGCGCGAACGATCGATAACCCGCCTCCCGACCAGCGCTGAATGTCGCGCTCGCGAATCCCGGCGACGATGGACACCACCAGCGGCCGTCTTTGTTGCAGGGTTTGCTGTGCCGACAACAACATGTCCCGTAATACTTGGGGCTTGACCGCCAATACCACTACATCGGCACCTTCGATGGAGGCCTCATTTTGCCGCAAAGCCCGAACCCCCATTTGATGCTCAAAAAAATCGCGTTTTTCCTCGTCCGGTTCGGAGACACAGACATGTTTGCTCGGCCAACCGGTGTTGAGTAAACCGCCTATCAGGCTGCGCGCCATATTGCCGCCGCCGATGAAACTAATAGTGAGGTCTTGCATAACTAAAAGATATTCAAGGGTTTGTTATTCGGTATTTACGATAATTCTAGTGACCAGGCGTGTATTGTTAAGTAGCGCGATGCAGGTGGCAAGAGGAAGACACGGTCAGTGTGGCGATTACCTGGGCATAAGGGTGTTCGTCAGGTGTGGGGTGCCGTGTTTGCCCTCAGTGTACGCCAGCCTAGATTGTTCATTTGCGCTCACGTGGCCCAAACAATCCGGTGCCGACGCGAATCATGGTAGCTCCTTCGAGAATAGCCGCGTCCATGTCTGCGCTCATACCCATGGACAAGGTATCCAGACGAAGCCCCTGGGCATTGAGCCGTTCCAAGGCCGTGCGGAGTTGGGCAAATGAGCCTCGTTGCGCAACGAGATCATCGGTCGGCTGCGGAATCGCCATCAGCCCCCGTAACTGTATGGCCGGCAACTCGTTAGCGGTATGGGCCACCTCGTCCAGGGACTCCAGGCCCAGGCCGGCCTTGGTTGGCTCTTGTTGGATATTCACTTGCAGACAAATATTTAACGGATCTTGATCAGCGGGACGTTGCCGTGACAGGCGGCGCGCAATCTTGATTCGATCCACGCTGTGGACCCAATCAAAATGTTTGGCGATATCCAAGGTTTTGTTGCTTTGAATGCGTCCGATAAAGTGCCAAATAAGGTCCAGATCGGCCAGAGCGGTCTGTTTTTCCAGCGCCTCCTGGACGAAATTTTCGCCAAAATTCTGTACCCCGAGTATCGCCAACTCGCGGATCGCCGCTACTGGCTGTGCCTTGCTGGCGCCGATAAGGCAAATATCATGGGGCGCTCGACCCGCCCGGTGGGCAGTATCGTGAATCGAAGATAGGACCTTATCGAGTCGCTGTTTAGCGGTCTGCAACTGTAAAACGTCGTCATACTGGCTTGTTTGCGTGCTGTGCGTCGTTATACTTTAACGGTGAGAATTAAACAAATCGCCGCTACAGACTTTCAGCCCTAAGGGGATTGTCGATGGATATCTCTGAATTACTTGCGTTCGCGCACAAGAAAAACGCATCCGACCTGCATCTTTCGTCCGGACTGCCGCCGTTGATTCGTGTCGACGGTGATATCAAGCGCATCAACGTGGATCCGTTGGCGGACCGCACGGTCCACAACATGGTCTACGATATCATGAACGATAAGCAGCAGAAGGACTTTGAGGAATTTCTGCAGGTCGACTTTTCTTTCGAGTTGCCCAACATCGCCCGTTTCCGAGTGAACGCATTTCAGCAACAGCGGGGACCGTCGGCCGTGTTTCGTACCATTCCCACCCGGGTTCTGACCCTGGACCAGCTCAACACACCGCCGGTATTTGCCGACCTTTCGTTGAAACCTCGTGGCTTGGTGTTGTGTACCGGCCCCACCGGTTCGGGTAAATCAACGACCCTCGCTGCTCTGGTCGATCATGTGAACGAAAATTTGTTTTCCCACATCCTTACCATCGAGGACCCCATCGAGTTCGTGCATACCAGTAAGAATTGCCTGATTAATCAACGGGAATTGGGTCCGCATACATTGGGCTTCTCCGAAGCGTTACGCGCCGCCCTGCGGGAAGATCCGGATGTGGTTCTGGTGGGCGAGATGCGTGATCTGGAGACCATCCGGCTTGCGCTGACTGCAGCGGAGACTGGGCATCTGGTGTTCGCTACTTTACACACCACCTCCGCAGCAAAGACCATCGATCGGATCATCGATGTGTTTCCGGCGGCCGAAAAGGAGATGGTGCGCTCGATGCTATCGGAGTCGCTGCAGGCCGTCATTGCTCAGGCCCTGATGAAAAAGATCGGTGGTGGCCGCGTGGCCGCTTGGGAAATCATGATAGCAACATCCGCGATTCGAAATCTGATTCGCGAAAACAAGATCGCGCAAATGTATTCGTCGATTCAAACCGGCCATTCGTACGGTATGCAAACCCTTGACCAGCACTTGTTACAACTCGTAAACAACCGTGTCGTATTGCTTGAGGAAGCCCGATCGCGGGCGATCGATAAAACCAAATTCACCCAGTCCGCGAACCCGGTGGTTGGCGGAGCAGCTAGTGGAGCGCGCTGATGCTGTTTACCGATTTTCTAAAATTGATGGTACACAAGAACGCGTCAGATCTATTTATCACCGCTGGTGTGGCGCCCAGCCTGAAGATTGACGGTAAGATTGCGCCGATTACCAAGCAGGCATTGACTCCGGAGCAGTCCCGGGAGTTTGCGTATAGCATCATGAATGAGGAGCAACGCCGGCAATTTGAGGCCACCAACGAATGTAATTTTGCCATCAACCCCGCGGACATTGGGCGATTCCGCGTCAATGTGTTCGTACAACAAAGCCGGGTCGGGATGGTGTTGCGCCGGATTCAGACCTACATTCCAAAGTTTGATGAGCTACACCTGCCGCCAGTGATGAACGAACTGGCGATGACCAAACGCGGCCTGATTGTCTTTGTCGGTGGTACCGGTACCGGTAAGACTACGTCGATGGCGGCGATGGTGGGGTATCGCAACGAGCATAGCTATGGACACATCATCACCGTCGAGGACCCTATCGAGTTTGTCCACGAACATAAGAATTGCATCGTCACTCAACGTGAAATCGGTGTAGATACACAGTCTTGGGAAATCGCCCTGGTGAATAGCATGCGTCAGGCGCCGGATGTCATTCAGATTGGCGAAATTCGAACGCGGGAAACTATGGATAACGCGATCGTGTTCGCCGAGACCGGTCACATGTGCATCGCAACCTTGCACGCTAATAATACCTATCAAGCCATGGACCGCATTATCAATTTCTTCCCTGAGGAACGGCGAATCCAGTTGTTGATGGATCTGTCGATGAACCTGCGTGCCATGGTGTCGCAGAGATTGCTACCGCTCAAAGAGGGTAAGGGCCGGGTTCCTTCGGTAGAGATCATGATCAATTCACCGTTGATCTCCGATCTAATTTTAAAGGGAAAGATGCACGAGGTTAGAGACATCATCAGTAGATCCCGAGAAGCTGGTATGCAGACTTTTGACCAGTCTTTGTTTGATCTTTTCGAAGCCGGCCTAGTCAGCTATGAAGATGCGTTGCGTAATGCCGACTCGGCCAACGACTTGCGGTTGCGTATTAAACTGGAAAGCGGTGATGCCGGCGAATATGAGTTGGGCGAGACGATGCGTAACGTCACGTTTTAATATTCTGATAACGAGCCTGTGAGCATGAAAAGTAGGATTTGCATTGAATGCAGACCCCTTTCTTACCTCCCCATTTTCTTATGACTTAGTCTTTCAGATTCGGGCGTCTAAAAATAGGGTTCGGAGTCACAGACTCCGAACCCTATTTTTCTGATCCACTCTCGTAGACTACCTCGCCGCCGATCAACACATGGGTGACCTTACCTGTGAATGGCCAGCCCTGAAACGGTGTGTTTCGTCCCCGGCTCACCATATGCTCGCGGTTGAAGATCCATTCCTGTTTCGGATCAAAAATGCATACGTCGGCAGTTGCCCCCGGACCAAGATGACCGGCGTCTATGCCCAGGATCCGCGCCGGTTTGTGCGTCAAGGTGGCGATCGCCGCGGACAGTGAGAGCTGTTTGTTGTCCACCACTTTTAAAGTCAACGGCAGCAATGTCTCCAGGCCCGAGATCCCGGGTTCTGATTTGCTAAACGGTGCCAGCTTGGCGTCCGGTTCGTGGGGTTGATGATCGGAACAGATCACGGAGATAACTCCGTCCTTGACCGCTTGGCGCAATTGATCCCGATCCCGCTCGGTGCGCAGCGGGGGTATCACGTGGCATTGGGTATTGAAGAATCCAATGTCGTGCTCGGTGAGGTGCAGATGATGTGCGCTGACATCGGCAGACACAGGTAACCCTCTTTGTTGCGCTTCGGCCACCATCTCCACCGCGCGGGCGCTGGACAACTGGCAGAAATGGCAGCGTGCTCCAGTGGTCTCGATCAACGCCAGTTCCCGCGCTACGCCGACCGTCTCGGCGGCTTCGGGTATCGCCGGTAGACCAAGCCTGGTGCTTATCTGGCCTTCGTGGACGCAGCCGTTGCCTTGCAGCCACGGATCTTGGGCATGCAAAAACACCGTGAGGTCGAATGTGGAGGCGTATTGCATCGCGCGGCGCATGACTACGGTATCCTTAACCGGGTTCAGGGCATTGCTCACCCCCACGCAACCGGCCTCATCTAGGGCGGCCATATCGGTCAACACGTTACCCTCGAGATTCTTAGTCAGTGCGCCGATCGGGTGGATGAAGGTCTTTCCAGTTCGCCACGCGCGTTGTTGGATCATCTGCGCCATGGCCGGGGTGTCGATTACCGGATTTGTATCTGGTGGAATACACAACGTGGTGATACCCCCGGCTATCGCCGCTTTGACTTCGCTTTCAATAGTCGCCTTGTGTTCTAGTCCCGGTTCACGCAGACGCGCACGCAAATCGATCAGCCCCGGACACACCACGAGTCCTTGCGCCTCGATCACCCGTCCAGTAGCGAAGTCGCCGGGTTGATGATCCAGAGCCGCCACGAAACCATCATTGAGATACAAATCGTGCTGTCCGTCGATGCCGTGGGCCGGATCGATCAAATGGCCGTCACGAATCAACAAGCCCATTAGTCTTGTCTCCGCGCGGACTGGCCGCCCAACAGCATTGCCATTACCGACATCCGTACTGCGATGCCGTTGGTAACTTGGGCGAGGATTACAGAATTCGGGCCATCGGCGACATCCGACGCGATTTCCAAACCCCGGTTGATGGGCCCGGGATGCATTACCAGTGCGTTGGGATTGGCGTACGCGAGTTTCTCCTGGGTCAGCCCATAGAGATTGAAGTATTCTTGTTCGCTGGCGATCAAGGTGCCCTGCATGCGCTCCAACTGCAGCCGCAGCATAATGATGATGTCCACGTCCTTGAGACCCAGTTTCATATCGTTGTAGACATGTACACCCAGCCGCTCCACTTCGGTCGGCAACAGGGTGTTGGGTGCGATCACGCGTATCTCTGCAGCGCCGAGTATGTTGAGTGCGTGAATCTGCGATCTGGCGACCCGTGAGTGCAGTATGTCGCCGACAATGGCAACACGCAGATTCTCAAAATCCGGCCGGTGTTGTCGGATGGTAAACACATCCAGCATCGCTTGAGTCGGATGCTCATGGCGTCCATCGCCGCCATTTATAATGCTGACATGAGGCGGGACATGTTGCGCAACCAAAAATGCTGCACCGCTATGGGAGTCTCGTACCACAAATAAATCGGTGTGCATCGCCTCGAGGTTGTTAACCGTGTCAAGGACAGTTTCGCCTTTGCTGGTAGACAACCGTTGTGGATTCAGATTGATGACGTCGGCGGATAAGCGTTTGGCGGCGATCTCAAACGTGGTGCGGGTGCGTGTGCTGGACTCGAAAAATAAGTTAACTACCGTTTTGCCGCGCAACAAGGGGACTTTTTTGATTTCTCGGTGGCCAACGTCGATGAACGACTCGGCTATGTCAAGTATTTGCAAAATGGTATCGCGGCCCAGACCCTCAATAGTCAGGAAATGATGTAAGTTACCATCGGTGTCGAACTGAATCTCCGCCGTCGTCAAGCAGTTCTCTCCAGAATGTTTAGTCGTAGTTGCTCTGGGCCGATTAGTTTTACCTGCTGATGGTTGCCCAGTTGTAGATGTTGGCCGACAACGTCCGGTTGAATCGGCAGTTCCCGGCCATCTCGCTCCACTACCACCGCCAGTTTGATGCTCTTCGGTCGCCCATAATCAAACAGCACATTCATCGCTGCCCGGGTAGTGCGACCGGTATGCAGCACGTCGTCCACCAGGATGATGTGGCGGTCATCGATATCGACCGGCAAGTGTGACGCCTTGACCTGAGGATTCATTGAAATTCGCGTAAAGTCGTCGCGGTAGAAGGTGATATCTAAGGTACCCAGAGGATCAGGAACACCCAGGTCACGATGCAGCCGCTCCGCGATCCACACGCCACCGGTGCGAATCCCGATCATCAGCGGCTCGCGGTCAAGATAGCCATGCAGCGCCGCGGTCATCGCCGCGAGCAGATCGTCAATTTCTCTGGTTTGCGGCTGGCTCATAGTCAGTCGGGCTATGCTCTCAAATCTTCTTGGTGCAGGAATGTCTCCAGGATCAATTGGGCGGCGACCTGATGGTGTACTCGCTCTTGTTTTTCCTGACTCGCGCCATTCGATCTCAGGGTCACCAATGCCTCCTTGGTGGTGAGGGATTCATCGATCCAGTAAACCGGCAGGTGATAGCGGCGCTCGAGTGTCTGTCCGAACCGTCGCGCCTCATCGCACATCGGCGTCTCGTCGCCCTCACAGGAGAGTGGCAAACCGACGACCAGTCCATCCGGATGCCATGCAGCCATTAATTTGTCCATGTGATTCCAGGCAGGAATCGACTTGTGGACAGCCACGGTATCCAGGGGGCGCGCGGAATGGGTGATGGTCTGTCCGACCGCAACTCCGATTTTTTGGGTTCCGTAGTCAAATCCCAGGAGTGTCAAGCGTGGCCCGCCTCGGAAGACAAGGTGTTTACGTCCACTCCCAACAGGCTGGCCGAGCTAGACCAGCGTGATTCGATGGGAGTGTCGAAGATTATGCTGTAGTCTGCAGGACCGTTGAGCCATGCGTTTTCTTTGATTTCGTGTTCCAGTTGCCCGCTGCCCCATCCCGCATACCCTAGTGCCAGTAGATATCGGTCCGGTCCATCATTACTGGCCATTGCTTCCAATATATCGCGTGACGTTGTCAGCCCGATGTTGTCGGTAATGGGTAGGGTGGAATCCCAGTCACCAATATTTTGATGCAGAATGAAACCTCGGTCATTCTGTACCGGGCCACCATAGTGTACCGGTGACCCTGATTTTTGATATTCCTCGCGAGCAATACTCATCTGGTCCAGAATGTCGCCCACGGTGAGATTGACGACGCGGTTGATCACTATACCCAGTGCACCTTCCTCGTTGTGCTGGCATATGAACGTGACTGTGTGGTCGAAATTCGGGTCCTGCATCGCCGGCATCGCGATCAGGAAGTTGTTAGTGAGAAAAGAGCTATTCATGGTCATAGTATCAGCGACTGTGCGCAGGCTGACAAGTGACGTAAAAAATCCCGATAAATCGCGAGGCTAACGGCTTGTCAGTTGTGAACCGCTGTATTGCCAAGTACGCGTGATGTGCAGAATATCCACTTCTCGACGAATGTTCTCGGGAAATGGATCGAAAGGTGCCGCTAATCGCACACTGCGTGTGGCCGCGTCATCCAAGATTTTGTGTCCCGAAGACCTTTTGACATCGATACCCAATATCGTTCCCATAGGACTGATTTGTGCGTCGAGGACGACACTGCCTCGCAGCTGTTTTCGCTTGGCTTCCCTGGGATAGTGCAGATTGCCGATCCGTTCTACTTTTAATATCCAGGACTGCATATATACGGCATACCTGTATTCTTTGGTGCGCGCACTTAGGAATTTACGCTTAGGCCGTTTCAAGTAGTCTTGCCAAGCCTCGCTGATTTCTGCACTGAGACGTTGACGCTCTTGGTCTAATTCCGACATGTTGACCACCCCCAGTTTATTTTCATCTTGTCGTCGTCGGACCGGTTCCGGTTCGGGTGGTGTGGTTACGACCTGCTGAACCGCCTGGTGTTTGGTCAAATATTCAGGGACCGGTTTTGTGGGTGACGTTTCTATTCTTGCCGCGAGCTTGGCTTGAGGCAGTTTTTGGGACTGACTAGGCGTTGGATTGGCGGGCAGCGGGCTGCGCGCGATCTGGACCTTATCGGTATCTCCGCCGCCCTCTTGATTTACCTGTGCGAGATAATCAGGGTCGTCCGGCGCCAGGTCGCTGCGCGTGTTGACCAACGTGATATCAAGGGTTTGCAATGGGTTAGTCTTGGGAAGGATCTGGGGCGCGGTGAACCCAATGCCGAGCACAATCACCACATGGAGCAACACGCTTCCAAAGGTAGTCAATCCGAGCCGGTCGTTGTTGTCAAAACCGGGTATGGTGTCAGCGTAATTCACGGTTATGGTCGCGGCCACCTGTCTGCGCCCGGTATCACCATATCGGGCGTATCACTGGTTACATATAAATACTAGTTAATACTAGAATGACTAAGCCGATTCTGTAATGGTTTTATAGGCTTAGCGTATCATCTTGTGATCAATTCGCAACTTTGACTCGATGGCGTCCA
>CAMYNX010000130.1 GCA_947259875.1 uncultured Gammaproteobacteria bacterium | reverse complement strand
GCGATTTCCTCAGCTTCTTTCGCGAGATCTGGAGGCAGTGATATCGTTTTCTTAATAGCGGTGCTCATAATAGACTTAATTATATATGATCATGGAATAGGTGGTATGAATAATTACCACTACTGTAGTGGTCCAGCGATTCTTAACCAGTACAATGACACGATGTTCGATGAAAATCTGTGTGCCCAAAATGTGACCAACTCCAGTCTATTCAGGTCCATTTGTGTCACTTCTGGTCACATTCGCGCGGGGCCGGAGCGCGTAATCGATTGATTTATGTAGTGATTAAAAACTCGACTTCTGGCTTCGAACCAGGTGGTCGGGGGTTCGAGTCCCTCCGGGCGCGCCACTCACTAACTCCTTGTTTAAACGACCAAATACTCTGGCGATTATCTAAAATTCGAGACCAAGCACCTGGTACGTTACCAGGTTACCGCCACTCAGCTATGAGCTTCCCGGCTGTATAACTACCCAATAGTGCAACCCTAAATATCGCCGGACCACTACAGTGCGACGACTTTTTTGCGGAGGACAGCCGCTTCGGCAATCTCACGCGAGCCGCGTTAAAAGCGTCTTCGCATCTTTCAAGTCCTCTGTATCAAAGCCTTCTGTGAACCAGCCATAGATCGGCGCAAGCAACTCGTATGCTTCGGTGCGCTTACCTTGTTCGTTCCAAAGGCGTGCCAAGCTTGTCGCTGCGCGTAGTTCAAGTGATTTGGCCTGCTGATGGCGAGCAACATCAACCGCCTGCCGAAAGCAGGATTCGGGCTCTACCGTGCTCGCATCGCTTCGTTGCAGCAACAACTCTCCCTTGAGCCGATATTGCTCAGTCTCCAAGAAGCATTCGTTAGTTTTCTTGGTAAACGCCTGCGCATCAGCCACGGCATCCAGCCCTTCTTCTGTTTGTCTTTTTTTCCGATGTACGTCGGCCAGCAAGGTATGAAAATAAGCGGTCCCCAATTCTGATCCCTGGGCGCGCCAATTGACCAGGCCTTGTTTCATCTGCGCGACTATCTCTTCATAGTCTTGCCCAAGCTGCGGCAGCGCCCAGCCTCGCAGTATTTCTCCCCATCCTACCCAAAATGGAAAACCCTGCTCGCGGGCAAGTGAAAGAGCCGCTTCCGCGCATTCTCGGGTTTGCTGTTCCTCTCGACAAAACTGATGTAGCCATGCGGCAAAGCTGAGTGCCAATGCCATGCTAAAGGGATGAGCGAGTGCCTGGGCTAGGGCAACCACTTCGCGACTCTCCTGTCGCGCTTGGTCCGCATAACCGAACAGCCATAACACCCAGGACATGTATGATCGGCTGGCGACACGCGGATCAATGACATCGTATGCCTCTTGGATCAATTGAGCTGGGCCGCTCTGATCCTTGGATAAATTGTCTATCACCTGCGCGAGGTGGGCACGGGAATCGCTCAACTCTCCGAGATAAAAGAATGTCGCCCCAAGTGTTCGATGTGACGCCATGACGAACTCCGTGTCTTGCAAATCTTGAGCTAGTTTAAAAAGTTCCCTGCCGAGCTCAAGAGCTATTGTGTACTCGGCCCGTAAGCAACGGTATCGCCATAAGCCATACAGGGCAGGAAAAAGTTGTGGCGTTTGGCCCATCTGCTGAGACAGTTGACGGGCTCGTTTATAAGCATGTTCCACTTCCGGAGCGGCGTAGCCCGACGTTGCGGTGAGTGGCACCGCCAAGGTGAGCTGTAGCTTAAGTTCCTGTTCGACACGCTCGGGCGTGTCGAACAGGGAATTTAACAACTTCAGGCCTTGATTTAGGTGACCGATTGCTTCCAGATTTGCCGAACACGCTACTGCTTTCTGACCGGCTTGTTGCCAGTAGCCGATGGCCTCTTTAGCAAGATGTGCCTCGGTGTAATGATGGGCGAGAACTTCCGGCTGATTTTCGACTGTCTGCGGGAACTGCTCTGAGAGTACTTGCGCGATTCGCGCATGGTATCGCTGACGGGTGGTCTTGAGCAGCGTCTGGTAGGCCACCTCCTGCACCATGAGATGCTTAAACACGTATTCTTCGTCGGATGGTAAGCCACGGTGGTAAATCAGTTCTGCCTCCAGCAATTGGGCAAGCGCATCTCTGAGCTCTTGGTCGCCGAGCGGTGACACCGCTGCCAATAGCTCGAAGTTGAAGCTCCGCCCCACAGTCGCGGCAAGTTGTGCCACTTCTCTGACCGTCGCCAATCGATCCAATCGTGCCATCAGGGAGTCCTGGAGCGAAGCCGGAATTGTCAGTTCGGGCAGGGAATCCAATAACACATATCGGTCTCCTGTATCTTGGAGTAGGTCCGACTCGAGTACGGTCTTTGTGAGTTCCTCGACGAACAGTGGCACACCATCGGTCTTGGTGATGATATGATTGAGCACCGCATCAGGCAGGACCTTGCCCCGAGTCACTTCCTCCACCATCACCACGATCTCTTTGCGGCTCATGCGATTCAGGGTAAGCAAAGTAGGTTGGACGGATCCCCTCCAGCGCGCTTCAAACTCCGGTCTAGAAGTGATCACCAGTAAATAACGGGCGGGCCGCAATTTCTCGATCACAAGGTCGATGAGTTCCAACGTCGACGGATCGAGCCATTGTGCGTCCTCAATCACCATGATCACTGGATTTCGAGAGGCCATTGTTTCGATTATGGTAACCAGCGCGTCCATTATGTCCTTTTTCATTTGCTCAGGACCGAGCAGGACTGGTGGATAACGATCGTTTGTTGGTAACGACAGAAGGGACGCAAGCAGCGGTACAAGTTCTGCTTTACTTAGACTCAGGTCGTCTAGCACTGCCTCTATCTTGTCGAGCTTTTGCGCGGGACTGTCATCTTTATCGAACCGCATAGCACGCTCGATTTGATCGATCGCCGGATAGAAGGCGCTGTTTTGATGATAAGGCGAGCCGTAGTACAGCAGGCGGTTGTGCGGCTCGTCCAGCACACGATCTCGGAAGGCGCGCACGATACGTGATTTACCGATGCCGGCTTCACCCGTAAGTAACACCACTTGACCTTCCCCGTCTTTTGCCTGCTCCCAGCGCTTTAATAGAAGAGCGATTTCTTCTTCACGCCCCACAAGCGGCATCAACCCACGCTTGACCGTGGCCTCGAAACGGCTTGCCGCTGAACTTTTTTGCACCACGCGCCATACCTGAACCGGCTTCACATAACCTTTCAGGTCGTGGGTACCGGCCGTATCGTACTCGAACATTCCGCCCGCCAAGTCACGTGTGCTTTCTCCAATAACAACGGTATTCGCGTCCGCGATTGCCTGCAGACGCGCGGCTAAGTTCGGTGTCTCGCCGACTATTGCCGCTTCTTCTGATGCGCCTTTCCCTACCACGACCAAGCCGGTGGCGATTCCGATACGTACAGCTAGTTTCCCGCCTTTCTCGTGGCCTCGACTGTCGTTTAATTGCTCCATGGTCGCTATGATCTCTAGAGCGCTGTGGATCGCACGCTCAGCGTCGTCTTCGTGCGCGCGCGGATAACCGAAATAGACGAGCATCCCATCGCCCATATATTTGGCAATGAAACCATCGTAACGGTCGATGACCTGACCCGCCGCTTGCTGAAAAATATCGAAGACGTTGCGCAGATCTTCGGGGTCGAGCTGCCGCGACAATGCCGTCGAACCGACCAAGTCACAAAACATCACCGTGAGCTGGCGGCGTTCGGCCTCGGATGCGACAGACTCACGGAGGTTTGCGGGACCTAACTCGCGTGTCGACAGGGGTGTCTTTGGCTCCGTCTGTAAAGATGTGGGCTTGGTGGCGCTTGTCGCCGCCACGACCACTAAAGCTTTACCACAGCCGCCGCAAAACTTCTCACCCGGGTCATTGGTAAAAGCGCAGTCAGGACATACGATTGCCAGTGGCCCGCCGCATTCCGCGCAGAAGCGCCGTCCATCCCGATTCTCCGCAAGGCACTGAGGACATTGCAATCTAGACTCTCCCTCGGACGAGGTAATACTACTTATCTTCATGTATATAGGGTTACGGCAGCGCCGATTACAGGTTCTATCGGTTGGGTCCCATACTGCTGATTTCTGGAATCCAAGGCCCTGCATAATGACTCAATATAGGACACCGTTATACCGCGTTCCGCGAGTAGGTCTTCAATATCGCGAAAGTGCAAACAAAGTCGGTGGTACAGCCACACGGTGTATCGAAAAGTATCTCGTGGGAAACGATGGCGAATATAACAAGATTGTGTTGCCATGCGCTGAGTGTGTCGCATTGTCGCGGGTGGTAGAGAACGCCCTCGTCGTCCCTTACACCGACCGGCGCAGCGGCGGGCCGAAGTCGAGCCCGACCGTCGTGCGTCCGTCCCCCGACGGCGTCTGCATCAATGCCAGGGCCTGGTTGCGAAGCGAGAACATGCGGGCGACCCCCTCCGTCAGCCGCGACCGGTCGCCGTTGAAGGCAGCCTCCAGGGCAGCCAGCAGTCCGCCGTACCCGCGGGCGAAGGCCACCAGAGCCGCACGTATCTCGGAGCCTCGGGGGTAGCTGCTCGCGAGCGCGTTGGACTGGATAGGGTGTACGGCGCTGTAGTCCACCGGCATGACGCACCCAGTCGGCCCGCTGGACGGAGTGTCGTGCTGTGTATAGGACCGTCCCTTAAGGATCTCCATGAACCGGTAGTAGTGGGCGACTTCCTGCCCCCCGTCCTCGCCTAGTATCTTGTGATCACCATCAAAGATCCCGTGGTGCGCACCCTCGCCCTGCTGGACAATCTTGGCGATGGCCCAGTGCGCCGTGTCGCGATTGGTGACCACGACGATCGAGCCTGCACCGTAGTAGTCCTCTGGGCGGATCTGGCGGCTGGGATCGCCGCAGAACACACGACCTTCCCCCAGCCGCTCGCAGAGCTCGTCCAGCGACTGGCCGACCGCGGCGTAGAATTGGCCAATCGTGTGAAAGTGCCCGGGTTGCGGCCGCGCGCCCTTTGCCTCGGGACGTTCGATCTTGAGGAACGTCTCAAGCGCCGATTTCGAAAACTTCTCGATATTGATCTCGAAGCGGTCCCCACTGTGCGGCAGTCGGTGGGGATAGCGCGGGATGAACCGCCGATGAGTTAGACTCGGGTTCCCGTTGACAGCGTTCAGCAGGTTCGCCACGAGCGTCAGGTGCAGCATTTCCTCGAGCAGCACGCCACGAATCGTCTCCGCCGCCTCGAAGTTTTGGCCGTCCTGGATGGACAGCCACGCCGTGAAGTACGGCGGGATCGTGGCATGCTCTACCTGCAGCGCCATCTGGAGGTGCGTGCGCAGGTCGGCCGGCGTGCGTATCGCCGGCACGGAACGGACGGGGATCTTGGCCCCCCGCGCCTTTCGGCTGGCGGGCTTCGACTTGCCGATCACTTGAGTTCCCTCACCATGGCCTCGGCGGCACGCACGGACAGGGCGGCGGCCGTAAGGGTTGGGTTAGCCGTTCCAATGGTCACCTGGTTCCCGGCACCGACGACGTAGAGGTTTGGGTGATCCCACGTTTTCATGTTGCGATCAGTCACCGAATGTCGTCGGCTGCTGCCCATCCGGTGCGTTCCGACGATGTGGCCGGAACCCATGATGTTGTAGCCAATCCCGTTGTACATCACACGTTGGTAGCCGGGAGGGACGGGATCATCAGGGTAGCAAGTCTTGTCGTCGATTTCGGCGTAGCGGGTGATCGCTTTCTTCCACACTTTCTCTACAGCTACCTCGACGCCTGCCAACGAATAGGCATCGTAGTGATAAGAAAGTACGGGCTGGAAGTTACCCATCGTGTCGCGTAACTCCGAGCTGATCGTGACACGATTTTTGGGCGATGGGAGCTGCTCGAACATGAAACCGATTTTGACCATGTGCGCCATTCGGGCCGCCAATTCGGAACGAAGAGCCTTGCCGTAGGTCTGCTGCCCGAGCAGCTCTTTGATCTGGTGGCCCGGCTCCCCGCTCCAGCCCCAGTTCGAGAGGCTGGCCCGAAACGACGCGTGCACCTCGCGAAACTTCCCGTCGCGAAGTGATTCAACGCCGCTCGTAGTGTCTGGTCCGCGAAATGGATAAATCGGGGTCGGCGAGTACCCCCACACGTAGAGATACGGGTGATCCATCAGGTTGCGCCCCACCTGGTCACTGCTGTTGGCCGCGTGCGACGCGAGCAACAACGTTGCGTTCTCGATGGCATTCGCGGCCAGCACCACCAGGGTCCCTTGCACTGTCTCAGTCTGCGGTGGATAGCCGGGCGACCCCGGCGGCGACCCCGGCGTCTCGTATCGCTTGTACTCAACACCGTTGACACGCCCTGAATCGCGATCGATGAGCAGGCGCGACGCGACGCACTGCGTCCGGATCTCGACCAGATCCGAGCGCGCCATCGTCTCCAGAGTCTTAAGGGCGCTGTACTTCGCCTGCACCGGACAGAGCGGCATGCAGACGGAGTTGCCCTGGCACCGGAGGCCTTGGTCGCGGTTCGCGACCGCAGCGACCGGGCGGTAGCCGTCGCCGAGACCGAATTTCGGGTTCGGTGTGGAGTTTCGCGCCACGGGAATGCTGATCACCCGCAGCGGATACCGGCCGCCGTGCAACGTGACTGACTTCTTGGCGAGCTTCTTGCCGAAGAACTGATCCACCATGCTCTGCGGCATCCGGTGCATCGGGTAGACATACCCGTCGGGGAACCACACCCCGAAGATGCGCTGATCCTCCACGTCGGCAGAGACACCCACCTCCTGCTCGGCCCGCTGGTAGGCGGGTTCCAGATCGTCGTATGTGATCGGCCAATCGATGCCTTGGCCGTAAGTAGTTTGCATCCGGAAGTCATTCGGCACCAGCCGGAGCGAGGTTCCCTGCCAGTGGAGCGTCGTGCCACCCAGCATTCGTAAGTAGTCGCTCATGAAGTGCATGTCGGTGTCGTACTGGTAGTACGGTCTACCGCCTGGGTCGCCTGGCGAGGGCGCCGCCTCATTCCATGGATATGGCCCATTCGGCATCCCGCGAGTGCCGCCCTCGGTATACAACGTCTGCAAATAGCGTCGATAGGTGGCCGGATTCATCGCGCCTTCAATTCCCGCCTCCAGGATCAGGACACGCTTGCCGGCCTGCGACAGGATGCGCGCGACCAGTGCGCCGACGATGCCCCCGCCCACGATAACCGCATCATAGTGCGCGCTCATGACGCCTTGCTACCGTCTGGCACATCATCACCAAAGACGGGAGGGATCGCCCAGCTGCCGAAGCCTGTAGGATTGGCGCCAGGTGGGTGCGCGCCGGCAGCTCGGTATGCCAGCTGCTGAGTATACGCCTGGGCGGATGGAACAATCTTCGCCCCCCCGGGCGTCACACTCTTTGGGACTTTGACGCGAGCATCCTGGTACCACGTTGCGGGCAGCGGGGCCCAAAAGCCTTGGTACCATAGGACGATTAGCGCAGCCGCCAGCGGCCAGAAGATCTGCGAATCTAGAATTTCCGCACGCATCGAGCGCTCCCGCGCCTTGGCGCCCCGGTGCCCGAGGACACCTTCAGCGGTGGCATAGAACTGCGCGGCAATCGATTTCCCAACCTGACTATCCAGGAGGTGTTGGTACTCGTCGACCAGCCCCGTCCCCTCAAGGGCAACGGCGTTGTAGCCGGTGAGTTCCGCCGAAAACCGGAGAAACGTTGAGCGATTCGCCCTCATGCGCACTCCTAACGAATCGGTTCGTTCAGCAGGGTGTGGCCGGAAGACGCAGCCGGCTGCGACTCGTACAGCAGCACGCCGACCGCAGGAGGCGTGCCCTTGAAGACCGCGGCCATCTCGCGCTGCATCACGTTTTTCGCGGTGCCCACGCTGAGCTTCACAGCGCCGGCAGGGAGTGGCTTCTTGGCGTCCGGCGGGTGGAACCAACTCCTGAATACGCCGAAGATCACCCTGGCGGATGTGATCATGTGCTTCTTGCCCTTGACCGTCAGATTCGCGTACGCCGGCACGGGCGAGAACGCCGAGATGGATGGCGCCGGGACGCCTTTAGCGTCCGTGTTCACTTTGAGGTCGAAAATATATGGTCGTTGGGATTTGGGTGCCGTGGGCGTCGCGTAGCAGCGAACCCACCAACTCTGCACCGCCGGGTCATTCACGTCGGGAACCTTGAAGTCAAAGGCGGTCAGAAACTTGATCTCACCGTACTTCGTGCTACCGGCATCGACCGCCGGCTTATTGTCGCACGGCACATTGATTCGATAGTTGCCGTACGTCTTGGACTGGTCGTCTCCCGCAAGGTACTGCCCGACGGTGAGCTTGGGCTCGGTCCCGGCGCGAAAGCTTGGGAACCCCACTACGTTGAACTCTACTTCGTCCACGTATGACGAGTAGCTGCTGCCGAAACCGGCATAACGCTCGAAGTTAAGGTTTACCAGCGCCTTGCCACCAAAGACCCCCGGCTCAAGCCCGGTACCCTCGAGGAGCGGACGCACCACCTTGGTCGGCACACTGAAGAACACCATCAGCGACTGTAGCGATCCATAGTTGAAGTTACCTAGTGGCGTAGTTTTCTGCGGCGCTTTCGACGACATGGAGCTTCTCCTGGAGATTGGCTTAGAGATACAATGCACCCTGGATCGGATCTCGTCAATGCGGTCAACGATTTAGAGGAGAACAAGCTGTGAGTAAAAGGAGTCAATACCTCGCACCACAACCCGAGCAGCTCGAGCGCATCCAGCACATCATCGTGCTGATGCTGGAGAACCGCTCCTTCGACAATCTGCTGGGATGGCTATACGACGACGAAGGACCACCGGGCGAGCAGCACTTCGAAGGTCTTCACCGCGATTTGTGGAACCCGTTGAACAGTGTGGATGACAACGGCATCTCGGTAATCGAGAAGGTCCGGGTAAAGAAGAACGGCGCACCGATAAAGGGCACAAGGTATATCAAGCCTGACCCGCATCCCCACCCAGATTTCTGTCTCCCGCATCCGGATCCGGGCGAGGGATTCCTCAACACCAACCATCAGCTGTTTCAGTTCTACCAGGTGCCCAACGATTATCCGCCAGAGCCCACCAACATGGGCTTCGTCGATAACTACGTGAATACAATCGTGAACGGCACCTATAGGTTCTTCGGCGAGAGCATCGCTGATCCACGGGACATTATGACGTGTTTCACCCCGGCTGATGTGCCGGTATTGAGCACCTTGGCCAAACAATTCGCTGTCTGCGACCAGTGGTATGGCTCAGTGCCGAGCCAGACGCTGCCCAACCGCGCGTTCATCCACACCGCCACGTCATGCGGCCAGGTCAACAACAAGCCGCATCCAAAGTGTGACGCTACGACGATCTACAACCGGATTGAGGAAGCCATTCACGGCGGCGCCAAACACCTGAGCTGGAGAGTGTACGCCAGTACACCGAAGCAATCGGATTCGAAGCAGGATTCGCTCATCGAGTCGGGGGAGGATTACTCGCTGACACGCCTCATGATGACCCAGTTACACGATCCCTCGCTGACCCCCCATTTCCACTCGATGAAGCAGTTCTATGAGGACGCTGCCGACGGCAAGTTCCCTAGCTACGCCTTTCTTGAGCCACAATTCTTCGGAAGAGGACAAAACGACCAGCACCCGCCCAGCGATGTCCGAGCCGGCGAGCAACTCATCGCCGACGTCTACAAGGCCGTCGTAGAGTCTCCCCAATGGAACGAGACGCTACTGGTAATCACATACGACGAGCATGGAGGCTGTTACGATCATGTGGCGCCACCGGGCCGTGCGGCCCACCCGGATGGCAAGGACGGCGCACCGGGCCAATGTGGATTCCGCTTCAACCGCTTCGGCGTACGGGTACCCGCCGTTTTGATCTCACCGTGGATCGAGGCCGGCACTATCGCGCGACCATCGGGCTGGACGCCGTTCGATCACACGTCGGTGATCGCGACCGTTTGCAAACGGTTCAATCTTGCTTTGCTCACCGAACGTGACAAGAACGCACCCGATCTAAGCTGCGTCCTGACTCGTGACACGGTGCGCTCTGACAAGCCTGAGGTGAAGCCGTTGCGATGCGAGCGGCATGAGGGCAGCATCAACGACCTGCATCACGTGGTCGAGGAGGTGCTCACCGAGCTTACGGGTGAGATCCGGGAGGTCGAGCAACACATCTTCGACTACATCTGCAAGTCTTACGCTTCGCAACTAGCGTGAGTGAGGACGAGCCAGGAGTGTAGCGGATCATGGATTCTTTGGGCATAAAAATATGGTGTATTACTTCAGCGATTATTGTGATCGAGCTGTGCGTCTCGAATTCTTAATTCTGCCGCGAAAACGGCAGATAATACAATATTGCCGCTACCGGATATCCTACGTTAACCTTCCTAAGTATGAAGGATGTATTCCTGCTCATCGCCCATCTTTTGATCACCGCCACGAGAGTTCTTAGACCTGGTGGCGTTAGGGCAGTAATCGCTGAGAATCTTCTGCTCAAACAGCAGTTACAAATCGTCGCACGCTCCCGCCAGCGCGCCCCTAATCTAGTAACGGCCGATCGGTTCTTCTTGGGATTCTGGTCGTTGTTCCTTCCACCGAGCCGGATCTGTAAATCGGCAGTGATACTACGGCCATCAACGTTGTTCCGATTTCACCAGTATCTCGTTCGCCGGAAGTATCGGCTCTTATTCTCTCCTCGAACCCGAACAAAGCCTGGACCAAAAGGCCCTTCTGAGATGCTAATTCACGCCATCGTCGAACTTAAACGGCGAAATCCAGCTTTTGGATGTCCGCGAATCGCGTTGATTATCTCGAAGACTTTTGGCGTCGAGATAGACAAGAACGTCGTGCGCCGGATGCTCGCCAAACACTACCATCCAGAAATCGGCGGCGGAGGCCCCTCCTGGCTGACCTTTTTCGGTCACATGAAAGATAGCCTGTGGAGTGTGGATCTATTTCGCTGCGAATCCATTACGCTTAAAAGCCATTGGGTATTGGTGGTCATAGATCAGTTTACTCGCCGTATCATCGGAGTCGCGGTTCACGCTGGCAATGTGAATGGCGTGATCCTTTGCAAGATATTCAGCCAAGTCATCGCAGGTAAATCCGCGCCTCAATACTTGAGTTCGGACAACGATCCGCTATTTGAGTATTACCGATGGCGGGCGAACCTGCGGGTCCTTGATATTGACGAAATCAAAACAGTCCCCGGCGTTCCGGTATCTCATCCCTTTGTCGAACGCTTAATAGGAACGGTTCGCCATGAATTTCTTGATCGTACTCTTTTCTGGAACGCGGTTGATCTGCAGAGGAAGCTCAGCGAGTTCCAGCACTATTACAATCAGGAACGTGTTCACGCTTCGCTTGACGGTAAAACCCCAACCGAATTCAGCGGTGAATCCATTAGAGAGCGAGCTAAACTCGATGAGTTTCATTGGCAAACGCATTGTCGCGGACTCGTCCAGTTGCCAATGGCCGCTTGATTAGGAATCCGAGACCCACAGGTTACCCTATCGCCAAGCGTCATTTTCCGAAGTGACTTCAATGCCCAACGAACATGCTGGTGTAACTCCCACCGTCAAGGCAGGACGCAACGACCCTTGCCCCTGCGGCAGCGGCAAGAAATACAAAAAATGTTGCGGGGCTCCTCGGTCGTTACACTAGCTATCCGGTGGCGGGCACTATCTCGTGCGTGCATCATGATCACCGCAATTGATTAATGCGGTACATAATTTTGCGGAGTGCAACTACTACCGTCAAGCCAAACGAGTATTTTGACCGCACGGGGAAAAAACAGGGTCTCTCGCGTCAAAAGATAACTTGGGTCGTACTCTTAAAGGCTGCGACCTCCGGCTCTGTTCCCAACTCAAACGCTCACACTAAGCCACCCTACGGGCTTTGACTTCCAGATGTATTCCCTCTTGCTCTTGAAGATAGCTGATCACTGCAAATAGGTTGCTAGCTTGAGGATTCCCCTGCGGCCCGAACATGCGCATGAGGCTTTTGCTCGATTTGTCACAAATCTTGGATAACTCCTCAAACCCAATCGTCGCATTGATATAGTCACGCAACACTGCCTTTCCGGTATCAATATCACCAGCGAGTAGACATTCGATGCCTTCTTGCAGCAGAGCTTTACGAAACGCCGAATCGCGTTGCGCGCGCATCTGAATAGTTTCTTTAAAACCCTTCGTTAAGGCCATCATTACACCCCACGGCGTTTCCGCCGTTTATAGTCTTGCCAGTACTCTTTCGCGGCGGCGATATCCGCATTCTGGCGTTTCTTCGTACCGCCAGCGAGCAATATCACCAATAGGTTTCCATCCTTGGCGAAATAGATCCGATAACCCGGACCGAAATCGATGCGGTATTCGTAGACGCCTGCACCGATACCTTTAACATTAGAGAAATTACCTTGTTCCATTCGATATACTGCTGTCGCCACCTTAGCCGCCGCATTCGCATTCAGGCGAGCAAACCACTTCGCATAAGGACTGTTTCCCTTAGTGTCAAGGTATTCTCTGACCTCGATCATACTTAACTATAGTACCATATATGTTACTTTTAAACACTAGTGTAGGCTGTAGTGGTCCACCGATTCTTTTGACGTGAAAATTTGATCTAATTTTCTTTATTTTCTGGAACTTATCTTGTTTTTCGTGGAACGTTTGAAGAAATAATAAGACACCGCGAAGAACATGATGGCGACCAAGAATCCGCCTCGAATCCCACTTCCCAAATCCTGGACTAAGCACGTCCGCGTCGCGATGTTACATGTGGTTGCCCTCGCTCAATACGCGACGGCGTATACACGAAGTTGGGCAGCAAACAGCCTGAATGTTCCGGTACGACTGAGAGCTGAGAACGACAGACTGCAACAAGAAATAGCGCTTCCTCGGGAAGAAACACGCATCAAAGATGCTCGTATGATGCTGATCACACCGCAACGACGGCCGCATTACCCACCCATAGAGAGAATGTCCATCTTGGAGCTGCGGGCTGCCCGTGGGTGGTCACTCCAGCAAACCACCGACACGTTTCTGGTAACGGCAGGGATGATCGCTTCATGGATGAGGCGTGTCGACGAAGAAGGGGCCGACGCGCTCGTACAACTTCGCGAACCGGTGAACAAGTTTCCGGATTTCGTGCGGTATGCCATTCAACGCCTTAAAACGCTGTGCCCTAGTATGGGAGAGGTCAAGATCGCCCAAATGCTGTGCCGAGCTGGATTGCATCTCGGATCCACGACCGTCGGGCGCATCCTAAAAGAACCGCTTGAGGCTGGACCCCCGGAAACGACATTGTCATCCACCCGCACCGTCACCGCCAGAGCACCAAACCACGCCTGGCATTTAGACCTCACCGCGGTGCCGACGGGCGCTGGTTTCTGGGCACCATGGTTGCCGTTCACCCTACTGCAGTGTTGGCCGTTCTGTTGGTGGGTCGCCGTGGTTATTGATCACCATTCACGCCGTGCCGTCGGGTTTGCCGTTTTTTCAAAACGCCCTACTTCGCGCGCGATATCTGCCTTCCTTGGAAAAGCCATCTCTTTGGGTACTAGTCCGAAGTATTTAATTTGCGATCAAGATAAAATATTTATTGCCGATAACTTCAAACGCTGGCTCCATCGCAAGCGCATCAAACCTCGGTACGGCGCCGTCGGTCAACACGGTAGCATTGCCGTGGTCGAACGATTCATTCGTACTATGAAGGAAGAAAGCTTGCGAAAAATCATGGTGCCAACGACACACGACACAATGCGTCGTGAAATTCTCTACTTTGTACAGTGGTATAACGAATCACGCCCGCATAGTACCTTGGACGGTCAAACACCGAACCAAATCTATACCGGTTTACGTACAGCTAACCGACAACCCCGCATAGAACCCCGCGAACACTGGCAACGTCGTTTGCCGTGCGCGAGTCCGCGCACCCTCGTTGCTGGTAAACCAGGTGACCGATTCACGCTCGTGGTCAATTATCATGCCGGACGCTCGCATTTGCCAATCGTCTCGCTACAGCGCGCAGCGTAAGATCAGACACATTAATATATAAGTAGCCTGAGCGCTTATCGTGCGCCCAGTATCCCTTTTCGGGTTTTTCAATAACACAGCTACAGAGCAGCGACTTACCCTCGTTTAATACGAGACCTAACTAGGTCTCTACGCTACTGACCCACGCAAACAGTACCCTTCCGGAGGTCGCATGAGCGAGACAGACAGGTCGTCCGTCTGGTATCGAATCCAATGATGGATTTATTTTTCTTACTAGGTTCAGACGATTTTTACTTTTTTTTCTATGCTATGTGCTATAGAATCGCGCCGGTTTTCCCGCAACCAACGAATCGACAACCGTTTATTGCTGTTGTGGCATTCGTTCACTCGGGCTGATTTCCCAATTCCAGGAGTAACAATGGCTGCAAAGACGACCGCTTTGAAAGAAGCGATGAGCAAAACGCAAT
>CAMYNX010000129.1 GCA_947259875.1 uncultured Gammaproteobacteria bacterium | reverse complement strand
AGTTGCCGTGCCTTTCCTGCTCGGGCTGGGTTGTAATGTGCCGGCGATATCCAGTGCCGCCGTCGCCGCCCGCGGACGCGATCGCGTCGTCGCTTCGCTGCTGATCACTTTCGTCCCCTGTTCGGCGCGTTCCGCCATTATCTTGGCCTTGGGCGGCAAGTATCTGGGGGGAGTTGGGGTATTCGCGATTTTCATGCTGACGATCAGCGTGATTGCGGTGTTGGGACGCCTGCTTACGCTCCGCTACCCCGAAACCGGCCCCGGACAAGTACTGGATATCCCCCCCTACGCCCTGCCAACCTGGCGCTCTCTGCTTTATAACACCTGGGCGCGCACTCGCGACATCTTAACCATCGTCACGCCGTTATTGGTAGGTGGCAGCGTTGTGTTGGCGCTGCTCAGCCATGCCGGTGCGGACCACATCATCAACGCGGTGTTCACACCGGTTACCGCCTGGTGGTTGGGCTTACCGATGGTGCTGGGCGTGCCAATTCTGTTCGGCATTCTGCGCAAGGAGTTGTCGTTGTTGATGATCTATCAAGCACTGGGTACATTCGAAGTTGGCGCTTATTTGGATTGGGTGCAGATCGTGACCTTCCTGCTTTTCCTTACATTCTACATCCCGTGCATCTCGACGTTTGCGGTGATGCTGCAAACCATAGGCCGTAAAGAAGCACTATTCTCGATTTCTCTGTCTGTGGGTGTGGCGCTGCTGGTGAGCGGGATTGTGCGGTTACTGTTGGAAGGCGTGCGCCATTTTGCCATTTGAAATAAATGCGACGACAAAAAGTGAGTCGAAAAGGAAACAAGCCAGAAAACGGCTGGTGAGCGCTCGTACTGACTACGGTCGCTAACGGCCAATTCCGGCCAAACGAGATTGAGAGAGCGGACATTCGATAACGTTAAAGCTGTGGGGTGCGAGCCACGCAGCCGTGAAGCATGTTAAACAAGCGACATGTTATGTGTTTTTGGCTTTCGAATAGGCTTGCCTAAACAAGAAACGGTGTTTCAAATTGTTTTGAAACACCGTTCTTATTCTTTGGCCTGGGCTTCCATCAGTGTTCAGGACGGCCGTCAAATTGACACAAATTTAACGCCTTTTAATCTTCCGACCGACAGTTCAAGATACACTTCATAAGCTGTCTTGAGCCAAGACTAGGTGATATCAAAGCGATCCAGATTCATCACCTTGGTCCAGGCCCCCACAAAATCATGGACAAACCGCTCCTGCGCGTCGTCACTGCCGTAGGCTTCAGCAATCGCCCGGAGCTGGGAGTTAGAACCAAATATCAGATCGACACGGGTGCCGCTCCACTTCAGTTCGTCCGTTGCGCGATCTTTACCCTCAAACAGATCTTCGTCTTGTGAGGTTGCCTTCCAAATTGTCCCCATGTCCAGCAGGTTCACGAAGAAGTCGTTGGTGAGCGACTCCGGCCGCTGGGTGAAGACGCCATGCTGGGTCTGTCCGACGTTGGTATTCAGGACGCGCATACCGCCAATGAGAACCGTCATCTCAGGCGCGGTAAGGGTCAGCAATTGCGCCCGATCGACCAGCAGCTCCTCCGCTGATACGGAGAATTTGGTCTTCAAGTAGTTACGGAAACCGTCCGCGACCGGCTCGAGCACGGCGAAAGACTCGACATCTGTTTGTTCCTGCAAGGCGTCCATGCGGCCCGGTGTGAAGGGAACCGTCACATTATGACCGGCATTCTTCGTAGCTTTCTCAACGCCTACACAACCCGCCAGAACGATCAGGTCAGCGAGCGAGACTTTCTTGCCGCCAGACTGCGCGCTGTTGAACTCGCTCTGGATGCCTTCAAGTGTGGCGAGCACTTTCGCCAGTTGACCCGGCTGGTTGTCCCCCCAATCCTTCTGTGGTGCAAGACGGATACGCGCACCGTTCGCGCCGCCGCGCATGTCGGAGCCACGAAACGTAGACGCCGAAGCCCAGGCGGTCGAGACCAGTTGCGAGACAGACAGTCCGGAATCAAGGATCTTGCCTTTGAGCGTGGCGACGTCCTTATCATCGATCAAATCATGATCGACCGCCGGGATGGGGTCCTGCCAGATGAGGGCTTCCGCAGGCACCTCGGGGCCGAGATAGCGCGCGCGAGGGCCCATGTCACGGTGGGTCAGCTTGAACCAAGCCCGGGCGAAGGCATCGGCCAGTTCATCTGGATTCTCGTAGAAGCGCCGTGAAATTTTTTCGTATTCATGGTCGAACCGCAACGAGAGGTCGGTGGTCAGCATCGTTGGCGGGTGGCTCTTCGACGGATCGTGGGCATCCGGAATCGTACCCGCGCCCACGCCATCCTTCGCAACCCACTGATGCGCACCGGCCGGGCTCCTCGTGAGTTCCCATTCGTAACCGAAGAGGTTCTCGAAGTAGTTGTTGCTCCACTGAGTCGGCGTGGTGGTCCAGGTCACTTCCGGACCGCCGGTGATCGTGTCACCGCCCTTGCCCGAACCGAAGCGGCTCGTCCAGCCGAGGCCTTGCTCTTCGATACCGGCGGCCTCGGGCTCGGGGCCCACGAGCGCCGGATCGCCGGCACCGTGGCATTTGCCGAAGGTGTGACCGCCGGCGATGAGTGCAACCGTCTCCTCGTCGTTCATGGCCATGCGCGCGAAGGTCTCGCGAATGTCCCTAGCGGCGGCCAGCGGATCCGGGTTACCGTTCGGGCCTTCCGGATTGACGTAAATCAGGCCCATCTGAACGGCCGCAAGCGGATTTTCCAGCTCACGGTCGCCGGAATAGCGCTTGTCATCCAGCCAAGTGCTCTCGGAACCCCAGTAGATGTCTTCCTCCGGCTCCCAGATGTCCTCCCGCCCGCCGGCGAAACCGAAGGTCTTAAACCCCATCGATTCCAAAGCGACGTTGCCAGTGAGAATCATCAGGTCGGCCCATGAAATCTTGCGGCCATACTTTTGCTTGATCGGCCAGAGCAGTCGGCGGGCCTTGTCGAGGTTTGCGTTGTCGGGCCAACTGTTAATGGGCGCAAAACGTTGGTTACCGGTCCCGGCGCCGCCGCGGCCATCACCTACGCGGTAAGTTCCGGCGCTGTGCCAGGCCATTCGAATGAAAAAAGGGCCATAGTGACCGAAGTCTGCCGGCCACCAATCCTGTGAGTCGGTCATCAGCGCCAGCAGATCCTTTCTCACCGCCTCCAGGTCCAGACTCTCGAACTCTTTTGCGTAGTTGAAATCCTCGTCCATCGGATTCGACTTGGAAGAATCCTGGTGCAGGATATCGAGACGCAACTGGTTTGGCCACCAGTCCCGGTTCGATGTGCCATCGCCAGCTGTGTGGTGCATCGGGCATTTGTTGTCAGACATAGTGTCACCTCCTTTCGTGTTCAAGACGCGCTTCTGAGGAGCACAGTTGTATAATTTTGCTACTAATTTATCAACATATTATGTCTATTACTCTGATAATCTTTATGGACTTTAAGCGATTTGAAAAATGGTGCGAACAACGTTGTGCCATTCTACTGCAGAGCGTAGAGCCTGCGGCAAAAGGGCCTTTTGTAAGGTCGCTCGATCTTCGTATGGAAAGGACGATGGAATCTAAGGTCAAAAAATCTGATCAGTAAAAGTCACGAAATATGCACATCACGCTCTGGTTCAGCGGCGTACAACTTTTCCCTCGGAGAAGGCTCATTCATTAGTAGGACATTTCCAAGGACTTTTCGGAGGTCACCCAGCTGATTCGGATTCTAATAAACTCTCCGACTAATTATTCAAAATTTCTCGTATCACGCATTATAAACTAGATCCTGTACGCAGGACCGCGGCTCGAATGCCTGCTTTCTGGAGCCTATGTAATTGGCCGCTTCGGATCGAAGGCGGAGGTCGTGGATCTCGCCGTGAATGCCGACACTCGAGTGTAAAGCGACGATTCCAGTGTCCGTCATGGCAAGATCATGACATCATTCGAAGATTGTTAGACCAATCCCAAGTTTTACAACTCAAGCCGGTATTTCTGTTTTTCGCGGCACCCACACCACGCCGCGGCCGATGAGCACTGGCTCACCCTTGACCCGGCACACCGCGTCCAGATAAGCGCGTTGTTTATTGTGGTCGATTTCGACTACCGTCATCTGTGCGGTGACCGTATCCCCCACGCGAACCGGTTTGAGGAACTTGAGTTCCTGGCTCATGTACGCACCGCCCGGACCGGGCAACCGGGTGCCTACCAAGGTCGACAATAAGCTGGCCGTCAACATGCCGTGGACGACGCGTCCTTGGAAGCGGGTTTGACCGGCGAACTCTTCGCTGAGGTGCAGCGGATTGTTGTCCCCCGACACCCCCGCGAACATCACCACATCGGCATCGGTGATGGTCTTGGTGAACACTTCTTTCAAGCCGATTGAGAGATCCTCCAGGTATCGGCCGTGCTGCCGATCAAAGTCCGAATCAGGCATTGCTTCCTCCAGGGCTGCATTGAGTCTTTTACACTATCGAGGTCAATGGTACGGTATGCGGGAAAAAAGTCATCTCGATATTCGTCCACAGGAGCATGACGTGAGCAAAATACCAATCGATACAGGCCCCTACGCGAGCGGGCTGGACGCTGGTCCCGCCAACTACACTCCGCTGTCGCCGTTGAGCTTTATCCAGCGCACCGCTGCGGTATATCCGGAATACGCCTCGATCATCCACGGCGAGCAGCGCTTTACTTGGGCACAGACCTACACCCGTTGCCGGCGCCTGGGTTCCGCGTTGAAGCGACGCGGGGTCGGGTCCGGAGACACCGTCGCCGTTCTCGCCGCTAATATCCCCGCCATTTACGAAGCTCATTTCGGCGTGCCCATGGCCGGCGCAGTGTTGAATACGATTAACTGCCGGTTGGATGCCGCCACCATTGCGTTCATCCTCGACCACGGCGAAGCCAAGGTGCTGATTACCGATAAGGAATTCTCCCCGGTCGTCGCCCAGGCGCTCTCGCAGGTGAAGCAACGGCCACTGGTGATCGACGTCGACGATCCCCAATTGTCGGAGGGCGAGTTACTGGGGGACACGGAATATGAGTCGTTCCTCGATGAAGGCGATCCGGATTTTCACTGGGAGCTCCCGAAGGACGAATGGCAGGCCATTTCGCTCAACTACACCTCCGGCACCACCGGCAATCCCAAGGGCGTGGTGTATCATCATCGCGGCGCCTACCTGAATGCACTGTCCAACGCCGTCGGCTGGGACATGGGCCATCATCCCGTGTACTTGTGGACCCTGCCGATGTTTCACTGCAACGGTTGGTGTTTTCCCTGGACGGTAGCGGCGATCGCGGGCACCAGTGTGTGCCTGCGCAAGGTAGCCGCGGGAAACATCTACCGCGCCATCGACGAACACCAGGTCACGCATTTTTGCGGCGCGCCGATCATGCTCAGCATGGTCATCAACGCCACCGACGAAGAACGGCGCAGCTTCGACCATCAGGTCAAGATCATGACCGCTGCGGCGCCACCCCCGGCGTCGGTGCTCGCCAATGTGGAGAAAGCCGGTTTCCACGTCACCCATGTGTATGGACTCACCGAGACCTATGGGCCCGCAGTGATATGCGCCTGGAAATCCGCATGGGATGACATGCAGATGGAAGAGCGCGCGCGCCAAAAATCGCGCCAGGGTGTGCCCTATCACGTCCTTGCAGGGCTAGATGTGATCGATCCCGCATCCATGCAACCTGTGCCGCGTGACGGTGCAACCATCGGCGAGGTCATGTTCCAAGGGAACATCGTGATGAAGGGCTACCTGAAGAATCCCGCCGCCACCGATGAAGCGCTCGCCGCGGGCTGGTTCCACTCGGGCGACCTTGGTGTGATGCATGCCGATGGCTACATACAGGTCAAAGACCGATCCAAGGACATCATCATATCCGGTGGTGAGAACATCTCATCTATCGAGGTCGAGGATGTGCTCTACAAGCATCCCGCCGTAGAGGCCGCCGCGGTGGTGGCGAGACCCGATGACAAATGGGGAGAGGCCCCCTGCGCCTTTATCTCGCTAAGGGCGGACAGCGGCACGGTGGACGAACAACAGATTATCGAGTTCTGCCGCGACAATATGGCCCACTACAAATGCCCGAAGACCGTGGTCTTCGGAGAACTGCCCAAGACTTCCACCGGCAAGATCCAGAAATTCAAGTTGCGTGACACCGCCAAGCAGATGGGCAGCTTGACCTGATCCTATATGGATAGTCATATGAGGCCGGCGCGCCCGCAGTCGTATACGTCAAGCCGCTCACGATGTTACGCTGATTACCTTCAATCCTCTGATTAACCTTTAGCCGTTATGTCTTTATCGAAACCGACCCCCAATCGTGAACTCATTCATCAACGCCACATCGAGTGCCAGGGCTACCGTCGGGACGACGGACTGTGGGACATCGAGGGCCATTTGGTGGACACCAAGACCTACAGCTTTCCCAATCACGACCGGGGAGAGATCACATCCGGCGAGCCGATCCATGAGATGTGGCTGCGTTTGACCGTCGACGAGGACTTCGTTATTCAAAACGTCGAGGCGATTACCGACTTCGGTCCCTATCACATCTGTCCTCACGCGACCCACAGCTTTGACGAGCTCAAGGGGATCCAGATCCGGCCCGGTTGGCGCAAGGAAATCAATAAACGCGTCGGGGGCGTCAACGGCTGTACACATCTACGCGAATTACTGGGACCGGTCGCTACCACCGCCTTTCAGGCGATCTACCCGATCAAGGCGCGACGCCAGCTAAAGCCCAATAGCCGTCCGCAAAAACCACCACTGTTGCTGAGCACCTGCCACGCCTATGCGCCCGAAAGCGAAGTCGTCAAACGATTATGGCCGGCCTACCATCGGCCGGCAGACAAAACCGAAGGCGAAAATGCGGAATCACCGGTAACATGACGTCTACGCAAGGCGCGAGGAGAATATTCGATGGCGACGGGATTCATATACGACAAACGCTTTTTGGACCACGATACCGGTGCGGGACATCCGGAACGGCCCGAGCGCCTCGTGGCCACCATGGCTCATCTGGAGAAGCAGTCGTGGTTTGCGGATTTAAAAAAGTACGCACCCCGGATGGCCGAACGGGAATGGTTAGAGCACATCCACAGTGGCCGATACATCGACCGCGCCGCAGACGAAATCGCCAGCGGCGTGCCGTTTGTCGATACGCCGGACGTCGGCGTGAGCCGGGAGTCGTATGATGTTGCGCTGTTAGCGGCCGGAGCGGTGCTGGAACTTGCCGATCGCGTCGTGAGCCGCGAAGTCAATAACGGTTTCGCCTTGGTCCGCCCACCCGGCCATCACGCAGAGGCGAATGCGGCCATGGGTTTTTGCCTATTCAACAATGTCGCCGTTACCGCCCGATACCTGCAGAAACATCACGGCCTGGATAAGATCATTATACTCGATTGGGACGTCCACCACGGCAACGGCACCCAGCACAGTTTCGAGGCGGATCCATCGGTGCTGTACATCAGCCTTCATCAGCACCCGTTTTATCCCGGAACCGGCACCTATGCGGAAACCGGTGTGGGGCCGGGCGTGGGGGCGACGCTGAATTGTCCGATGCCGGCGGGTTGCGGCGACGCCGATTATCAGCTTGCCTTCACGGAGCGGATTTTACCCAAGATCGACGAGTTCAAACCGGATGCGGTGCTGATCTCGGCGGGATTCGACGCGCATCGCCTGGACCCGTTGGCGCAGATCAATCTGAGTACCGAGTTTTATGCGTGGATGAGCGAGCGCCTACTGGAGGCCGCGAACCGACACGCAAACGGTATTTTGATATCGATGCTCGAGGGCGGTTACAGTCTGGAGGCCATTGCGTTGTGTGTCGAACAACACCTGAAGGTGCTTGCAGGCATCCCGCAATCGGAAGCGTGAAGTGACGTGGTCATCGCGGCTACAGGCCGCTCCCACAGAAGGTGAGAGGGAGCCGCTACTACAAATGCGTAGGCGCTGCCACGCTCTATTTATATGTCGCCCCGACACTAACACCGTGAACATGTGTTCCCAACCAACCAGGAGGATAAAGCAATGACCGTTTCCTATGTCGAACGTGACCAGGCCAATCCCGAAACACTCGCCTTTTATGATAAGGCCGAGGCACGATTCGAGATGCTGTTGAATATCTTCAAGGTCTTTGGCCACACACCTGAGCTCGGCACCGTGTTCACCGATCTGGTCATGGCGATATTGAAGGACGGTACCCTGGATTGGGTTACCAAGGAACTCCTGATTCTCAAGGCGACGCATCGGAACGATTGCCAGTACTGCGTGGTGCAACACGAGACTCTGAGCAAGCGCCTTGGAATCTCCGAGGACAAAATCGTGGATATCGGCGGCGACCGTTATCAGGACAGCCCGCATTTCACCGATGCCGAAAAGGCGTTGATGGACCTCACGGTGCAAATCGGGATCGACGCGAATCAGGTCTCACAGGAGTTGTGGGACCGGCTGCATGAGCATTTTACCGAGCCGCAGATTGTCGAAGCGGTGTTTACCATCACCATCTACATCGCGGTCAGCAAGTTCGGCGATGCCCTGGGGGTCGAACTGGAGCCGGTGTTCGCGGGCAGCCGACCGATCCTCGAAGTCGCACATCACTGACGAGACAATTCGCTAAACATGTATCAACCGGATCTCTGGCGGCATGCGGAGAATGCATCCGTGATACGCTAACTCCGGCGTAGCTTCTGGACCTTCGCTCCCGGTAGCGTTGCGGTGTCGTTATTCACTAGGTGATCCGCTGCGTCGCGCAGCGTCGCCGCCGCCTGCTGCCGTCCCTGTTCGGACATCAAACTGGGGTCTGCATCGAGTTTGAGATGCGGTAGTTCGGTGTGAATAGCCTGATAGCCTGCGTCCATATTCGCGCGGAGATCGACCACCCGATAGGTGGCGATCAGGCGGGCAATGCCTGGTACCTGACGCTGGCCCATTTCATCACAGTAGACCTCGTCCTTGACATGGGCGTAGGTGTCGTAAGAGATCAAGATGCCGCCGCTCAACGCCTCGTGCTCGAGGCGCGACGCCAGGTTTACCGCTCCGCCGATGATTGTGTAGTCCATACGATCTTCGCTGCCGAAATTGCCCACCGTGCAATAGCCGGTGTGGATGCCGATGCGGCAGGCGAGCGGCGTTTCGATCCCCGCCTCGCGCCATTCCGCACCCAATTCCGTCATGCGCTGCTGCATGGCGATGGCCATCCTGACACAGGCCAAGGCATCCTCCTTGACACCGCGGGTCTCGGGATCGCCAAAGAAGATCATGATCGCGTCGCCAATGTACTTATCAATGGTGGCACCGTGCTCGAGCGCCACTTTCGACATCTCGGTGAGATATCGGTTGATCAGCTGAGTGAGGTCCTCCGATTCCATCCGATCGGTGGCCTCGGTAAAGCCGGCAACATCCGAAAAGAAGATCGTCAATTTCCTGCGGCGACTGGTGAGCTGGACTTCCTGCTTGCCGGAAAAGATCGATGCGTAGACCTGGGGTGACAGATACTTGGAGAGCTTATTGGATAATGACTCCAGCGTCTGGTTCTTGATTTCAATCTCATGTTCGTGGATCTTCAAATCCTCATAGGCCTCGGAAAGCTCGTGGGTGCGCGCCTTCACCCGTTCTTCCAAGTGGTCCCTCGCTTCCCGCAGCGCCTGCTCATCACGCCTCGTCTTGCGGATGACAATGTAAGCAATGCCGGCGCTGAGCATGATGGCGGCCAACGCCAATAGCGTCATGAACAGGGTTGTGTTGCGGACCACCTGGCTCGCCTCAGCAAAGGCGCGGCGCGCCGATTGCTGCTGGTAGTCCAGCATGGCTCGCAGTTGCGCGAGGACCTTGTCTTGAGCCGGAATCGCCTGGTTGACCAGGATTTCGACAGCGGGGTCGACGTCGTCCTGAACCAATAGCTCAAGCACTCTTGTTTGCAACGGCACTGCAAGGCGGACCAATGACGCCTGCTCGTCATACAGCGCCTGCTCCCGCTGGTCGAGATTTTTCCCGCCAAGCTCTATTCGCGCTACAGCAAACTGTGTAGCGAGCTCGTTGTAGTGTTCGTATTTTTCCTCGCGCGCGAACGAGTCTTCCATGGTGACCATGCTGAGCAGAACAATCGAGCGTTCCCGCGCCGCGGTATACATGGTCATCAACAGGTTGGTCTTGACATTATGCTGGGTGACGATCTCTTCCATGCGGCGGTTGTTCTCAGCCATGCGCTCGGTGCCGATGGCTGCCACGAGGATCATTAACAGGATGACCGCCGCGAAGCCCGCGGGAAGCAGATATGCCCCGGAACGGGACGCAAATTCTTCCGACCTCTCGTCCTTCATTCGGCGGCCTCCCATCGCAGCACCGCAAGCCCAATTCCCTGGGACGTATATTACATACCAAACTAGTTGGTGATTGTACGCCTTGGCACGTAAACAATATACGTCTCCCAAAGCGCCCCGGTTCGCAGCGATTAGTGTGCAACAGGGAGATGGTTGGCGGTGCGGTGCAACAGCGGGTCACGTCTGACTCATCTTCTACAGTGCTTCAGAAAATATAATTCCTTTTCAATGTCTTATGAGCACCCGCAATGGGCGTGGCACTACAAGAAGCTGGTTGGTGTAC
>CAMYNX010000128.1:3392-14080 GCA_947259875.1 uncultured Gammaproteobacteria bacterium | reverse complement strand
TCGGACAACATGGGTCTGTTCGACCTGATCTACGATGGCGATCGCAGCATCACTTCGGACCCCGACGGAAAACGGATCTACGAAATGATCCAGGCCGGCGGCCAGGAGGCGGTGAATGCGTCATTAGAGCTGATCGATGCGTTTTCAAAGGGCGAAACGATCTCCGACGCATTGGAGGTGCAACCCGGAACCAAGCTGTTTCGATCCGTGTGGAGTCGCCAGATCGACGCTGCCGAGGAGGCTTATGAACCGGGTCGCTTCACCGCCTTCATCGGCTACGAGTGGACCTCGCTGATCAAGGGCAACAACATGCACCGGGTGGTGATCTATCGCGATGGCGGCGACCGCGCCCGCATGATGGCTCCGTACACCACTTTTGAACCGATGGGCAGCCCCAACCCGCGCGACCTGTGGAAGTGGATGCAGCAATACGAGCAGAAAACGAACGGTGATGTGCTCGCGCTGGCCCATAACGGCAATCTGGCCAACGGGATCATGTTTCCGTTCGAGGCGCAATGGAACGGCGTCGAGCTTGATCAAGAGTATGTGACCCAACGCGCCAAATGGGAACCGATGTACGAGGTCACCCAGATTAAGGGAGACGGCGAGACCCACCCCTTCTTGTCGCCTAACGACGAGTTCGCGGACTACGAAACCTGGGATAAGGGCAATCTGAACCTGTCCCAGGACAAGACCAATGACATGCTCGCCGGTGAGTACGCACGCGAGGCCCTGAAACGCGGTCTGGCGCTAGAAGCCAAGCTCGGGACCAATCCCTACAAGTTCGGCATGGTCGGTTCCACCGACAGCCATACCTCGCTCGCGACCGCACAAGAGGACAACTTTTTCGGTAAGCATTCGGGCACTGAGCCGAACCCCGAGCGGCCGATGCATGTAGTGGGGCAGTTCGGGGAAAACAAGATTCTTGGCTGGGAACAGGTCGCCTCCGGCCTGGCCGCAGTGTGGGCAATGGAAAACACCCGCGAGGCGATCTTCGACGCGATGGAACGCAAGGAAGTGTATGGTACTACCGGCAGCCGCATGGCGGTGCGCTTCTTCGGCGGTTGGAACTTCACTTCCGAAGATATGCGCAGCCGCAGCCCCGCCTTCGTCGGTTACACCAAGGGCGTGCCGATGGGCGGCGACCTGCCGGCACGCACAGGCGACGGTGCGCCGACCTTCATGGTCTATGCGCTGCGCGATCCGATCGGCGGGAACCTTGATCGAATTCAGATCGTCAAGGGGTGGCTCGATGCCGATGGAAAGACCCAGGAAAAGGTCTACAACGTCGCGTGGGCCGGTGATCGCCAACCCGGCGCAGACGGCAAGCTGCCGCCAGTCGGAGATACCGTGGATGTCAAAAGGGCTACCTGGACCAATACCATCGGAGCGTCGGAGCTGGAGACGGTGTGGACCGATCCGGATTTTGATGCCTCAAAGAAGGCCTTCTACTATGCCCGGGTGATCGAGATCCCAACGCCGCGCTGGACGGCCTACGATGCGTTTCGCTTCCGCATTGACCTGCCGGATAATGTACCGATGAAAACTCAGGAGCGCGCTTATACCTCACCGATCTGGTATACGTCGAGATCATGAACATCCGTAGCGCCAGTTGAGCCAAGGTGAGCCTCATCTCTTGGATGAAGGTGAGGCCGTCGTACCAAAGAGCGATCTGCGCTTCGTTTCTTGGCCGCATATCCGGAGGCGCACGGTCGCGTATTATCAAACGGCTCGTTCGCAACTTCGACCACCAACATCCTCCCTTTAAGTCTATTTTCGCAAATATCCGCGGAACCGTTTTGATATAGATCAATTCGTATTGCGGAGATTTATTCATAATGGACGAGGAAATCGAAACATCCGACAAAAGATAATCGGGCATATCTTCCTTGGGCCGCACCTGTTGTTAACGCACAGGCGCGGACCCGGATAAGCGAGAATAATTGTGTTTCTGAAGGCATTGCTGCGCTGGCTCGGGTTGGCTGTCGTAGGCGTCACAACCATCCTGGCGCTGGGGGTTGCACTCGTGGTCATCATCGCCCCACGCATCGATCTCAGCGGTATGCGGCCGCGGATCGAGGCAATCGCCAATCAGGCACTGGGCCGTTCGGTGGAACTACAAGGTCCACTCGCCGTCACACTTTCGATCCCACCGTCACTCGAGGCGGCGCAGGTCCGTATCGGTAACCCGTCGAACCGGTCGAGCCCCGAATTCGCCTGGATTGATAAGATCAGCGCCAGTATCGCTTTGACGCCGTTGCTGCGCAGGCAGATCGCGATCAATGAAATCAACGCAAGCGGCGTGCGTCTTGCTTTGGAGATCGCTGCTGACGGTCAGAAGAACGGGACGTCTCCGGCCGGTGAGCAACAGAACGGAGAGGGTGGGTGGAAACTGGTTGCCTTCAACGACCTGTCGCTACGCGATCTGGTCCTGCAATTCAAGGATGAACCACAGCAAAAGACGGTTGAACTGCGCATCGAACGATTAGATGCGCAATTGCCGGCCGATGACCTGATCCAGGTCAAGATGGCGGGTACGGCTCAGGGTTTTCCATTCTCGCTCGATGCGACAGCAGGTTCCCTAAATGAATGGTTCGCGGCCCGCGGCCCGGTACCGGTAACGGCGACATTGGGGCTGAACAATAATCAACTCCAAGTGGACGGTGCGGTGACCGGACCGTTCGCGCTGCAAAAAGTCGACGCACGCTTTCAGCTGGAAGGGGCACGCGTTGCCGATCTTGCTGCGATTGTGGATGCGTCGTTACCCGTCATTGGCGAGTATCGGCTCGAAGGTGAGCTCAGCGGAATCCCGAACAGGTTCATGATATCCGGTATCGATGGCCATCTTGGAAGCACGGCGTTTTCCGGCGATCTGCGATGGGAGCGGGCAGGCGAACGGACGCGGATAGCAGGCGCGTTGCTTGCCACGACCCTGGACCTGGGCCCATGGTTGGCGGCCAAGGAACCACCGGCGCAGAAAAGGCCAGCCCCGGAAGCGGGCGCGACCATGACCGTTGTCCCAGAGGTTGATCTGCGGCTGCAGGTCAATAAATTCCTGAATCTGCCGGTCGAGCTCGAGGACGCATCGCTTATGCTGAAGCTGCGCGGGAACTCGTTGACGGCGCCGCTGCAATTCAAAGTTGACGAGGTAGTTATGCGGGGAGATATCGGCGTCGAACGGAAGAACGGTGAATACACGGCAACGGCGGCGTTGCACACGCAGCAAGTAGACGTTGCTGATCTCGTCGAGCGCTATCCCGATCTAACGGGTGTCGCCGGAAAGGTCGGAACGCTCGCTATAGAAGCGTCCAGTCACGGTAACGACACACGGTCTTTTAGGGAAAACCTGGGCGTGAATGTGAAGATTCGGGACACCGCAATCACCTACGGCAACAGACCGGGTGAAACGCCGATCAGTATCGAACTCGACAATATGACGTTTCAAGGATCGTCCCGGCAGCGCGCGCAATTGTCTATCAACGGGCGCTTGCTTGGTGAACCCTTTTCCGCTGATCTCGAATTGGGCGATCTTCCGACGCTTCTAGAAGACAGTAAACTGCCGTTTGATGTGCGTGCGACCGGTGCCGGTGCAGAGTTGATCATGAGTGGTCAGGTTGCCGGCGACAAGAGCACGGACGATACAACGCTCCAGGTCCAGTTATCGGGCGAGCGGTTTGGCGAACTGGCGCCCTGGTTGGGGATGTCGCCTGATGCCAAGACGCCGTATTCACTGTCAGGTGAGCTGAACGTTCAAAACGATGGAGACGCCTGGCGACTACACAGTTTGCACGCGCGACTCGGTCGAAGTTCGATCGAAGGTGCGATCGGACGTTCACGCCTCAAAAGCCAGCCACTGCTAAAAGCATCGCTGGCGTTTGATGTGATTGATCCGGTTGAGTTGGAACACATCTTCGCTGGCAAGCAACCAGTCGAGAAAAAACCGGCCAGCGGCGGTGTCGACATGGATATGCCGATCCTGCCGAAGGGTTTGAACCTGAAAGATATGGATATCGATATCAAGGGGGGACGGGTCGTCCTCAAGCCGTCTGATGTCACTGATATCGCGTTTTCGACGCGGATACGCAACGGTCTCGTGTCGGATGCGCCGTTTCGGGGCACACTGGCTGAGACCCGTTTCACCGGCAACCTTGCCATGGACCTACGCGGGACTATCCCCAAGATCACGCTCAACCTCGAAGCCTTGGATGTCAATGTCGGGGACTTTCTGCGCGATCTGCAACTTGCCACCGAGATCGATGCACATGCCGAGCGATTCACCGCGAAAGTGGTTTCCCGCGGCAGCAGTACGAGCGAACTATTTAACGATACCGAGATAAATGTCGAGGTGCATTCCGGGCGCTGGTTCCTTACCGACCCCAACAAGGCGGGCAGTGCCCAAATCGAGATCGTGCGTGGCACGGCTGAGGCAACCACCAGAACCAGACAGACCGTGGTCAAGCTCGACGCGCGCATCGGCGAGGTGCCTATGGATTTCACACTGGAAACAATACGCCTCCCGAAAAGAACCGACGGTAAGGAATTTCTCGATACCAAGATCAAAGCGATCGCAGCAGGTGCCGAGCTGACCATGCAGGGGCTGTTGCCGCGGTTGACCGGATTGCGTGGTTTGGATATGCATGCTTCCTTGCGCGGTGATCGGATCAATACATTGGACCGGCTCCTGCATGTGTCGCTACCGCCGTTTGGACCGTATTCCATTGATGGACAATTATATATCGGCGACACGGAGTACAGCCTGTCGAACGTAGAAGTTCGGGTGGGCAGTACGATTGCGAAGGGGGATTCCAAGGTATCCACTGCGGAGGGCAAACCACAATTGAGCTGGTTGCTCGAAGCCGATACCTTTCAGTTGGATGATTTTCAACTGGACGATTGGTCACCGGTGCCGGTCACGGACAAGGGTATGGGCGCGGTCGAAACTCCGGATCTCAATTTCCGCGATTTATCGCCTCCGGAAAAATCCCTCCCAAAGATCGTCGAAAGCAAGAGTCAAGAAGGACCAGTACGACAACAGGTCAACGGCACGCAAACGAAAACAGAATCCGCGCAGTCGTTACTAAGCCGGGCGGTCATGCACAGTTTTAACGGTACAGCGGATTTTCGCGTCGGTGAGGTGCTATCGGGCCAAGACCAGTTGGGTTCCGGGGAGATGAATATTGAATTGCACAATGGAAAGTTATCATTGTCTAAAAATATAGATGTGCCAGGCGGTGAAGTCGCGCTGCAATTAAGCTTGCAAGCGAACGAGCGAGATTATGCTGCGACGTTACGATCGAAGATAGAAAACTTTGACTATGGCGTATTTGCCCGCCTTATCAAGCCTGATACCGACATGGCGGGTACGTTCGCCATTGATGTGGATTTGGCGTCGCAAGGTCAGTCGCTGAGTCTGCTCGATGACAACGCCAACGGACATTTCGATTTTGTGATTTGGCCGGAGACCTTGCGCAGCGGTATTTTTGATCTGTGGACGGCGAACCTGTTTTTTGCCGTGCTGCCAATGTTGACTACGCAGACGCAATCGAAAGTTAACTGTCTCGTTGGCCGCTTTGATATGGAGGATGGCATCATGAAGCCCAAGCCGCTGTTCATGGATACAACCCGCACCCAAGTGAACGCAAAGGGCGAGATCAATTTTCGAAGCGAACGCATCAAGCTACGCCTGACGCCACGCAGCAAACGGCCCAAATTCTTTAGCTTGTCCACGCCTATCGTGGTGAAAGGTGGTTTTTCAGACTTCGTAGTGGGCCTGCGACCTCATGATTTGCTCGGCACAGCGATCCGGATGGCGTACACGGTCGTACTGGTTCCGCTCCAGTATGTGATGGATGGTGTCAGGCCAGCTGAGGACACAGAAGAATGCGAAAAAGCGTTAGGCGTACGAGAAGAAAGTTAAAAGAACGGAGCCGAAGACAGAACCGTGGACGCAACTCGATGATAGACTGCACAATGCGACTGATCGATTCGACGGCTGTGACGATGATGATGTGAACGGCCTGTGCCGATCACGCAGCGGAGTCGGCGACAGTCACATGATGAGTATCCAATAGTTCAGAAATTTGTTCCGTGGGTAACGGTTTGCTGAACACGAATCCTTGGAACTGAGTACAATTGACATCACGCAGAAACGCCCTTTGCGTTTCAGTTTCGACGCCCTCTGCGACAACGCGCAGCCCCAGAGTTTGGGACAAGGATACGATAGCGGAAACGATCAGCTGTCCCTGTTGATTCGGCAGCGAATCGGTGAGAAAAGCACGATCGAGTTTGAGCGTATCGACGTTCAGGTCTTTGAGACAACTCAATGATGAGTAACCGGTACCGAAGTCATCGACCGCGAATCGGATGCCCGCGTCACGCAACCGGTTCATGTTACTCACCGCCAGATCCATATCCTCCATAACCGTTGTTTCCGTGATTTCAAGCTCGAGCTGGGTGCCGGGAAGGCCGGTTTTCTTGAGTATCGCCAGCACCTTGTCAGCGAGAGTTTTATCTCGAATTTGTACGCCAGACAGGTTTACACCGATGATGAGGTCGGAGAAACCGCGATCCCGCCATTCTCGTCCCTGCTGACATGCCGAGTGGAGTACCCATTCTCCAATCTCACTAATCAGGCCAGTGCTCTCGGCAATGGGAATGAATTCACCGGGGGGAATCGAGCCGAGCTTCGGATGCTGCCAGCGCAATAACGCCTCCACCCCGCGTATCTGCATCGACTTGAGGTCGACTTGCGGTTGATAATGTATCACCAGTTCACCGTTTTCCAGCGCGTTATGCAGTTGTGTTTCCAACCAAAGTTGCCGGTATGCGGACTTATTGATATCAGGAGAAAAGAAGCGCAGATTGTTGCGGCCGAATCGGTGTTTGGCATCGTTGCGCGCAGCGCTTGCGTTCTGCAGCAAGGTCTCGGCGCTAAAAGCATCGTGGAGATACACACTGACGCCGGCGCTGCAGGTGACAAAGATCTCGTGTCCGTCAATTTCTATCCTTTGCGATAAGCTCTCGAATATCCTTTTCACAATCCAGGTAACGAGCTCGACATCGTTTAAGTCGGTTACCAGGATGCCAAACTCATCGCTTCCGATCCTGGAAATGCTGGAGTCTTCACTATCGCCCCCACAGAATGCCACGGTGTCGCCGGAGCGCAGAATTTGTACCAACCGATCCGCTATCGTTTTTAGCAATTGATCACCAACGACATGACCCAGGGCGTCATTCACGCGCTTGAAGGCATCTATATCAAGGGAAATGAGTGCCACCACGCCGTCGTGGCGCGAGGTGCGCGCCAAGGCTTGATGGATTCTGTCGGAGAACAGGAGGCGGTTCGGTAAACCCGTTAGTTTGTCAATGCCCTGATCTCGTTCGGACAATTGCTTGCTGACGCCGAGATCACTTTCCAGCTCCGCGATGCGTTCTTTAAAGTAGCGAGAATCATTGTCACCCGTCGAGCTTTTCACGGAGTCGGCAGGGGTACCGTGGTCCGCTAGGGTATCGCGATCGGGCATTGAATTGGTTTCGGATCCCGCGTGGATAGCGGGATCTTCCTGTGTAAGGTTGGGCTGCCATGTGATTATGCGGTTGCGTCCGGCTTCCTTCGCCGCGTAGAGCGCCTTGTCAGCCCGATTGACGAGGTCGGGTGCGTCCGATACGTCCGCTGTCGATAGGGCGGCAACGCCAAAGCTTGCAGTGACCTGCATCGAGGACGTGAATCGTGTGCGCGATCCCTCTGCGATCGTGCCACGTAGCTGTTCCGCGATCTCGATACCGCCCGTGATGCTCGTTTCCGGTAAAACGATACAGAATTCCTCGCCCCCGTATCGGCCCACCAGATCGCCGGGCCTCGAATTAGAGCGCAACAACTCGGCAACGATCTGTAGCACCTTGTCGCCGGTAATGTGCCCGAATCGGTCGTTGATCGATTTGAAATGATCGAGATCCACCATGATACACACCAGGTCCGTGCTCATTTGGATCGCGTTATTCACTGCCGTTTCATACTTGTCCAAAAACGCCCGCCGGTTCAGGCATCCAGTGAGCGGATCCCGGGTCGCGAGATATTCAAGTTCCAGGGTCTTATTGCGCAAATCTTCTTCCGAACGGCGTAAATGCCCCAAGGTCTCTTTCAGCTCGCTGTGTTTCTTCTCCAATTCGGTCATGTCGTTGAAGGTGGCCAGCACGCCACGGGTGACGTCCTTGCTATCAAAGATCGGCGCGGTGTTGACCATGAACATCCGGCTGCCGTGTTGATCCGCTTCGAATACGAGCGGGATACCCGTCTGCGTTTCTTGCTCCTGCAAGCTGCGTTGCCAGGGGAATTCGGATTGTCCCCCCAGTCGGTCGGTATCCCAGCCCAGGCCGGACGCCTTTAGACCGACCAGCGACGCGGCAGGTCGCTGTACCTTTTCGGCAAAGGAGTCGTTGGCGAGGATGATGTGCTCCTTCTCGTCCATCAGCAGCAGACCTTCGGCCAAAGCATTGAACGCGGATCGGACCCGCTCCGGAATAGCAGAACCAGGATCGAGTTCTCGCAGTGCTTTCTTGATGAATATCCAATAAATAAAGAAACCGAATCCGGCCACGAACAGCATTAATCCGATCGATGACTGGGTTAACGAGTTGACAAGCGAACCCTTCAACGGTGTGAAGGCTATTTCAACGATTCCCCAGCGGGTGTCACCGTTGAAAATGGGAACCTGGACCCGGTCCGCGGTGGATAAGTCCTTCGGCAGCCCCTCGTCCCAGTTCTCGGCGTGATTACCCGCCTCGGCCAGCAGCCCACCTGCCGTGTCCCGTACCGCCACCGACAACACATCGGCATTGCGCTCCACCATGGCGTGCAAAGCGCTTTCGACAGAATCCACACCGATCCCTCCAGCGACCGACGAGATATGGATGGCGAGATATTCACAAAATTTCCGCCTCCCCTCTATCAGCCCGCTGCGCTCATCCGGGGTCAAACCGGCGAGATCACCGAGCAGAAATATGCCGTTGGTAAGCAACACCAACGCGAGACTGATCCTAATCGTCGGACTTAATTTCATGAGAGTTCTAAATTTCATGCGGGCTCTAAGGTCCATGATTGTTGTTGTTGATGTTTCTCCCGTGACTCGAATAGATCGTCTATTCTGTTATCGTCAGACTGCGGCGAGACTTTGCTTTCTTCGTCTTCTTCAGAGGGTGGTTTGGTTTTGAAAAACACCGGCAATGGATCGAATTGCCGCCACAACGGTGTCGTTGACAACAGGGCCGCAGCGAGGGAGCCCGACTTCAGTATCCAACTCACGTAGCCGGCGGACAGTACCGCCGTGGCGCCCAAGGCGGTAGAGAGCAGGATATTGTCATTGGCTAGCCATCCTTGGTTGTGCATCTGTTCTTTCACCGTATCGAGCAGATTCGAGAGCTGGCTGGAAACTTCAAACGTCGGTATGGGTAGGGATCCGAGCGCAATATCCTCGTGCCCGTAGATAACTTTTATTCCCTCGTTGGGTAAGGGCTCTGCCACAGCCTCTTGCAACGCGTGCTTGATGAGTTGTAGCGGCACGGTGATCGGAATGGGGGCACTCATTGAGACCAGCTGTGGTTTTGCCGTTACGGCAGGCGTATTGGTATCGATCGGTTTGATCAGGGCATATTCTTCCTGATCTTCGTAGTCGCCATCGACATCGGTGTCTAACTGGAGTGGCGTCTCGTCGATGGGGGTCGTCGAGGCGGTCGTATCAGTTTCTATCGGTGGATTTGTCGCCACAACCGGTAACACATTGTTATTCTCCGGATCTACGTCCGGAACAATGGGGTCGCCATTGGGTGGATCCGGGGGCGGTGAATCCGGGCCGGGTCCGCCGTCGGCGGGAGGAGTATTGCCGCCGGTCGGGGCTTCGTTGACGTCGGTGACGGTGATCGCGAGCATCGCGGTGTCATCCGGCGACACGCCGATGCTTAGGTCCTCCACGTCGACACTGATGTCGAGCGCGGGGTTGGTCTCAAAGTCGAGCGTAGTGCCGGCCTTGAGGTGGAGTTCGTTGCCGCCGACGATCTCGAACAGGGCGGCGTCGGTGCCGGTCACGGCCAAGGTGTTGGTGCCCAGGGCATCGTCGCTGACGACGATGTCGGCGACCTTGACGCTCGACGTGGTGTTGGCGTCTTCTGACAGCGCGTTGGTGGTGTTGGTGAGTACCACGGTCGGCGCCTCATTCACGTCGTTGAGGTTGACGGTGATGATGGCGGTGTCATTCAAGGTGCCGTCGGTGGCGGTGACTTCGAGGTTGAACACCGGGTTGGTCTCAAAGTCGAGCGCTGCCGGGGTAGCCACGGTGATCGCGCCGTTGGCGGCGTTGATGGCGAACACGCCGCCGGTGTTGCCGTTAGTGATCGAATAGCTAATAGCGTCGCCATCGACGTCGGTGTCATTAGTGGTGTTGGCGTCATTGACATTGTAGACGCCGGTGCCGAAGACACTGTTCTCGTCGAGGTTGGGCGCGCTGGCGTCGTTGATCAGCGGTGGCTCATTCACGTCATTGAGGTTGACGGTGATCAGGGCGGTGTCGTTCAAGGCGCCGTCGGTGGCGGTGATTTCGAGGTTAAAGACGGGGTTGGTTTCGAAATCCACCGCGGCGCTGTTGGCGACGGTGATGGCGCCGGTGGTGCTGTTGATGGCAAAGGCGCCGCCGGTG
>CAMYNX010000128.1:0-3286 GCA_947259875.1 uncultured Gammaproteobacteria bacterium | reverse complement strand
GGTGCTGTTGATGGCAAAGGCGCCGCCGGTGTTGCCGTTGGTGATCGAGTAGTTGATCGGATCACTGTCAACGTCGGTATCCAAACCGGTGTTGGCGTCATTGACGTTGTACACGCCGGTGCCGATGGCGCTGTGCTCATTGAGGTTGGGCGCGATGGCATCGTTGATGACCGGTGGTGAATTGACGAGTGTGGAGACAAGATTATCTGCGAACTCCGAGCTATCGCCATAGTTGCCGGCACCAAGATCGACGGTGGCGGTGGCGGTGACAAACGCGCCAACCGCGACGGTTGCCGCGACCGGCGCGCTGAATGCCGCATCGCCGCTCGCGTCGGTGATGACGGTGGTGAATCCGAGGTATCGCTCAGCTTCGCCGTGAGCGGGTGATGACGCGGTATCCTCCGTGGTGTTGGCGAAAAATTCGACGCGATAGGTCGTCGTCGGGGTTCCATCAAGCGAGCCGTCAACGGTAATCGTTCCGACACCGTCGGTGGCTGCCTGGGTGAGAACCGGGAAGTTCTGCAGACTGTTGGGGCCGCTGTCGACATCGTCGGTATCGTTGTTGGTGACGCCGTCGCCGCCGAGGTCGATGCCCAGTCCGATGTTGGAGAATATCTGGTTGCCAAGGATCGTGTTTTGGCTGCCGGCGCTGGCCTCCAGCCGGATACCGTCGCCGCTGTTATTGGCTATGAGGTTGGATTCAGCGAGTGTCGTGCCGCCGATCTGGTTATCAGCAGCCGAACTATGAATCTCTATTCCGTGCACGCCATTGGGGACGGGTGTAGTCCCATCTGGTGCCACACCAACTAAATTGCCGATGACTATATTATCGCTTGTGCCGGGATTTCGTATGGCGATTCCGGAATTCGTGTTGCCGGAAAAGATATTGCCGTCATTTGGACCGTTGCCCCCGATGAGATTGTTGGTGGCCCCGTCTGTGATTAGCAGACCGTAGTCTGCATTGGGAGCCGCGGCACCCGAAGCGTCGATGCCGACCCAGTTGTTCTGAATGATATTGTTGTCTGCCGAGGGGTTGGTCTGTAGATCGATTTCGAGACCTTCGTCGGGAAAGCTGTGCACGATGAAACCGCGGATGGTGCTGTTGTCGGTGAGGAGCACCAGCCCGGCGGTCGCGCCGGTAGCGGCGGAACCATCGAGTTGGATTAGCGGCGTACCGCTATAACCGGGTTGGGTGGTGGCATCAAGAGTAACTGGGTCATCAATAGAAGGCAGTCCGCCGGCGCCGACTGCAATGGTTTGCGAACCACTCCCAATGCTGAAGCCAATTGCGTCCGGTGTGGCTCCATTGGGAGTATTGTTGGCGGCGTCGATGGCTTCGCGCAGCGAGATCAATCCGTCCGCGCCTTTGTCGACCAGCAGCGCAGAGATCGACGATGTGTCCCCATCGGACGTATCGCTCGCGGTGTCGACCACCAGGCCGCCGGTGGCGGTGGTCACTGCACTGAACTCCGACGTACTACCGAAGTTGCCGCCGCCGAGATCTTGGGTCACGGTGGCGGAGATGATCGCCGTGGATTGGACCGCAAACGTGGCGCTGAAGGACTCGAGGCCGCTGCCGGTGTGGGTGATGTTCTGCGCAAACACGAAAGACTCACCTTCGCCGTTTCCGCTGGGATCAGCCAGGGTATTGGCAAAGAACTCGACACGATAGTCGGCGGCGGGCGCGTCCAAATCGAAATCGATGGTAGTGCTGCCGCCCGCGTAGGATGCCGAGGTGAACACCGGGAAGTTCAATAGATCATTGGCCCCGGAATCGGCGTCTCCAACATCGTTGGCGGTAACGAAATTCGCATCCTCGGTGCCGCCATCTAGATCAATGCCGATGCCATAAGGAGAAAAAATGGAATTACCGATAATGGTAGCTCCGGTCGACAGATTGTCGACTTCAACACCGAATCGCCCGCTATACGCGATGACGTTCCCCTCGCCGGCGCCCGTACCGCCAATCTGGTTACCGGTGCCTGCGGTGAAGAAGCGCACGCCACTGTCCGCGCTGCCGGTGCCGTTACCCAGATCCGCCGAACCACCGGCATCTGTGCCAATATAATTGCCGAGTACCTGGTTGTCGGCGGCCGCATTCTGAATCAGGATACCGGCCCCCGAGTTGGCAGAAATGATGTTGCGCTCGGCCGCCGTGTTGCCGCCAATAATCGTTCCTGTGGCTCCATTTTGGATGCTGATGCCGTCGTCCCCGTTACCCACCGCCACTGTTCCGGAAATGTCGGTGCCGATGAAGTTGCCTTGCACCAGCGTGCCGGTTACCACTGTTGTATACGTGGTGTCCGTGGTGCCGTCGATGAAGATGCCGTCCCAGGTGTTGCCGGAAATGACGTTGCCGGCCCCGGGTGTTATTCCGCCGATGCGGTTGTCGTCCGATGAGGTCTGAATGAGGATGCCGTGATCGTCATTTGCTTCCGGTGTAATCCCGCCGGGAAGGACTCCGATGAGGTTGCCTTCAACGATGTTGTTGTCACTGTTATGTTGAATGACCAGCCCGGAGAAACCGCTGGGCGCACCGACCATGACGTTTCCAGCATTGGCGCCGGTACCACCGATCTGATTGCCGCTGGCATCGACGCTGACCATCATCTGGAATTCGGCATTAGCCGCCAGGTTGCCTTGCGCATCGATGCCCACCCAGTTGTTCTGGATGATGTTGTTGTCGCCAAAGCCTGTAGAGCCATCGATCTCGATGCCTTCGTCGGCAAAGCTATGCACGACGAAACCCTTGACGATGCTGTCGTTGGCGCGCAGGGCGATGCCGTTGATGCCGCTGGCGGCGGGGGTCGCGGACCCGTCCAGCTCGATGACAGGATTGCCTGAGTAACTGGGTTGGGTGGTGGCATCAAGGATGACCGGATCCAGCAGGTAGGGCAAACCACTCGCATCGACGCTGATCGACCAATACTCGTCACCGCTTCCAGGGACTGCGTCGGGGTCAACGTATCCGCTGTCGGCAGTGCTGATGTTGAATTGGATCTCATCCGGAATCGTGCCATTGGGCGTATTGTTTGCGGCATCGATGGCCTCGCGCAGCGAGATCAGCCCGTCGGTACCCATGTCGCCCAGCAATGCCGAAATCGAAGAGGCATCGCCGTAGCGCGCATCCGCACTGGTGTAATCATCGGTGGTATCGACGGCGAATGACGACGCCGTTTCAGTCACGTCGTTGAGGTTGACGGTGATCAGGGCGGTGTCGTTCAAGGCGCCGTCGGTGGCGGTGATCTCGAGGTTAAAGACGGGGTTGGTTTCGAAATCCACCGCG
>CAMYNX010000127.1 GCA_947259875.1 uncultured Gammaproteobacteria bacterium | reverse complement strand
CCCTGTTACATGCGTTATGCGGCAAGCCGGTGGGAGGCCAAAACGAATCAACCATGAGCGCAGCCACAATCCAAGCATAAGGTGATATGGGCCGGGTATTAGGTATCAAAATGTAGTAGGTCCTCTTTTCGGTGACTATGATTGTTAGTGGGCTGTCGAAAACACTCATGATCAAGTGCGTCGAAAACACAGTGCGATTTACTTCGTCTTTTGTGTGTGGCTAGCCGCCGCGGTTGTGCTTGCTGGCGAGACTAGCGACAGCGGTGTGCGCTGAACCCTGAAAAAGACATATCAATCAACGCGATAGGTGGCCTGCGCCCACCCGGGGTAGCCCTTGCGCTATCATCCAGGGGCGCATTTATGATTTGACTGGATCCGGTGAATCTACCTTTTGAATTACTTACCCCGGGGCTGGCCACACTCGGCCATGTATTGTTTCTCCTGGCGCTGATGTGGGCGGCATTCAACGCGCCGTGGTGGCATCTGTCGAACAACGAGGACACGCATGTCTTGCTGGCGACCTGCGTGGTATTGCTATTGATATGGGCGATGAAGGCGGGTGTCGCACCAGGTCTTGATCTTCACTTGTTGGGCGTGACTCTGGCGACACTGATGTTCGGTTGGCAGTTCGCGGTGCTGGCTGTCGGCGTGGTGTTGTTGGGCACCACGATCTACGGAAATTGCAGCTGGCCGTCGTTTGGATGGAATGGATTGTTGCTGATTTGTCTGCCGGTGCTCGTGAGTTGGTTCGTGTTGCGGTATAGCGAGCGGCGTTTACCCGGGAATTTTTTCATTTACGTCTTTGTGGCGGCGTTTTTCGGCGCCGCGTTGACGATGCTCAGCGTCGGCGTGGTAAGTACGGTGTTGTTATGGGCGGTCGGTGCGTATCCATGGCATCGGTTGATGGAAAACTACACGGTCTACTATATGTTGTTGGTGTTTCCCGAGGCGTTTCTGACCGGCGCCATGATGACGATCTTTGTCGTCTATCGCCCGGCGTGGGTCGCGACATTTGACGACCATCGTTACCTCACTAACCGGTAACCGCGCGCCGCACGTGAAGCCGGTCAATGGATTCGCAAACAGACCGGAATCACGTTTCCACGGGGGTATCGGGATTGTTGCCCCACTCCGCCCAGGCGCCGGGATAACCTTTGGCCTTGTCGAATCCCAGATGCCTGAGCATGACATAGCTGTGCGCGGAGCGATGATGGGTCTGGCAATAGGTGATGACCTCTTGATCATCGCGTAGCCCAAGTTTGGCGAGCATCGCAAGCAGGGCATCGTCGGGAAGCAGTCGATAGTTGCGGGTCCGATCGACGGTGTCCAGCCAATTGAGATTGACTGCGCCGGGAATGTGGCCGCCACGCGCCGCGCGCACGTTGGTGCCGTTGTATTCTTCCGGAGTCCGCGCATCCAGCAATGCGACCTGACCATCATTTAAGTGTTGTTCAATGTAGTCTCGGGTAGCGACGACCTGGTCGCCGATTACCGCCTGGTAGTTGCTCGGTGCCGGCTCCGCCGGCTGTTGCAACAGCGGATGCCCTTCGTTGGCCCAGGCGAAAAGGCCGCCATTCAATAACGAAGACGCGGGATGACCGAGCGCATCCAGGGTCCAGATGAAGCGGCACGCCCGGCCACCGCCCTCCACATCATAGGCCACAATGTGTTTGTCCGGTGTCAGCCCGATGCCCGACAGCGTTGCCGATAGCCGTGCCTCATCCGGCAGCAATCCTGGCGCCGGCTTGGCGCCAAGCAACAGATTAGCGTATTCGAGATGCACTGCGCCGGGAATGTGGGCCTCGGCATAGTTGTTGGCCTGGCACAGATCGACGATCAACAAACTTGGCTCCCTGAGCCGCGGCTTCAGGTCTTCAGGTTCAACTAGCAAAGGCAATTTGTGCATTATGTTTTGACCTTCGGTGGTTATCGGACTGAACGAAGCGGGGCATTGACCTCAAGGCTAGCGCCATTGTCGAGTGTGAGCACCACGGTCACGTTGTCGCCGGATTGCAACGGGACATTCGGCATCATCATCATGAGATGTCGTCCATTGGGCTCCAATACCAGTTTTCCTCTCGCGGGCACCAGAAAGTACGGCTGTTTGCGCATGCGTGCGGCATCATCTTCAATCACGCTGCGGTGCAGCTCGATCATACCGAATTGCGGACTCTCGGCGGCGGTTAATTTTATGTCTTCGGGCGAAGAGTTCTCCACCGTCATATAACCTGCCAGCACCATGGCGCCCGGCGGCGCCGCCCGTATCCAAGCGTCGGTGACGCGCAACATGCCCGTTTGTGACTGCGCGGCACACGTCGCGAGCGCGACACATACGAGCGCGAGTGACCTGTGTTTGCGCATCATTCCAGTTCTTTTATGTTTTTGAAGTCGGCGACCAAGCGTTGCGCCTCGTGGGGGGCGCCGAACAGTGCCCGTAGCGCACCGTTTGGACTGAACAGCATGACCGAAGCACTGTGGTCGACTAGATAATCTTGGCCCTGTTTTTGTTCGACACGCATGTGCAACACCCCCAATTGCTTGGTCACCCGGTTGATCTCGTCTTCTGTGCCGGTGACGCCGACAAAGGCCTTGTTGAAGTAGGGCACGTATTTACGCAGTTGCTGGACTGTGTCACGCCGCGGATCGACGGACACGAAGACCACCTGCACGTTTGCATGCGCGTCGGGATCATCGGCCAATATGCGATCCATCTGCGCCAGGGTGTGCAGGGTGGTGGGACAAACGTCCGGGCAATGGGTGTAACCAAAAAACAAGAACGACCACTTCCCTTTGAGTGAGTCCAAGGTAAACGGCTCGTCGCGATGGCTGGTTAAACGGAAATCCGATACGGCCTTGGGCGGATTGAGGACCGTAGCGGAGATCTCGTCGAGTGACGGCTTGCGGTTGAGCACTTGGTTGCCCAACCACGCCCCCGCGGCCAGCGACAACAACACCGCGGTCACAATGAACAATAGATTGCTCCGGCCTGGTTTCGACTCTGAGGCGTCCATGGGCGTATTATTTCACAAACGTGCAAATGGGCTTAATCGGGTGACGGCCGGCAACAAGACGATCTTTGATTACAATGACAGGGCGAGCATGGCGGGCCCCGGGGTGATGAATTCGTTTGCCTTGGCCTATGAACCCCTGCCCATCACCGGGCGGCTGCGCCAGGTTCCCGAGCACTTTGTCGTCGACGAGGTGCTCGGTTTTGTACCGAACGGGGGGGGTGAACACAGATGGTTGCAGATTCAAAAATGCGGCATCACGACCCATCAGGTGGCGCGCGCGGTTGCCCGGTACGCGAGTGTGCCACAGCGTAACGTCGGCTACTCCGGATTAAAAGACCGCAACGCAGTGGCGACGCAGTGGTTCAGCGTGCTCATGAGTGGGTCGCGAGAACCCGACTGGAATACGCTCAACTCCAGGTCCCTGCGGATTGTTCAGTCCGTTCGGCATCACCGCAAACTTCGGCGGGGTACCCATCGCGCCAACCGCTTTCGTGTGGTGATCCGGAACGTGGAAGGACCGGATACACTGTTGCAGGAGCGGCTCGCGGACATACAGCGACGCGGTGCGCCGAACTATTTCGGTGAGCAACGGTTCGGATACGACGGCAATAATCTGCGCCGCGCGGAACGACTATTTGCCGGACGGCGCGAACGCAACCGGGTCAAGCGTGGGCTGTATCTGTCCGCGGCGCGTTCGTGGATCTTCAATCACGTGTTGTCGCAGCGAGTCAACGCCGGGACCTGGGATCGATTACAGGCGGGCGACATGGCGATGCTGGATGGTACGCGCAGCGTCTTTTCCGTGAGAGACGTGGACGCGGTGTTGCAACAGCGGCTGGAGCGCGGCGATGTGCATCCTACCGGGCCGTTGGCGGGTGCTGGCGAGACTGCTGTCGATCAGGGCGTGCAGCAACTGGAGGCCGCAGTAATGGCGCGTTTCCCTGGTTGGGACGAAGGCCTGGCGGATGCCGGCATGCGCCATGAACGCCGATCGTTGCGGTTGCGCGTGGGTGACCTGCGTTGGTGGGCTACCGATCCGGGCACATGGATGCTGGAGTTCAGCCTGCAGCGCGGACAATTCGCCACCGCCGTGTTACGCGAATGCGGCCGTTTCGCGAGCTAAGTATCGTTACATAAGGTATTGAACTTGGTGCATTATTGGCGTCACCCCCGCGTGTCTGTCACGAGATTGTAATAAAATTGCGTTCCAATGTTACGGTGGTACTACGGCCTGGGACGTGCGAGAAGACTATGCGGCAGACGATACTGATCGTGGAGGATGACACTGCAATTCGCGAAATGGTGGCATCGTCTGTCGCCGCCGCCAATTTTGCGGTCATTGAATGCGCCGAAACCAGCGATGCCCTGCATCGCATCGGTGACCGATTGCCGGATCTAATTCTGCTTGACTGGATGCTCCCGGGGCAAAGCGGGATAGAGTTTGCGCGGCAGCTCAAACGGGACGATACCACCGCTGACATCCCGATTATTATGTTGACCGCCAAGGGCGAGGAACACGATAAGATACGGGGCTTTGATGCCGGCATCGATGATTACGTCAGCAAGCCGTTTTCTACCCGTGAACTGATTGCCCGCATCAAGGCGGTGTTGCGCCGTGCTCATGTCCATGGTGGAAAGCAGACGATAACCGCCGATCACCTTTCCCTCGACCCCGCCAGCCAAAGGGTTTCGGTGGGGAGCCATGAGATCAAGCTGGGACCCACCGAGTTTCGGTTGCTGAACTTCTTCATGACCCACCCGGACCGGGTGTTCGAGCGTTCCCAACTGCTGGACCGTGTATGGGGCAGAAACGTCTACATCGAAGAGCGGACGGTAGACGTGCACATCCGCCGTTTGCGTAAAGCACTGATGCCATATGGCTATGACGGACATATCCAGACCGTGCACGGCGCCGGTTACCGGTTCTCTCAGAACCTTGCGGCATGAGTGAATCCTGGAAAATTGAAGCTTGGCGCATTCTGATCGGTGCCGTTGTAACCCTTTTGCTTGGGGCGGGCATCAACAACTACACGCTAGCGGCCTTAATCGGTGTGATTATATACCTGGCCTGGCATCTACGTAGTCTTGCGCGACTCGATAGATGGTTAACCGAGTACCAGACTGCCGAGATACCTGAGAGCATGGGCATTTGGGGACGCGTATACGACCGGTTGCGCGGCATGAAGCGGCATCATCAGCAAGACATGGACGACCTGCATCGGGGATTGGAGCGCCACCAACAGACCACAATGGCATTACCCGAGGGCGCAGTGACACTTGGACCCAACGACGAAATTGAATTAATCAATGAGGCGGCCACGTCTTTACTTGGACTCAAAGATCCGCAGGATTTGGGCAGTCCGATTACCAACCTGGTTCGCGATCCACAGTTTGTGGATTACATACAGGATGGGAATTTCTCGGAAGCACTCGAAATTCCGTCACCCGTTAATTACAGCGTGCGAATGTCAATTCGGGTCGTTCCTTATGGCGACGTGAATCAGAAACTGCTGCTGGTCGAAGACGTTTCCCGTGTGCACAAGCTCGAGGAGATTCGCCGTGATTTCATAGCCAACGTGTCCCACGAAATGAAATCACCATTGACGGTGATCAAGGGCTACGTGGAATCGATGATGGACGATACCGGTGAGTTCGGATTGAAATGGAAAAAGGCCCTGTCCCAGGTAGACCAGCAGACCGACCGCATGTGCCGAGTAGTCGAGGATCTACTGCAGTTGTCCAACCTGGAAACCAGCCCTACCGAAAAACCAGCACCTGTCGATATGCCTTCCTTGATTCGTTCGGTTCACGCCGAGGCCGTCGAACTCAGTAACAGCCGGCACGACATCCAACTCGACGTTGACGAATCGTTGTACCTTGCAGGCAACTTCAATCAGCTCTTCAGCGCGCTGTCGAATCTGGTCTTCAATGCCGTTCAATATACTCCGGAACGTGGGCAGATCTTGCTCACTTGGCATCTTCGCCAAGATAACCACGCCAAGTTCTCAGTGTGCGACACCGGGCCCGGGATTGAGCACGAACACCTCTCGCGATTGACCGAGCGCTTCTATCGTGTGGATACCGCCCGCTCCCGAGAGCTCGGCGGCACCGGTTTGGGATTGGCAATCGTCAAGCACGTGTTGCAGCGGCACGAGGGATCGTTAGCGATCGACAGTGAGCGCGGAAAAGGATCGACGTTCGCATGTGTGTTTCCGCCGCAACGAGTTGTCGACAAGGGCGAGATGAAGTCGTCGGCATAACGAGGCGCAAAAACGTTCAAAGCACGAAACGCAATCTACGGGTTTAACCGAACCTGCCGGTCAGATAGTCTTCCGTTAGCTTGTCCTGGGGATTGGTGAAGATGGTTGCGGTCTCGCCGACCTCAATCAAGTCACCGAGATGAAAATAAGCGGTGCGTTGGGAAACGCGGGCAGCCTGCTGCATGGAGTGAGTGACGATGACGATGGAGTAGTTCTGCCGTAATTCGTCGATCAGTTCTTCGATCCTTGCGGTGGCGATGGGATCGAGCGCCGAGCAGGGTTCGTCCATCAGGATTACGTCCGGGTTCACCGCGATGCACCGGGCAATACACAGCCGTTGCTGTTGGCCGCCGGACAGGCCCGTGCCCGGTTGACCGAGCCGGTCCTTGACCTCGTCCCACAGGCCCGCGCGTCGCAGGCTGGTTTGCACGATTTCGTCCAACTCCGATTGATTGCGCGCCAGGCCATGAATGCGCGGGCCATAGGCAACATTTTCATACACCGATTTAGGAAACGGATTGGGTTTCTGGAACACCATCCCGACGCGGGCGCGCAGGGTTACGACATCGGTCTTCTTGTCGTAGATATCATGGCCTTCCAGTTCGATCTTACCGGTGACACGCGCCGACTCGATGGTGTCGTTCATTCGGTTCAGGCAGCGCAAAAACGTTGACTTACCGCACCCCGACGGACCGATCATTGATAATACCTCGTTATAGGCAACGTCGATACTGACGTCGATGATGGCCTGCTTATCACCGTAATAGACATCGACGTTCCGTGTGGTCATGATCGGCTTGTCCACGGTCACGCGCCCGACGGTTTTGGTATCGGGTTCCTGGATCTGGACGGGTGATGGAGGCGGGACGTCGTTTGTTTTGGCCGGGCTTTCCAAGAGTACTGCATGTTTTTGATTGAGCACGGATATTACCCCACTAATCTCAGTTGCTACCAGCGCTGCTCGAATCGTTTGCGCAACCACACTGCCGCACCGTTCATCGCCACCAAGAACGCAAGCAGAACCAGGGTCGCCGCCGAGGTACGCTCGACAAACGCTCGTTCCGGGGTGTCCGCCCATAAGTAAATTTGTACCGGCAGCACTGTCGATGGATCCAACGGTCCTTCCGGGATATTCACGATAAAGGCGACCATGCCAATCATGAGCAAGGGTGCGGACTCACCCAAGGCCCTGGCCATGCCAATGATGGTGCCGGTCAACATTCCCGGCATCGCCAGCGGCAACACGTGGTGCGCGATCATTTGCATTTGCGACGCGCCCATGCCCAATGCGCCTTCGCGGATCGATGGCGGCACCGATTGCAGCGACGCGCGACTGGCGATGATCACCGTCGGCAGGGTCATCAGGCTCAGCACCAATCCGCCCACCAACGGCGCCGAGCGGGGCAGGGCCATAAAGTTTAAGAACACCGACAGCCCCAGTAGTCCAAACACAATGGAGGGGACCGCCGCCAGGTTATTGATGTTAACTTCGATCAAATCAGTCCATCGGTTCCTGGGCGCAAACTCCTGGAGATACACGGCGGTGGCGACACCGATGGGAAACGACAACACCAGGGTTACCAGCAGGGTATAGAACGAACCGACTACTGCCCCCCAGATACCGGCCAACTCCGGCTCGCGGGAATCCCCGGCAGTAAAAAATGTCTTGTTGAACCGTTTCTCCAAGCTGCCGGTGGCAGCGAGAGCATCGATCCAGGCAATTTCCTTGTCCTTCAGGCGCCGAGCCGATTCCGGATCGTCGCGGTTGATGTAGCCTTTGATGAACATATCGACATCGTCATCGGCCGGGACCCAGATTGTTTGGGTGGTGCCGATGAGCTCCGGATCCTTACGCACCATGTCTTGGATAATAAACACCGCGCCCGGGCTGGCCAATTTGTATAGCTTGCGCTTGTCGCGGCGATTCTTGACGTCGGGAAACCGTTCACGCATTGTTTTTTTGATCAGCTTTCCATAATCCGCACGGGCAAGGGTCTGCGGGTCGCGGGTCGCTTGCGGATCGATAATCGCCTCATCGAACTGCACGTCGAGCTTGAGGTAGGTCTGTTGGAACGCGGTGTACCCCTTGCCGATGATGCTCATAAACAAAAACAACAACGCGGCGAGGCCGATGGTGACGGAAACCAGTCCGTAGCTGCGGAACCGGCGCTCGGCGGCGTAGCGCTTCTTGAGACCGGCCTGAATCTTGTCTGCGGTTGTCATCGTCATTCGTACTGCTCACGGTACTTACGCACCACATACAACGCGATCACATTGAGTGCCAGGGTCACTAGAAACAACATGAGTCCCAACGCAAAAGCGGCGAGGGTCTTGGGGCTGTCGAATTCCTGGTCGCCGACCAGAAGGGTCACGATTTGTACGGTGACCGTGGTCACCGCTTCGAGTGGATTCACGGTCAACTTCGCAGCGAGGCCGGCGGCCATGACCACGATCATGGTCTCGCCAATCGCTCGGGAGATCGCAAGCAGCAGGCCGCCGACGATGCCTGGCAATGCCGCCGGCAGCACCACCTTGCGGATCATTTCGGACTGTGTTGATCCCAACGCGAGGGAGCCGTCACGCAGCGATTGGGGGACGGCATTGATGACGTCATCGGAGATCGACGAGACGAAGGGAATGATCATGATCCCCATTACTAATCCGGCGGCGAGGGCACTCTCGGAGGACACGTCGAGCCCGAAATAGGTGCCCACGTTCCTGAGCAGCGGCGCCACCGTCAACGCAGCGAAAAAACCATAGACGACGGTCGGGATGCCGGCCAAGATTTCCAACAGCGGTTTCGCGGTTGCGCGAAAACGTGGGTGCGAGTATTCGGAAAGGTAGATCGCCGACGTTAATCCGATCGGCGCCGCGACCAACATAGCGATAAAGGAGATCAACAGCGTTCCGGCAAATAGCGGCACTGCCCCGAAGGCCCCGGAGGACCCCACTTGGTCTTCACGGATAGCGGTCTGCGGGCTCCATTCGAGCCCGAACAGGAAATCGAATACCGGCACCGCTTGAAAGAAGCGAATGGATTCGAATAGCACTGATAAAACAATGCCGATGGTGGTGAAGATTGCGAGAGTCGAACAGATGATCAGCAGCACCTTGATGATCGCTTCGACACGATTGCGCGCCCAGAAATTGGGTGCAATCTTGCGCCACGCCAGTCCCATCCCGAGCATGGCGACCGACAGGAATATCACCGCCATCGCGGCCTTGCTGGTGGCCCTGAGACTGCCGTAATGCTCGGCGGCGGCCTGCATGTCGGGACTCAATTCTTGAGACACCACATTCCCCGACAGCTGATTGCGCAGATCGTTGATGATCAGGTTGAGTTCTGGCTCCGACAGCGATTGGTAGGTCGCAGGGAGATCAGCGACTACCAGGCTGGTGATTATCTCGTCTTCAAACGCCAACCAAGTGCCCAACAAAACTAATGCAGGTAGCGCACACCAAAGCGCCGTGAACGAACCGTAATAACGGGGTAGGGAATGAAGCGTCCTGAATTCGGGTCCGGCTAGGTGCAGCGCTCGACGGCGTCCGAACTCAAAGGCCGCGGCCGTGAGCAACAGGAGTACAGCAAGAAGCAGGGGCGTCGACACGATCGAGAAATAAATATGAAAAAAGAAACCCGTAGCCGCCCGTGGCCGCGGATTATCATCGGATTGCTACAGGGAACTCAAGACGTTCAAGGCGCGCACGTCCGAATTGAATTTCTGACGCTCTTGCTCAGGCATGGGGATCAAACCCTTGTCGGACAGATAGCCTTCGTCTCCCCACGCCTTGTCGCTGGTGAACTCGGCGAGAAAGTCCTTGACCCCCGGGATCACGCCAACGTGGGCCTTCTTGACGTAGAAGTACAGTGGGCGTGACACCGGATAACTGCCGTCGGCGATGTTCTCAAAGGTCGGTTCCTGGTTGTCGACGAGCGAACCCTGAGTCTTGTCGGCATTCTGATCCAAAAAGCTGAACCCAAACACGCCGAATGCCTTGGGGTTGGCCTCCAATTTCTGCACGATGAGGTTGTCGTTTTCCCCGGCCTCGATGAACGCGCCGTCTTCGCGGATGGTGTGGCAGATAGATTTGTATCTTTTCTTGTCTTGTTTTTTCAGCGCCTCGATCCAGTCAAATTGTTTACAACCGCCTTCCATCGCCAGTTCAACGAATGCATCTCGCGTGCCGGAGGTGGGTGGCGGTCCGAGCACCTCAATCTTGTTCGCCGGCAGGCTGGGATGGACGTCTTTCCAGGTCTTGTGTGGATTCGGTATCAGTTTCTCCGCACCGTTCGGGTCCGGAATCTCCTTGGCCAGCGCCAGATAGATATCCTTGCGCGACATGCTCGCTTGTGGGGATTGTTTTGAGTTCGCCATCTCGGACGCTTTCATACGCCGCGAGGAATTGGTGATATCCGGGTGCTCCACGCCCACCCCGGCGCAAAACAGCTTCATACCGCCGCCGGAGCCGGTGGCCTCCACCTTGGGCGTTTTCATACCGGATGACCTGCCGAAACGCTCGGCAACGACGGTGGCGAAGGGATACACCGTCGATGAACCGACGATACTGATGTAATTACGCCCGGAGGCGGCGGACACGGTGGCGGTGACGGCCACGGACAGAATGAAAAGCATGGTGTATTTCAATCTGATCACGGAAGAATCTCCACTTGATGATGAATCTGACGGTTTATTGAGTACGTGGTGAGCGTTATACATCACGGTTGTTAAACTAATGTGACGCGGTATCCATTCATGCGCACGGAAGCTTTGTTATACGATTCACATGTGACGAAAATATGACAAACGGGTATCATTGTTGAGTAATACGCATTAATTCAGTACGTTGATCGTCGCATTTCAGTTGAAGCGGTAACAAGACAGGCTCACTACGTAATAGAATTGTCACAAAACCCTGGCAGTATCCCGTGATCTAGATCAATCTTGCGTTGTATTTCGAGTAGACGACCGTGGAAACCATCGATATCAGCCATCACACTTCCCAGCGATACAACGCTGAGTTGGAGGATGTTCGCAACAAAGTCCTCACCATGGGGGGGTTGGTGGAGAAACAGCTTGCAGATGCCATCACCGGCATACTGGAGGGCGATAGCGCGATCGGCGAGGCAGTGGTTACCGACGACTACAAGGTCAACGCGCTGGAGGTAGAGATCGATGAGGAATGTGCCTGGATCCTGGCGAGACGGCAGCCGGCGGCCACCGATCTGAGATTCTTGGTCGCGGTGATCAAGACCATTACCGACTTGGAACGTATGGGTGACGAGGCGGAACGCGTCGGCCGTATGGCGATTCAATTGGCGCAACGTGAACGACCCAAAGATCAGCATCGTGAGTTACGGCATTTGGGTGACTTGGTGAAGGAGATGGTACATAACGCACTGGATGCCTTCGCGCGAACCGATGTGGAAGCCGCGGTGGGTACGCGGGCGTATGACCGCGAAGTCGATCGGGAGTACGAGAGTATTATGCGGCAGTTGATCACCTTCATGATGGAAGACCCGCGTCACATACCTCGTACCCTGGAGATTATGTGGTCGGCGCGCTCGTTAGAGCGGATCGCGGACCGCGCCAAGAATATCTGTGAGTATGTGGTCTATCTGGTGAAGGGGCGCGATGTCAGACACACCAGTTGGGATCAGGTGCAGGCAGAGTTGCGCGAACAAAGTGAGGCGAGCGATGACCAATAACACCACCGAAGAGGATCTCAAGCAGGAGGCGATGCGGCACCTGAAAAGCCATTATAACGAAGACACCGTGTCTATGGATGTGCTCGAAAACGGCGTCCAAGACGGCAATGGTGTGTTACACGTCGACTGTACGGTCAGTGTCGGCGGGTCCCGCTCCGACTGGACGAAGTGGTTCACATTCGAAAACGGCAAAGTAACGGATCTCCAGGCGAAGTTGCGTTAGGTGTGGTTACTTGGACTTACCCTCTCAGACAGGGTCAGAATCAATCAGACTCTGAACGGCGATAATTAGCCACAAGCGGGCGATTGGCCGAATCTCGGCAATGTTCCAAGGCCAGCCTTTGTGGCAGCGCTTGCTTACAATCCAAGCGCCGTCGGAGTAATGACCAAGGGTACTGGGCAACGGGTGAGATTTGGCCATGGTCGGTTCAGCCAACTACAGCGCCAATAGCGCTACCTCGACTTGTAGCCGGTATTTAATTCAATCCGTGCTTCTGCTTGTATTCGTTGATAGCCTCTTTGAGGTCGCTGAATTCCTTGCAGCTAAAAAAGCATTCCTTGTCGAGCACTGCGAGCCGCTCCTCGGCTTTTTGTAGTTGGCCAGTCTCGAGGTAAAGTTCGCCCAGGTATTCGTTAGCGCCCCGGTGACCGGGTTGCACCTTCAGCGCGGATTGGTAATGAGTCAGTGCCTGGTCGAAGTTGCCCTGCTTACGATAGCTGTAGCCCAGCAGGTTCAGCACATTGGCATCGTCTCGTTTTTTCTTGTGCAGCGCGTCCAACTTGTTGATGGCTGTAGCATAGTCGCCGGTAGCGATAACCTCACGCACCTGATCCAACTCGTTGTCGCCGGCACTCGAGCGATTATCGCGATCATCGTCGGCATTCGCCGTTGCCACCAGCACCATTGCCAATATGGCAACGCGGCCCACAAGTAATCCAGACAAACGATTGCGCATCTTTTTTTCTCCGGCAATCCAAATGATTAAAGGGATCAGCATCAATTGTCTTTAACCCGACCATAAAGGATTCCGACCCCTTTTTACTTTTTAATTCATGTTGGGGTTTAACCCGGTTAGTTTACTTACCTCGAAACAATCACTCGTCCTCGAAGCCGATTTTGGAGTGACTGCCATCGCAGAATGGTTTGTTATTAGATGCGCCACAGCGGCACAGAGCGACTTTAGTCCCGGTCCAAGCGTTGCGTCCGCTGCTGGATTTGATCGTGGTATTGCCGATCACCATGAGTGGGCCATTTTTTGAGGGATTGATGTTCAAAGGTCCACCCTGCTGCGCTAGCGGCTCTCCCGATTCGCCGACCGCCCCATAGTCCTTGAACTCAACCTTCTCATGGCTGTTATCGCAAAAGGGTTTGTTCTTCGATCGGCCGCAGCGACATAAGGCGGCCCTGAAAGCAAGCCCTGGGTTATGCTCCGATGCCCCCTCGATGTGCAAATTACCTCGAAAGAAGTACGGCCCGTTGTAAGTCACGGTTACCGTATTTTGCTCATTCGGTTGCTCAGTCACACTCGCGTCTTTGAAATGATAAGTCAAAGCGCCGGTGGGGCAGCGCTCTACCACATTTACCACCTCTTCTTGTGAAACAAGATTGGGGACACACCATGGTTTCCGGCCGCTGATGAATAAATCGCCTTTGGCGCGACCACATTCGCCGATGTGAATGCACAACCGGCCATCCCACTCTACATCTACCTTATTTCCCGGATATCTAAATTGCTGTTTTGCGCTCATATCTTCAGATCTACGTATTCAAGATTGTTTAGTCAATCGGACTGCGGCCATGATGGTTAGTTTCGGCTCATTCTAAAGGGTTGACGCGGTAGTTACATGACCGGCAGCGGAATCTTTGCCTCCAAGTAGTCTTTGGGCGGTTGCAGCGTGTCCGCGTCCACGGTGTCGAAGCTCGTCTCCTGCAATGTTATCGTGCTGCGTGTTTTCAGTTCTTTTATGATCACTGGAATACCTTGGGTATTGCCCCCGCTTTGCGTAACCGTCGGTGTCTTGAACCCAAAACTGAACAGACCCTGGTTGGCAAGGCGTTCCGTAACGCCAAGCATGGCCTGAAACGTCGCGTAATCGGACGACGGAATCTTCAGCCCCGCGGCGTCGGTAACGCACAATTGCTGGACTTTTTTACCGCCCTCCATGACATCGATCCGGCGGCACGAGAATCCGCCGATGTTTTCCATGCCATAAGGCATATAAGTTTTGGCGGGCATGGGGGTCGATGCGCCGCTCATCATCGGTGCCATCATCGGCATCATCATACGCCCCTGCTGGACCATGCCGCGGTATTGTGGGGGGATGTTTTCCATTTGTTTTTGCGCCTGGCCTTCCATGCGTTTCATCGCCGCTTTGGTGCGTTGCGTGGCGTCCGCCATCCACGCCTCGCTCATGACCGTGTATTGCCGATGCTGATGGTTGATGAAAGTGAATGAGGAATCGGATCGATTGAATACGGCCACCAGGCGCTCGGTGTCCGCCTGCTCGCTGATGCCGATCAAATTGTCCTTGATCAACAACTTGGTAGTGGTGGGTGCCGCGTCTGGACGCTGGTCTTCGAAGACCAACGTCGTGTCGGCAAAGGCGTGGGGCACGAGCAGTACCGTGCCCAGTAACAGGTATCGAATCATGGTCGTTTTCCTATAGATCTTTTTGGTTGATGCCGAACCGGCGGTGGCCATGTCGGTGTTGGCGTAAGCGCCATTGTACTCATCGTGGTCGGGGCCGTAGCGGGCGCCGTTAGGTTGTCCTCGCATTTTAAGGGTCTATCTCGAAAGGAGGGGTTGCATTGAGAAGGATATTACATTAGCGTATTCATATATTCAAAAGTACTTAACAACCTGGGATGTAACGCTATGAAAACGCTACAGAAAACCACCATATGGTTTCTCGTGACTTACCTGTCCTTGGCTCTATTAGCGCTCACGCCGGCGCGGGCCGAGACCAAGAATGAGGCGCAACCGTCCACCGAGCACAAATTCGAGTTGGCCAAGAAATATTATGCCGAGTGCAAACACGTCAGCGAGGCGGACTTCGAGGCTATTCGCCCCTATCTCAAGGCGTTCACCGACGCCGAGGTCATGGCCGAGATGATGTCCAATCCCATCAAGTTCAGCAAGCTCATGCAGGTCGTCAATGACCCGCGCACGATGCATGTGATGATGAAGTGCTCCACGGAGCCGGTGATGTGGGATACGTGGATGCGCGGTCTGACCGACCCGACCAAGCTCATGAGCGCCGCCACGCGCTTCATGAACCCCATGATGTACTTCAACTGGGCGATGGCGCCAATGAATCCGCAAATGTATGCCCCGATGTTCGCGATGATGAATCCCCAGTACTACACCAACTGGATGAACGCGGGGATGAATCCGGCTTTCTACCAACCGATGTTCGCGTTCATGGACCCGAATTGGTACACGCCACGGCTGCAGTGGATGATGAATCCGAATTCGTTGCAGCCGTTTTCTAACCTGTTTGGCGCCGCTGTGCCGCAGGGCAGCCCAGCGACCGGTGAACAACCGAAGTGACGTCATAAGAATTTAGGCAAGCCAGACGCGTTGTCACGAACCCCTTTGCCGGTCCCCGGCAAAGGGGTTTTTGCGGTATGGGGGTGGTCAAACGCTGTTGAGTTTCGTGCGTTGCGCCCGTATTTATTAAGAGTAACCTTGGGGCCGGTGACGTGGATGCTAGTTTTGCTCAATCTACTCTAAGTAGATAATTTCCTTATTAAAAGTACGGTGCAATCGCGCTTATGGTGCAAGTCAGTCTGCCAGCCAAAACCAACCTCGAGAATCCCTCGGCCTCGCTGCCGGATTGGCTTGCCACAATGTCGACCGGGCGCAGCCCCGAGGAGATCGAGATCATCCGGCGCGGCGCTGAATTGGCGATCGAGGCCCATCGAGGTCAAACGCGCCGATCCGGTGGACCATTCGTGGATCACGCGTTTTCCGTGGCTCACATCCTTCACGAGTTGCAACTTGATCATGAGACCATCGTCGCTGCCTTGCTTCACGATGTAGTTGAAGACACCGACATCTCTCTCGACGAGATTCGCACACGCTTTGGTGCGTCTATCGCGCAGTTGGTCGACGGTGTGACTAAGATGGACGTTATTCAAGAATTTGGAGACGACAACCAACGCAATGCCGAGAGCCTGCGCAAGATGTTGCTGGCGATGGTCGAAGATGTCCGCGTGGTGTTGGTCAAGCTCGCCGACCGGCTGCACAATCTGCGCACATTGAAGGCTTTGTCCAGAGACCGTCAGCTTGTCATTGCCCGCGAGACTCTGGATATCTTTGCACCGTTGGCCAGCCGTTTAGGCGTGTGGCAGCTCAAATGGGAGATGGAGGATTTATCCTTTCGATTTCTAGAGCCGGAGATCTATAAGCAAATCGCCTCACAGCTCGCGGAAAGACGAGTAGACCGGGAAAAATACATTCAGCGGTTCATAGACACTGTTACCGCAGACCTGGAACGCAGCGGTGTGCATGCGGAGGTGAACGGCCGCCCGAAGCACATCCACAGCATCTGGCACAAAATGAAACGCAAAGATCTGGACTTCGAGCACATCTTCGATATCCGCGGTGTGCGCATCCTGACCGATTCGGTACAGGACTGTTACGCAGCGTTGGGCATGGTGCATACGCGTTGGCCGCATGTCGCGGGCGAATTCGACGACTACATCGCGACGCCAAAGGAAAATGATTACCAATCCATCCATACCGCGGTGATTGGGCCGGGAGGGAAGACGGTCGAGGTGCAGCTACGTACTCGCGAGATGCATGAACGAAACGAATTGGGCGTTGCCGCTCACTGGCGCTACAAGGAGGGCGGCAAAGGCGACGAAAGCCTCGAACGCAAGGTCCTGTGGTTGCGCCAGCTGCTGGAATGGAAGGACGAAGTGGCGGATGCCAACGAGTTCGTCGACCGTGTCAAATCCGAAGTTTTCGAGGACCGTGTGTATGTGTTCACGCCCAAGGGCAGCGTGATCGACTTGCCGAAGGGTGCCACGCCCATCGATTTCGCTTAT
>CAMYNX010000126.1 GCA_947259875.1 uncultured Gammaproteobacteria bacterium | reverse complement strand
GGCAACACCCGCATCCAGCGCACATTCTGCGTAAAATCGGCTCGCCTGTTCAGAACCGACGGGAAGATAATTTAATAGTATCTCGGTACCGGATTCCTTCAGCACGGCAACAACTTCTTCTTTTGACGGTTCTCGATCATCCGCCAGCAAGAAGGTACGCTCATCACTATAGTCCTGCATATGATCGGCAAAACCGTCGAGCAGCGGGCCCATGTGCACGGTGACGCCCATATGCGGCACATCGGAATAAAACACGGTGGTGCAGTTAGGAGCTGCGAAGATCGCGTCTGCCACATCTTGCCCCACCTTGCGGCGGTCGATGTCAAATGCAGCAACAACTTTAATATCGCTGGGCAGATAACCACCCAATTCCCAGTGCATTACACCGATCGCATCGAGCTCGGTTTTATCGCGATAGTAGTAGATACCTTGCACCAGAGAGCTGGCACAATTCCCTACACCGGCGATGGCAATCTTTATCTTTTTAGTCATGCTTTTACCGCGCCTGCTGGACCGGATCAGGTCTGTTCGGCGACGCTCCTGTCACAGAAACGTTGCATTTTATCCTTATTCCAACACCAGAGACAGCCGTATCGGACAGAAAACGGCTCATGCGGCGGTTTTTTGCGGCTCACCCTCCGGCCATAACTCATTTAATGCGATTGATTTACCATTGTCGGTCACCATGCGCGCATGGTATCGCCGCAGTTGCCGCGGCTCATTGACGCCGCAGGAGTGGGCGATTATTCCCACTTCCTTGACCAGATTCTGAATGTAGTGGGCCACGCGGACGGCCTTCTCCTCAGGCACCAACCCTTTCTGCAGATCAGGATTATGGGTGGTGATTCCGGTGGGACAAGTGTTCTTGTTGCATTGCAGTGCCTGGATACAACCCAGTGCAAACATATTGCCACGAGCCGAAGCGACGAAATCGGTGCCAATACATAGCGCCCACGCAACTGCGGTCGGGGTAATTAATTTTCCCGAGGCCACCACTTTGATTCTCTCTCGCAGGCCATGTTCGTTCAGCTTATCTACCACCATCGGCAGGCTTTCCCGCAACGGCAAACCCATGTCATCAATCAAAGGCATGGGTGCCGCGCCGGTACCGCCGTCAGCGCCATCCACGGTGATGAAATCCGGCGCTAGATCGAGGCCGCGTTTGTGGATCTCCTTGAACAGTGAATCTAGCCAACCGTATGCCCCGACAACCGCTTTGAATCCAACTGGTTTTCCGGCAATGTCACGGACACGATTGATAAAGTCCAGCAACTCCGGTACTGAATTAATATCTTCATGACGATTGGGACTGATTGAATCAAAGCCAGGACCGATACCACGGATATTGGCAATCTCTGCAGTCACTTTACCGCCTGGCAGTATGCCGCCTTTCCCCGGTTTGGCCCCTTGACTCAATTTGATCTCGAACATCTTGATCTCGTCATGCGCGGCGATCTGCCGCAACTTGCCGCCGTCCAGTTTGCCGTCCACGTCACGAACCCCGTATTTGGCGGTGCCAATCTGAAACACAATATCGCATCCCCCATTCAGGTGATACGGCGACAGGCCACCTTCGCCAGTATTCATCCACGCACCAGCCAAACTCGCGCCCTTAGACAAGGCTTGCACAGCGGGTTTAGAAATCGCTCCAAAACTCATTCCGGATATATTGAAAAGAGAACTGGTTATGTACGGCCGCGGACACTGAGGGCCGATGGTCACATCCCGCGGCGGCACCGCATCTTCACCTAAGGTAGGGAAAGGACAGTTGACAAACAGAATCGTGCCACTGGGACGAAGATCACGGGTTGATCCAAATGCAACCGTGTTATCGATGTCCTTGGCAGCACGGTATACCCATGATCGCTCCGCACGATTGAACGGCAATTCTTCGCGATCCATGGCAAAGAAATACTGCCGAAAAAATTCTCCCAAGTGTTCAAACAGATAGCGGAATCTTCCCACCACTGGATAATTCCGGCGAATCGCTTGTTTTTTCTGGGTTACATCAGCGATGTACATACCAATAACGATTAACACCAATGTGCCGAGCACAAAAATAAACAGCGCCGACATAAACCCTAGAGCATTGATCAAGAAATTCTGTGTGCCGCTGAACATCGTCTGTTTATCTCATCGAAGAAAATATAAACCCCACCGCCGCTACCAAGCCTGAGAGCGAAGCACCATCATTTTATCTACTTGCATATCGCGCATTGTATAGGGAATACCACCGATGCCTAGACCGGACTGCCCGAGACCCGCAAATGGCATCCAGTCCACACGAAACGCAGTTTGATCATTGATCATTACTGCGGACGCATCGATCCGAGAGTAAACCCGCATCGCTACATCTAAGCTGTTAGTGAACACTGCAGCCTGAAACGAGTAAGGCAGCGCATTGGCGCGAGCGATAGCGTCGTCCAATTCGCGATAGGGGTAGATGCATATGATCGGCCCAAAGATTTCAAGAGTGCTGACTTTGGCGTCCGATGGTGGATCAAACAATATCGTTGGAGCGTAGGTAGAGTCGGATAATTTTTTCCCGCCACACAGTAATTGCCCACCATGCTTGGCCGCTTCGCCGACCCAATCCTCAATACGGTCGACCTCGGCATGCCGAATCAATGGGCCAATATCGGTGTCTTTGCGGGTGGGATCACCAACCCTCATAGCCCGTGCCTGTTCCACGAGACCATCGGCGACGGCTCGTGCGATTGACTCGTGGACGAATACGCGCTGCACCGACACACAAACTTGGCCGGCATGATATAGCCCGCCTTTGGCCAACAATGGCAAGGCATCGCTCATATCTGCGTCCTCGGCAACGATCACCGGGGCGGCGCCTCCATGTTCAAGGGCACAACGGGTACCGGCCGACAATTTCGATCTCAACATCCAGCCTACGCGAGCGCTACCGATGAACGAAAAGAACGCCACCCGGGAGTCGGTCACCAATTGGGTCGCCACATTATCGGGAATTAAAGCTGCTTGGCACCACTCTTCCGGCAGGCCGGCTTCACGCAGCATGGACAGGAAACGGAAACAAGACAGCGGTGTATCACCGGCCGGTTTGACAATCACGGGACATCCCGTTGCCACCGCCGGGGCTACCTGATGGACAATCAAGTTGAGCGGATGATTGAAGGCACTCACTGCAACCACAACACCGATCGGCATCTTGTGGGTAAACGCCATGCGTCCGGCGGAGGCTTTATTCACATCCATCGGAATCTCGGTACCACCCTCAGTGCGCAATGTTTCGATACAGATCTGCACGCTATCGATGGCCCGCGCCACCTCAACCTCGGAATCGGTCAACGGCTTGCCTCCTTCCCGCGCCGCCTCGAGAGCCAACTCATCCGCTTTATCCCGCATGAGGTCCATTGTTTTCTGCAGTATTTCGATTCGCCGCCATGCGGGCAACCACATGGCCCGGTCCGCGAAAAATGAATAGGCGTTGTTTAAAGCCTGTTCGACGGCGCCGGCATCCCCGATGTCCACAGTTGCTATTCGGCTGCCATCATAGGGCGCTACGACCTCCTCACACGCTGCAGCCACGGCACCGGGAATCATTAACGGAAAATGATTAGTCATAGCTTACATGCAGAGTGTTGGCGTCAACATCATCCGGCACGTTCGTGCGTGCCTTGGATGCGATTCAGATCGGACACACCAACTCACCGAGTTTCTGGGTTAACTTCATGTTCTCTGAATAGTCCACCGCACAGTCGATTATAGAAACGGTCTCGTCATGCACCGCTTGCCTGATGGTGGGTACCAGTTCGCGGGTGGATTCGATACGGTAGCCCTTGGCACCGAAACTGTCGGCATATTTCACGAAGTCAGGGTTATTGAAATCAATATGGCTCGAACGACCGAAGTGCCTTTCCTGGTGCCACCGAATGAGACCATATTGACTGTCATTCCAGATCAGTACCACAATCGGGGCACCAATTCTCAATGCGGTTTCTATCTCTTGCGAGTTCATCATGAAGCCGGCGTCGCCCGTCACCGCCACAGCAGGCCGGTCAGGATACGCGAGCTTCGCCGCAATCGCTCCCGGCACAGCGATACCCATTGAAGCAAATCCATTAGAGATGATGCACGTATTCGGACGTTCCGCCTGAAACATACGCGCCATCCACATCTTGTGAGCACCGACATCCGAGATCACGATTGCATTCGCATTCAGTGCCTGACGTAAATCCCAGATGATTTTTTGTGGCTTGATCGGGAACGATGCGTCATCGGCCAATGCCGCCATCTCATCCACAATCGTCTGCCGCAGGTTTGTAGAGACGGAATCGGTGCGCCGTGTTGCACACTCTTGTATCTGTTCTAGGGCAAGGCCAATATCGCCGAGTACGCCAGCCGCAAGAATATAATGTTCGTCGACTTCCGCCGGTTCCGCATCAATGTGCACGATCTTCCGGTTCTTATCCTTGTGCCATAGATAGGGATGGTATTCGACCATGTCGAACCCTACACAAATGATGACGTCGGCACGATCAAAACCACAGGACACATAATCGTTAGCCTGCAGTCCCACTGCCCCTAACGACAATTCATGGGAAAAGGGAATGACACCCTTGGCCATAAATGTGGTGGCGACCGGAATGTTCAACGTCTCGGCAAATCGAACCAACTGATCGTACGCACGGGCCCGTATGACACCGTTTCCCGCCATGATGATCGGATAACGCGCTTCAGAAATGATCTTTCCCGCCTGCTTGACTTTTTCAATAGGTGGTTCCGGTGGCGTCGGACTTTGTACGCGCAATGGTTGTTTACCCTCGACCTCGGCCTTGGCGATGTTTTCTGGAAAATCGATGAAGGCACACCCCGGTTTCTCGGTGGTCGCGACCTTGAAGGCCTTGCGCACGACTTCGGGAATGATCTCCGGCTCACGAATCTGCGTGCTGTATTTCGAGATTGGCGCAAATAAATTCACCAGGTCGAGGATTTGATGGCTCTCCTTGTGCAACCGCGTCGTCGCCCCTTGCCCGGCAATGGCGATCAACGGCGCGCGATCCATGTTAGCGTCGGCCACACCGGTGATGAGATTTGTGGCGCCCGGCCCCAGGGTCGCGAGACATACTCCAGGCTTGCCGGTCAAGCGGCCGAATACGTCGGCCATGAAGGCCGCACCTTGCTCATGACGAGTGGTGATAAACTGTATCGTGCTGCCCAATAGGGCATCCATGACATCGATGTTTTCTTCTCCGGGAATACCGAAGATGTACTGGACATCTTCGTTTTCGAGACACCGGACAAACAGTTCGGCAGCCTTCATCTATCATCCTCCTGGTTAACGCCCGGGTATTTACTCCTGGCCGGTGATGTTGTTATTGATGTTACCAATAAGACTTGTGGTGATTCCTCGACGCGGACTGCACCGAATCCGCTAATAAGACCCCACACGAGACAAGGGGTTCCTTGCGGTCTCAACATAAAAAAACCGGGGTCGAATACCGATCCCGGCTTGCATGAACTCAGACGCTTTTAGCTAGTTATTCTTGCGTTCCGGTTTTCGGTGATGACGATTCTTGTTCCTGAGTGTCCGGAATTCTATCGACCAGCTGAACATAGGCCATCGGCGCATTATCGCCGGTACGGGGTGCGCATTTCAAAATTCGTAGATAACCACCTGGCCGGTCCTTGAATCGATCGCCTAAATCGTCAAACAACTTCGAGACAATATCTCGATCTCGTAACCTGTCAAATGCCAATCGGCGGTTGGCCAAACTCGGAGATTTGGCGAGTGTTATCAACGGTTCCGCTACCCGCCTGAGTTCTTTTGCCTTGGGCAACGTGGTCTTAATTTGCTCATAGCGAAACAAAGACACCGTCATATTCCGAAACATTGCGTTTCGGTGTGCCGATGTCCGATTCAGATGCCGTCCGGATTTCTGGTGACGCATGGTTTAGATACCTGGGAATTCCAAGTGTGTTTCGATTTTCTCCTTTTTTAATGAAGCCGGCGGCCAGTTTTCCAATTTCATACCCAAAGACAGCCCACGCATAGCCAACACATCTTTGATTTCGGTGAGTGATTTCTTACCCAGATTGGGAGTCTTCAACAACTCCACCTCGGTGCGCTGGATCAAGTCTCCGATGTAGTAGATATTTTCCGCTTTTAGGCAATTCGCCGAGCGAACAGTGAGCTCCAAGTCGTCGACCGGACGCAGCAACAGGGGATCAACTTCTGGCTCGTCTTGCTCCGGCGTCTCGGCGGTAGTCTCTTCTAAGTTTACGAATACCGAAATCTGTTCGTGCAAGATTGTCGCAGCACGACGCACCGCTTCTTCGGGGTCGATGGCGCCGTTTGTTTCAATGTCCAGAATCAATTTGTCCAAATCCGTGCGTTGCTCTACACGAGCATTTTCCACTTCATAGGAGACACGCTGTATGGGACTGTACGATGCATCCAGTTGCATTACACCGATGATCTTGGCATCTTCGGGGATCTTGCGTGCGTCTACGGGCTCGTAGCCTCTTCCACGGGTAACAGTGAGCTCCATTTCCAGCTTACCATCCTTGGACAAGTGAGCAATTATGTGGTCTGGATCCACGATCTCAATATCGTGATCCAGTTGAATGTCTGCGGCGGTGACTACCCCGGGCCCTTTTTTGCTGATTCTTAGCAAAGCTTGGTCGCGGGCATGCATCCGCAGCGCAAGGTTTTTGAGATTGAGCAAGATATCGATAACATCCTCTTGCACGCCTTCCATAGTCGAGTACTCATGAAGCACTCCATCAATCTTTACTTCGGTGACCGCGCATCCCGGCATGGAAGACAAAAGGATGCGGCGTAAGGCGTTGCCCAGGGTATATCCAAATCCCCGCTCCAACGGTTCTAACGTAATCTTTGCGTGTGTTTTGTCCATGCTCTGGACATCGACAAGCCGCGGTTTGAGAAATTCCGCAGTTAAATCCTGCATATCTGATCCTCTTTCACTAACGTGCTAGCAATTACTTTGAATAAAGTGCGACGATCAAGGCTTCATTTATATCCGCAGACAAATCGCCGCGTTCCGGTATCGATTTGAATAGCCCTTTTACGCTCTTGGTCTCAACCTCCAACCAGTGTGGGATCCCAATCTGCTCGGCAATTTCCATTGCCGATTGAATTCGCAACTGGCTTTTACTCTTTTGCCGAACTTCGATTACAACTCCTGGCGATACCTGAAATGACGGTATGTTGACGGTTTTGTTGTTTACTATGATCGATTTGTGGCTCACTAATTGACGGGCCTCGGCACGCGTGACCGCGAATCCCATCCGATACACAACATTATCGAGCCGACACTCGAGTAGCTGCAGCAAGTTTTCACCTGTCGAGCCTTTACGACGGGCGGCTTCCTTGTAATAGTTGCGAAATTGTTTTTCGAATACACCATACATCCGGCGCAGTTTCTGCTTCTCCCGTAACTGCGTTCCGTACACGGTCACCCTCGGACGCCTTCCCGTCCCTGGCTGTCCCGGTAGCTTGTCTATTCGGCACTTGGAGTCCAGGGGGCGGACCGGGCTCTTCAAGAACAAGTCCGTACCTTCGCGTCGCGCAAGCTTACAAGTAGATCCTAAGTATCTCGCCATAATATTCTCATCTCAAAACTATACGCGACGCCGTTTCGGCGGCCGACATCCATTGTGCGGTATGGGCGTGACGTCACTGATCTGACTGATTTCGAAACCGACTGCGTTCAACGCTCGCACTGCGGATTCCCGTCCGGGGCCAGGGCCGTTGACACGAACTTCCAGATTCTTCATGCCGTAATCCTGCGCTGCACGCCCGACCCTCTCTGCCGCTACCTGGGCCGCAAACGGAGTGCTCTTACGTGAACCACGGAAACCGGCGCCACCCGCCGTCGCCCAACACAGGGTGTTCCCGTGTCGGTCGGTGATGGTGATGATTGTATTGTTGAACGAGGCATGGATGTGAGCAATACCTTCAACAATTGTCTTTTTGATCTTCTTCTTCGCCTTGGCGCCTGTTTTTGGTTTCGCCATGAGTACTTACCTTTTGATTGGTTTGCGCGGACCTTTTCGGGTTCTCGCGTTGGTGCTCGTGCGCTGCCCACGAACCGGTAACCCGCGACGATGGCGCATACCGCGGTACGCCCCAAGGTCCATTAGCCGTTTGATGTTCATCGAAACTTCCCGCCGCAGGTCACCTTCCAGCGTGAATTTCGCCACTTCTGCGCGTAATTTTTCAGCGTCCGTTTCGGTAAAATCTTTTACCTTCAAATCTCTTGCAACACCCGCCGCATCGCAGATCTTCTGTGCTCTCGGACGACCGATCCCGTAAATCGCAGTCAAGGCGACCTCAGCATGTTTATTCACTGGTAGATTGATTCCGGATATTCGAGCCAACGGCTATATCTCCTGATGGTGCGCGAAAAAAAGGCGCGTAAGCATACTGATTGAGTGGCTATAAAGCAACATCAGATAGTTCTAATATTATCCTTGGCGCTGTTTGTGACGGGGATCCGAACAAATAACCCGCACCACCCCATTGCGTCGGACGATCTTGCAGTTTCGACACATCTTCTTCACTGATGCTCTCACTTTCATGACGTTCCACCCTCCTCAAGTTACCGCGTCAGGCCGCCTAGGCCACCGGTTAAATTGGTCTTTTTCATCAAGCTCTCGTACTGGCGAGACATGAGGTATGACTGTACCTGCGCCATCAAATCCATCATCACCACAACAATAATCAGCAACGAGGTGCCACCGAAATAGAACGGCACATTCCATTGTACGATCATGAACTCAGGTATCAGACAAACCACCGTCAGATAAACCGCGCCGGCAAATGTCAAGTGGGACACGATTTTATCGATATGCCTGGCGGTCTGTTCGCCCGGGCGAATCCCGGGCACGAACGCGCCAGATTTCTTCAGATTGTCCGCGATCTCCTTGGGATTAAACACCAGCGCAGTATAAAAAAAGCAGAAAAACACGATCAGACCGCCATACAGTAATACGTAGATTGGCTGGCCCGGAGATAGTGTTGTCGACAGGTCACGGAGCCATGTCATACCCTCTGCTTGTCCGAAAAAACTTCCGAGGCTGGCCGGAAATAAAATAATACTCGAGGCAAAAATCGGCGGGATAACTCCCGACATATTCAGTTTCAACGGCAGATGGCTGGTACTGCCGGCAAACATCCGCCGGCCCTGCTGACGTTTCGCGTAGTTTACGGTAATTCTGCGTTGACCCCGCTCTACGAAAACGACAATGCCGGTAACGATAATGGTACCAACAAACAGTCCGAGGACAAACAACGGACTGAACGAACCGGTGCGCGCCAACTCCAAAGTACCGCCCACTGCCGAAGGTAAACCAGCCACGATACTGGCAAAGATGATCAGCGAAATACCATTTCCAATACCGCGCTCTGATATCTGCTCGCCAAGCCACACTAGAAACATTGTGCCGCACACCAGTGTGATCACGGTTGTAATCTTAAAGCCGATACCAGGAGTAATGACCACCGCCATCCCCGCAGCAGTCTGGCCTTCCACGGCGAGAGAAATACCCAGGCCTTGAAAGGACGCCAGTAACACCGTCCCATATCGCGTGTACTGCGTGATCTTGCGCCGCCCCGACTCACCTTCTTTTTTCAACTGCTCAAGCGTGGGTATCACCGAGCTCATCATCTGCATGATGATGGAGGCTGAAATGTAGGGCATGACCCCCAATGCCATGACCGACAACCGACTCAGAGCACCGCCGGAAAACATATTGAATACATCGATGATCGAACCGCGGGTCTGATCGAAGAGCGCGGCCACCGCTACCGGATTGACGCCCGGGATCGGAACATGCGCCCCTAACCGGAATACGATAAACGCGCCGAGGACGAACAAGACGCGTTGGCGCAGCTCTGTCAACTTGCCGCCGCCGAGTGCTGGAATATCCGGTCGCGCCATCAGTCCTCTATCTTGCCCCCAGCCTTTTCGATCGCTTCCCGCGCACCTTTGGTAACACGTAACCCGCGCAAGGTGACAGGTTTTTCAATGACACCAGAAGCGATAACTTTAACGTGCTTGACATCATGCCGAACGACACCCGCCGTCCGGAGCGCGCTCACATCGACGACGTCGCTCTTGACCTTAGTAAGCTCATGCAGACGGACCTCAGCAGTCTGCCGCAGGGTCAAAGAGCGAAAACCACGCTTGGGTAAACGTCTTTGCAGGGGCATTTGTCCGCCCTCGAATCCGACCTTGTGGTATCCGCCGGATCGCGACTTTTGACCGTTGTGACCGCGGCCACTGGTACCGCCCCGCCCAGAGCCAATGCCGCGCCCCACGCGCTTGCGGGTCGATTTTGCGCCATCAGCGGGTTTGAGGGTGTTGAGCCGCATGTTCACAACTCCTCCCATCTCAGAAGAAATGACACTTTATTGATCATTCCGCGGTTCTGTGGCGTGTCTTCCACCTCTACGGAGTGATGCATACGCCGTAGCCCTAGTCCGCGCGCGCAAGCCATGTGTCTTCGCCCACGGCCGTGCATGCTGCGAATCAGGGTTACCCGTATTTTCTTTTTTTCTGCCATCAATGGACTACTCAAAAATTTCTTCCGGTGTCATATCCCGCTTAGCGGCAAATTCCTCCGGGCTCATCAACGAACGTAAACCCTCAAGGGTAGCGCGAACGACATTAACCGGATTGGTGGAGCCAATACATTTCGCCAATACATCGCGCACTCCGGCCACCTCGAATACCGCACGCATCGTTCCGCCGGCGATAATACCCGTACCTTCGGACGCGGGGCGCATGACTACTTTTGCGCTGCCGTGCCGCGCTACGATGGGGTAGTGTAGAGTCCCATCCTTGAGTGGCACCTTGAACATACTTTTCCGTGCCGCCTCCATAGCCTTCTGCACCGCCAAAGGGACTTCGCGCGCCTTACCGCGGCCCAT
>CAMYNX010000125.1 GCA_947259875.1 uncultured Gammaproteobacteria bacterium | reverse complement strand
TCAGTGGAGAAAGGCGTGCGGCAGTTACTGGATACTGGTTCAATTGCCGGTTTTCCGATTCAAGACGTCAGGGTCACAGTCTACGACGGCAAGTACCATGCGGTGGATTCCAACGAGATCTCGTTTATCACCGCGGGTCGCAAGGCTTTTATTGATGCGATTTCGAACGCCAAACCAATCGTTCTGGAGCCTATCGTCAACATCGCGATTACCATTGCCAACGACCATATGGGTGATATCACTGGTGATCTATCCTCGAGACGAGGACGTGTTTCCAGTACTGACGTGTTGTCCGACGGCATGGTCACTGTCAAAGGGCAGGTGCCTATGGCGGAGTTGATTGATTACCAATCGCGCTTGAAATCGATGACCGGCGGCGAAGGATCATTTACGATGGAATTCAGCCATTACCAACAGACTCCGGCCACAATACAAAAGGACATGGTGAGCAAGTACCAGAACAAGGAGAAAGATTAACCGGCATATTGCACCAAGGATCCCGGATGATGGTGACCGGACTTGTGCTGCGCGTAGTTCCCCTGTTGTGTGGGGACAAGCGCCGCGCTGGAGCGATAAAAAATAGGGGTCGCGGTTTGCGCCGACTGCTATTTTTCGGTTGAGTGAAGCGCAAGTACAGGTATTCGAGACCAAGCCAGCGTCGCGAAAACCCGGCCTCTATTCGTGGTTTGCACCGAGAGGCCCGCAGCGTCTCGTCCAGCAAATGGCGAGATTCGATGCTTTACGGTATCGGAAGAAAATAGTGGCGGTGTGCCATGGTGCAATATACAGGTTATCCCACATACACGAAAAATCTGCGGATTAGCTGCAGACTGGTGTAACATCCGGCGCCCGTCTTCTGTTCTAGGGCGCTGATCTGTTGGTCTATTCGCAAAGTATCGCGCGCGGTGCTCTGTTCATCATTGTGTCGGAATTTCTGATTGCCGCTATGGGGGCGATCATCAAATTGGTGGCCGAAGGGCTATCTAACGAGATGATCGTGTTCTTCCGTAACGTATTTGGGTTGTTGGCGTTGATACCGCTGCTCATGCGAGCCGGTATGCCCGGCCTCAAGACACGGGTGTTTCATCTACATCTCGTGCGCGGATTGGCGGGCGTGGTGGCGATGTATTGTTTTTTCTACGCCATCGCCCATATCAAGCTCGCCGATGCAATGTTGCTGAAATTGACTACTCCGGTTTTGATTCCGGTGGTGGCAATTTTCTGGCTGCAAGAGCGACTTTCGCGGTTGGCCCGTTATGCCTTGCTAGTAGCTTTCGCCGGTGTATTCCTGATTATCAGACCCGGCCTTGATCTCGATTGGGTGATGCTAATCGCCCTGGCAGGTAGTGCCATGGCGGCGCTGGCTAAGGTGGCAATTAGGCGTTTATCGAGTACCGAGCCCGCGGTGCGAATCGTGTTCTATTTCGCGGTTACAGCCGCTGTAGTTTCCGCGGTGCCGCTACTTTGGGGCTGGCAGACACCCACCCCTAGACAATGGGGGTTACTAATAGCTGTTGGGCCCCTGGCAACGCTCGCTCAATTGTTTATGACCCGCGGTTATGCCTCCGCACCTGCGTCGCGGGTGGGGATCTTCACGTACTCCTCGGTCATCTTTGGTGCGTCCTTGGGCTGGTTATTCTGGGATGAGCTGTGGGATCTGGTGTCCATAGCGGGCGCCGTGATGGTGGCGAGCGCGGGGGCGATGGTCCTGCACAGCGCACGCCAAGACATTCCAGATGAGGGAATTTCCTGGGAACAAACACCTGCGCCCATGGGAAATAGTTCAGGGATCAAGAAAGACTATGCCCCCAATCCGTAATCTCGGGTCACTCCTCTAATCCCCAGCCGAACTCCTCGACGATCTCGAACAAATCGGTATCTGACACAACCCCGACTGGCATCTGTTTTGCCTCGACTACCACTCGCCGGATGTTGTGACGCGACATAATCGACGACACCGTCCTCAGGCTTGCGTCGGCAGGCACTGTCAACAACGGCCGACTGGTGATCTTATCGACTTTGACCTTAGTGGTCGACTGCTCAGCTCCTACAATTTTTGTAACAACATCGCGCTTGGTCATGATGCCCCATTCGCCATCTTTCTTGGGCTGGACTAACACATAGCTGATATCGGCCTCACGCATCTTGTGCATGGCATCTTCGACGCTGGTATCGGAGGGCACGCTGATTAGCGGCGACATCACGCCGGCGGCGGTACTCGGATGGCGTCCGGACTCCTTCATTGCCTGCAGTGGATTGGCGATGCGTCTCTCCTCCTGAACTCTGCGTTCCGCCTCGAGTGCCTCACGGCGTTCCCGTTCGAAGCGGGCAAGGTCTTCGGCATCACCGGTTATCTTCGCGATCAAGGCGTCGGCAAAGGTGCTCGTGGACACCGTATGAGCCCCGTCCATTTGTCGGGCGAAATCGTAGGTTACGAACTTGTCCCCGATTACCTTGGGATAAGCGGCATTGATCAGGTCGGCGGCTTCTTTCCAACCCATGTACTCGAGCATCATCACCCCCGACAACAATAACGAGCTCGGATTGACCTTGTTTTGGTTGGCGTATTTGGGCGCAGTGCCATGAGTGGCCTCAAACACCGCCGCATTATCCCCGATGTTCGCGCCTGGCGCGATGCCTACACCGCCCACTTCGGCGGCCACCGCGTCGGACAGGTAGTCGCCGTTGAGATTCATAGTTGCTATCACGTCAAACTCCGCTGGACGCAGTTGCATAAGCTGGAAAATGATGTCGGCGATCCGGTCCTTAATGACGATCTTGTCATGGGGACGTTTGCCGCCATACACGTTGTACAATTCCTCTTCGGTAATTACTTCGTCAGCAAACTCGTCCTTTGCCAGCTCATATCCCCAATTGCGAAACGCCCCTTCCGTGAATTTCATGATGTTTCCTTTGTGTACCAAGGTCACGCTCTCGCGGTTGTTGTCAATGGCATACTGCATTGCCTTGCGGATCAGGCGTTTTGAACCGAATGGGCTAACCGGTTTGACACCAAGCCCGGCTTGTTCGAAAAAAGTTGCCCCCATCTCTTCACGCAGGAACTTAGCCAGTTTTTCGTTTTCTTCGCTGCCACTTTGGTATTCGATGCCGGCGTATACATCCTCGGTGTTCTCGCGAAAAATGATCACATCCACCTGCTCCGGCGCTTTCATGGGCGAGGGTACGCTTTGGTAATAGCGAACCGGTCGCACGCACGCGTAGAGATCCAACTCCTGACGAAGCGACACATTGAGAGAGCGGAAACCACCGCCGACCGGCGTTGTCAGCGGACCTTTTATTGCCACTACCACGTCGCGTATCGCATCGAGTGTCTCGGCAGGAAAGTAATCTCCATCATAAAGAGCGGCGGACTTTTCGCCCAGATACATTTCGCACCAGTGAATCTTGCGCTTGCCTGCATACGCCTTCTCGACCGCCGCATCCCACACTCTGAGGCTGGCGTTGGTGATGTCGGGGCCGATGCCATCCCCCTCTACATAACCCACGATGGCCTGGGCTGGAACATTGAGTTTTCCGTTCTTGATGGTGATTCTTTCTCCAGAATCTGGAATCTTGATATGTTGATATGACATTGTTGCCTTTTCTTTATGCCTAATTGTTGGGTAGGGTTGTGAAAGTAGGAAGAGTTCCTATTATATCGATTAATCACCGCATAAGAACTCTCTTAGTTCTGATTTATCTACCGAGAGTCTGACGATGAATGCAAAAGGCGTGGTTGCGGCCGGACATCCCCACACCGCAGAGGTAGCTGCGGAGGTGCTGCACGCGGGCGGTAACGCCTTCGATGCCGCTATCGCGGCATTCTTTATGGCCTGCGTGGTTGAACCGGTACTCGCATCTCTTGGCGGCGGCGGGTTTGTACTCGCCCGGGACACCCGCGGTGTCGCCAGCGTGTTCGATTTTTTCACTCAGACTCCCGGGACCCGGAGAGCCACATCAGACCTCGACTTTAATCCGGTAGTCGTTGATTTCGGCAGCGCACAACAGGAGTTTCATGTGGGGTTGGGCGCATGTGCGGTGCCCGGCTGCGTGCGCGGGATGTTCGATATCCACCGGCAATTGGGCCGGCTTCCGATGCGGGAGCTAGTACAACCGGCGGTGGCGGCGGCCCGTGACGGAATCACTGTAAACGCGTTTCAAGCCTATATTTTCACCCTGGTATATCCCATCTACATGACTCCTTCGGCCAAGCCATTTTTCGAAAGTAGCAAGCTTCCCGGCGACGTTGCCACCGAGGGAGAGACACTAAGGTTCCAAGATCTCGCCGACACCATGGAGATGCTGGCCATTGAGGGTGATGACTTGTTTTATCGCGGTGAGATCGCACAACGTGCGGGGCGGATGTGCACCACTGGAGGGGGTCATCTGACGCGCCAGGATTTCGAAAGCTATCGAGTCGAATTGCGGGAACCACTGCGTATTCGCTATAGAAATGCGCATCTGTTCTTCAATCCGCCCCCCAGTGCCGGGGGCTCATTAATTGGTTTCGGGCTCCGCTTGTTGGAGGAAACCGAAATTGGTGACCTGAAAGCAGATGGTTATGCGTATCTGCGGTTGTTGATCGAGGTTATGTTGCAGACCTCGTTCGCGAGGATTGCATGCATGGAAACCGGGAGCGTTGAGTCCGACGAAACGTTTGCCCGGAGGCTGCTGAGCGAACCGTTTGTCAATTCCTATAGGACCCAGGTTCTGAATCGCCACCGAGCGGTGCGTGGCACGACCCAAGTCAGCGTGATTGATGGGGAGGGAAACGTTGCGACGATGACGATCTCTAACGGCGAAGGCTGTGGCATCATTATTCCCGGCTCCGGAGTTATGCTGAACAACATGCTGGGCGAGGAGGACGTAAATCCTGCCGGGTTTCACGTCTGGCAGCCCAATCAGCGCATGAGCTCAATGATGGCGCCCACTATTGCCTTGCTTCCCAATGGTCGAATTATCGCCACTGGATCGGGGGGTTCGAATCGTATTCGCACCGCATTATTACAGCTGTTAATCAACCTCATCGACTACGATACGGACTTGATTGCTGCGGTGCGTAATCCGCGAATTCATATCGAAGGCGAAGTGTTAAACATCGAAGGCGGCATGGATCCTACGGTCGTGTCTCAATTGACCGCCGAGTTTCGGCACCATCGCGTTTTCGGTGATCTCAATTTGTTCTTTGGCGGCGCTCATACCGTGGTCCGTGACACCAACGGACAGTTACTAGGGGAAGGAGACCCCCGGCGTGGCGGGGTTAGTAAAATAGCCCTATGACATTCCAACGACCACAAGCTTGTTAGCCTCCTGTCGCCGGAGCGCAAACATCCGATCCGAGCACAATCTGGCCGCTCACATCTTCGGTATTGAGGGAAGCTGGCGTGGGTTATATCCGTCGGGTATTGCCATAGAAACCGCGCCGACGCCGGCAGCGACCCTGGTTACGGTCATCACAGAGGACACCGGACCCGAGAAGTTACGCATTTCCACCGGCACGCCGTCAATCTGCACGCCGCCGAATTCGGGAACCGAACCACCAAACTGTCCACTGACTTGACCGGCCTTTTGTGATATTCGTTCCCCGAAGGCCTGGATGGCCTTGATCGTCTCGTAGTCATCTCGCGGCAGATTCAAAGCGGAAGGATCAGCCACACATAGCTGGGCGACCTTTTGATTGTTGCTCATCACGTCAATCTGTCGGCACTTCATGTTGTTGATCGTCACGATACCCCGCTTGACCAGTTTCTTCGTCGGTGGAGGGGGCTGATTACCAGCCGGCATTCCAAAGTTGCCCATCATCTCCTTCATACGTGCCGCTTGCTCCGGTGGTAGATTGGCAAGATTCTCGGCCAGCTGCTTTTGTACCGTCGACATCATTCCCTGAGCACGATCACTTAGCTCGTTGATTTTTTCTTCGTCGAAGCTTAGGTAAGTCCGGTCACCGTGATTGATTACCGTTATCGAAGAGCGTTCACGGGCAAATATCAAATCTATTTTCGGATCGCCGCCGGCGCCGTTGACGAAGATAGTCCCGTCCTTGACATACGCAATTTGAGATCTAGTTTGCGCTGAACCCGATTCAGTGACCCCGAACTCGATCGTGGTGTCGGCATAGACTGTCGTGCTAAACAATATCGTGGCTAGTATCAGGGTTCGTTGCGGACTATTCATGCATACTCCTTAGTTCCAAGGTGACGTTATTCTTGCAATATCGATCGATTGATTTAGATTCAGTTTGCCCTGGCCCATATATTGCCCCAAAGATCCCGGATGATGGCGATGGGGGACTCGTGCTGCGCGTAGTTCCCCTGCTGTGCGAGGACAAGCGCCGCGCTGGAACGAAATGCATAGCCGTAGCTATGCGCTGAGTGAAGCGCACGTGCAGTCCTCCGAGACCGAGCCAGCGCCGGGATAGGCGCATATTCGGGCACCAAGCGTCACACCGGATATTGATCGAATTCGTTATGTCAAACAAAATGTTAGCTCTTCTTTTCGCCGCCTTGGTGCAACATACGGGCTAGGTATGATCGCAATTCTTCCAATGACACGATGGGCGCTGAACATTGATAAGCGGTGCACACATAAGCGGTCATTGGCCCACGCGTGGCGCGTTCGGCGAGTATACCCGGTAACGATGATGCATTACCGGGAATCGTCAATACAATGCGACGCGGGGCGTAGTTTTGCTGGCACATGTGAGTGGCCTGTTCGAGTGCTGAGTCTTCTCCACGCAGTATGACGGTCTCGGTGGGGTAGAGGTACTCCTCAGCAGCCAGCAGTAAAGCACCATGGGCGGATGGATAATGATGCAGGCTTGCGGATAGAGCACTCAAGGTTTTCTCTGCTGCTTCAAGATATTCCGGTTTGCTCAACACATGACCCAACCGCGACAATACCAGTGCTGCAATGCCGTTCCCGGAAGGTATCGCGTCGTCCTGGGTCGGTTTATGCCTATACAAGAGCTTTTCGTGGTCGTCGGAAGTAAAGTAGAAACCGCCGTACTGATCGTCTTCGAAACGCTGAAGTAAGATTTCTGTTAGCTCGATGGCGAATTCAAGATCGCCGTCACGCCAGCGTGCTTGTAGTAATTCCAAGGCCGCATCGACCATGAATACATAATCATCCAAGTACGCATTCAAATGGGTCTTGCCATCTTTGGTAGTGGCCTGCAGGCGATTGTTGCGCCATAAGGTGTGGCGGACGAAATCAAACGCCTGTTCCGCCGATTGCACAAAGTCTTTACGCCCCAAAATGCGACCGGCACGTGCCATACCTTTGATCATCAAGCCGTTCCAGGCGGTAAGGATTTTTTCATCCCGGCCTGGCCACTGTCGCTGGTTACGTATCTGCAGTAATTTTTCTTTAACCGAATCCAATAACGCCTTGGTTCGTTCGTGATCAATCCCATGACGTTGGGCAACAACGTCGAGTGGTGTGTTGATATTGAGGTGCCACTTGCCTTCGAAGTTCGGCTGTCCGCGAAGCCCAAAGCGAATTTCCGAGACCGACCACTCGTCCTCAGTCAATACGTCTTTTAGTTCTTCTGTGGTCCACGCGTAGAACTTGCCCTCCTCACCCTCCGAATCAGCATCCAGTGTCGAATAATAACCGCCGTCCGATGACTGCATGTCACGTAACACCCATTCTCCGGTTTCCACGGCTACGTCGCGAAACAAGGTATCACCACTCGCAAGCCACGTGTCCACGTACAATGGCAGTAGTTGCGCGTTGTCATACAGCATCTTTTCGAAATGCGGGATCATCCATCGATCATCCACGGAATACCGGCAAAACCCGCCACCTAATTGATCATAAATGCCGCCCTCGGCCATTGACTGCAACGTGTGCCGCACGATCAGCAAACCCTTGGAATTGCGGCTGCCTGTGTCCCGGCACCGGGCCCAGTGGCGCAGGCACACTTCCAAATTCGTGGGATGGGGAAACTTGGGTGCCGAACCGAAACCACCGTGGACCGGATCGTACTGGCTGGTTAATTGCTCAAATGCCTGATCCAGGATCTCGGCGTGGATACTACCCTGGCTCCTCGAACTGGCTTCGATTTGTGAGAACGCATTCTTGACCGCCACACCATGCTCGCTGAGCCGGTCTTTATGATTTTGGTAATAGTCGTTTATACGCTCGAGTACTTCGACAAAACCCGGCATGCCGTGACGTGGTTGTTTTGGAAAATAAGTCCCCGCGAAAAACGGAGCAAAATCATACGGGCTAATGACCACGTTGAGTGGCCATCCGCCAGGTCTTTGGGTCAGTAACTGGTGTGCAGTTTGGTAGACCTTGTCAAGATCCGGTCTTTCCTCTCGATCCACTTTTACACAAACATAGTGTTGGTTCATATACTGAGCTACTTGTTCGTCTTCAAACGACTCATGCTCCATTACGTGACACCAGTGGCACGCGGAGTAGCCAATGGACACCAGGATTGGCCGGTCCTCGGCCTGGGCCTTGGCAAGCGCCGCTTCACCCCATGGATACCAGTCCACCGGATTGTGCGCGTGTTGCAATAGATAGGGACTGGTCTCGTCGATCAGGCGATTGGGTTGTTTAGATTGGTTCATCGATGCCAACAGGGTAATACCCGAGCAAAAGAGTCAAGCATTAAAAACGAAATATCGGCCGGTCGCAAGTTCAACGGTGCCACGGACCTCAATATAAATTGGCCAGCAGCGAAATAATGATGCCGGTCCGATGCGCACGATCTTACATAGCGGTAAGGTTTTTGTGCCGGAATGTTGCGCTATAGTACGCGCCGGTTCTCAAATCCCAACAACCCATCGCTAATATTACCCATGTTCACTCATCCGAATATCGATCCGGTCGCATTTAGCGTCGGGCCAGTCCAGGTCCACTGGTATGGTCTGATGTACCTGGTCGGTTTTCTAGGCGGTTATTGGCTAGGCGTCTACCGTGCCGGACGTCCCGGGTCCGGATGGCGAAAACAAGAGGTGGCGGACCTGTTGTTCTACGTCGCGGTAGGCGTGATCGTCGGTGGCAGGTTCGGCTACATACTGTTCTACAACCCCGGGTATTACCTGCAAAATCCGTTGGAAATACTCTACCTTTGGACCGGTGGGATGTCCTTTCACGGCGGGTTATTGGGAGTATTAGTCGCCATGTGGCTGTATGGGCGCAACACACGCCGGCCATTCTTCGCGGTGACCGATTTTTTGGCGCCTCTGGTGCCGGTGGGTCTGGGTGCGGGCCGGATTGGGAACTTCATCAATCAGGAGTTGTGGGGGAAAATCACCGCCATGCCTTGGGGCATGCGTTTTCCGGGTACCGACCTGAGCGGACAACCTCGTCATCCATCAATGCTGTACGAGGCGTTCCTGGAGGGTCTGGTGTTGTTTGTGGTGTTGTGGATTTATTCAGCCCGACCGCGGGCGACCGGTGCGGTCTCCGGTTTGTTCCTCGTTGGATACGGAGTGTTTCGATTCTTGGTTGAGTTTGTGCGTTTACCCGATGCACATATCGGTTACCTAGCCCTCGGCTGGGTTACTGTAGGTCAGCTGCTGAGTCTGCCGATGATCGTGGCGGGTCTCTGGTTGCTACTCAGAACACCGGGCCCTAGCAAACCAATCGGGTCCGCCCAGTGACACCACGGTATGTTCGCCACACAGCCCCTATATTAAACTATTGTAACGAATAGTATTGATTTAAGAATGTTGACGGACCGTTGGCGGTGAGTGATGATCGTAGAGACCACAGACCCGATTACTGGCAACGACGTTACGGATCTCGAGAACGCGCCTTACGTCATCGACGGGCACCCCAAGATCTATTTCGAATCGGAGGAAAGCAAAGTCCAGTTTTTGGCAATCGAAGTGGAGAACCCGGCCGAAGATCTTCGATCAGGTCTGGACAATCCGGCGCCCATGGGGCCCGGAGATATCGAACGGACTTGATTGGGACATCGCCGTGTCGCTTCCTGGACACGGGTCCTCCACAACAACAATAGCGCTGGCAGCCGCGGGCCGTTTGCGCCCACGGCGGTCGCGCGGTGCGGTGAATTTCCTCATCGGCTTGACTTTTGGTCAACGCAGCTTATGTTAAAAATAGGACCCCACCATTATTTCTTATGAAGCTTGTGTACCGACTCATCGCGTTATCGATAATCGCCGTGTTTGCCGCGCCCTTTGGTGATGCACAGGCGCAAACCATCAAGAAGTGCCAGGACGCAACCGGAAAATGGCATTACGGCGATATTGCCGCCGATGAATGCGCTAGTTCCCGCATAACCGAAATCGATAAACGTGGATTGAAGGTTGATGAGCACGAAGCGCCAGCGACGAGGGAGGAGTTGGAGGCGGCGAGAGCGGTTGAGGCCACGCGACAAGAAGAGGAACAACGCGCTCAAGAGCAACAACGTCGCGAGAACCATTTATTGACGATCTATGAGAGTGAGCAGAGCATAATTCTTGCCCGGGATCAGCGTTTGGCGTCGATAGAAAAGATGTTAAAGAGCGACGAACAGTACAAGGCAAAATTGCAGGACAACCTGAGCAGCCTGGAGAAACTCGCTGCTCAGGCCTCCGCCGATGAAAAACTGCAAAAGGACATCCAGGAAGTGCGTACCCAGGTCCGCGAGTACGAAGAGGCGATCGATTCCCGGTTGCGCCAACGCGAATTGGTCATCGGGCGTTATAATAGCGACCTGACCCGCTATCGAGATATCGTCAAGCGCCGTCAAGCGACCAAGTAACCGACCCGCCCGGTCGCGCGGACACGCGGACAATTTCCCTACGATGGATAGGTGAATAAAGGATTCTTATATGGGGTTCCGCAAAAATGATTAGTTTTAAGCTGCGGAACTCATTACCCTTCCTAATCCCCCGAGCCTGAGGCTAGTGCGACCTTATCCGCACTGGGATCTTGCCCCATGGGGACAAGGTCGAATAGACCATGTCTTGAAAATTAAAACTCAAGTAATTCAAAAATAATGGTTTGACGGAGAGCGATAATGCCTACATTTGTACGAAC
>CAMYNX010000124.1 GCA_947259875.1 uncultured Gammaproteobacteria bacterium | reverse complement strand
CCGGGGTTATCAGGTCACCATGTACGAGGCGTTCGAGAAACCGGGAGGCATGTTGCGTTACGGCATTCCCCCCTACCGCCTGCCCAAAGATGTGCTCGACGGTGAAATACAAAAGATTCTGGACCTGGGTGCCACCCTCAAATGCAACGTCAAAGTCGGCGAAGATGTTCCTTTCGAAGACGTGCGCAGGGACTACGATGCCGTGTACATCGCCGGCGGCGCGCACAAGGGCGCCGACATGGGCGTGCCCGGGGAACAGTCCGCCAACATATTTACCGCCGCCAGTTTCCTAAATCGGGTCAACACCGGGGCCGAGGTGGAGATCGGCAACCGGGTGGTGGTCATCGGGGGTGGTGACAGTGCGGTTGACGCGGCGCGGGTCTCCTTGCGCCTGCAGGCATTGAAACGTGAGGAAGAAGATCTCTCCGAAGTCCAGGCGGTTGACGAGGAGGAACTCGATAAGGCGGTCAAGGCCCAAGTAGCGGTGCAGGATACGATCTCCGATAAGACCATGATGGATGCGGCGCGGGTCACCAAACGGGTTTCCAAATACTCTGAGGTGGTGATCGTCTATCGCCGGACGCGGGAAGAAATGCCGGCGATCTCCGAAGATGTGGATGCCGCCGAGACCGAGGGCATCCGCATCGAGTATCTGTCCGCACCAGTGCGTTTTTTTACTGAGGGCGGACGCGCAACCGCCGTCGAGTGTATTCGTATGGAGCTCGGGGAGCCCGATGAGTCGGGACGCCGCCGGCCGGTTCCCATCGACGGGTCGGAATATACTCTGCCGGTGGATACCGTAATGGTAGGCATCGGACAGCGGCCCGAACTACGGGGTGGGATGGCGGAACTGGCCAACAAGTGGGGCTGGGTGGACGCCAATAGCATTCAGGCCACGCCTCAGGCCGGCATCTATGCCGGTGGCGATGTTCTGGGTTTGGGGATTTCAGCCAAGGCGGTTGGCGAAGGCCGCGTTGCCGCGCGGGCTATGCATGCCTATCTGCAAGGCAACGAGTATAAAAAGCCGCATATGGGTACCGCGGTCAAACATACTGACCTGCGGCTCGAATACTACGAGCCCGCCCCGCGCAACGAGGAGACCGAGATCGAGATCGACGAGGCGGTCGCCGGTTTTAAGGAGATCAAGGCCGCATTGTCGTCCGAGCAGGCGTTGGCAGAGGCGGCCCGTTGTATGAGCTGTGGCCAATGTAATGTCTGTGACCAGTGCCGGGTTTACTGCCCGCAAGAGGCGATCTTCCGTAGCAAGAAACGTCCAAGGGGCGAGGTGATGTTTACGGACTATACGCGTTGTACCGGATGTCATATATGTTACGAGGCGTGTCCGACCGGATACATACAGATGGGCATGGGTATTTAGAAACAGGGTCAGGTAAAAAGCCGATATTGATCGTAACCGACAAAGTGACAACTTCAGTGCTCTTGCGATAAGGCATGGCTAACAGCATTGATGAAAAGATACCGGCTACGATGCGCGTCTACCGCGACATCCATGAGTATCTATCGCCGCTACGCAATTAGTGCCAGAGGAATTGACTAACCGGTAGCTGACAGCGGAATAGTGTTGAAGGGCCGGACCCCAGACCAAGCGAGGGCGTAATCATGGGGTTCAAAATCGACGGTTCAGCACTACTGAAGGAAGGGCCGCTCAAACAACAGGTCCGGCGGTTGTTTGACGCCTATCTGCATCACATTCCCAACCCATTGCGGCGGGTAATCGTCCGGTATTTGACGCGTCATGAGCGTTCAACGCTAGACGTGCGGGAAGAATTCATTGCGCGGTGCCGCGAGTTGTCGTCTCCCCGGGTACTGGAACTTGGTACCAAGCGGTCCCGCCGCGATAGATCCACCAAACATACCGAATGGGTCCCCCATGCGAACGCATACCTAGGTAGCGACGTGACACCAGGTGTTGACGTGGACGTTGTGGCCGATGTGCATCAATTGTCGACAATTGTAGGCACCGAGTCCTTCGATATAATTTTGTCCTGCTCGACTTTCGAGCACTTTAAATATCCTCATCTGGCAGCTCACGAGATCATGAAGAGCTTGGCTGTAGGTGGCCTTTTGTTTATCCAGACCCATCAGACCTACCCGATTCATTCGTATCCTCAAGACTATTTTCGTTTTTCGAGAGAGGCATTAGCGAGCCTGTTCGGAACGCAAATGGGATTGTGCGTTATCGCCACGGATTACGAGTATCCCGCAGCAATCGAGTCTCCAGAGAATAAGAAACTGCGGGTGGAAGCTGCTTATCTAAACGTCCGATTGCTGGGAGAGAAAACGGCCATCACGCCCGATGAATATGTCTACGAGTTCACATACCAGTGACCGTTGGTGCGTAGCAGTCTTCGATCAGACATATTTTGGCAAGTTCCAAGAGAGACAAGTACAACGACAAAGCAGGTAGAATTTATGATCGATACCGGCGTGCTATCGAGATGCTGACGCAGGAGATCAAACTATACAAATGATAAGCACGATCATCACCGATTGTCGGACCATCAATGGATTTAGTGTTGATGGTTTATCAATATCACCGCGTAGTATCAAGCAGTGAAGTATCGGCACTATAGGGATGCCCCTGCAAACCCCAACTGCCGCCAAGCCTCGAACACCACGGCGCTTACCGCATTGGACAGATTCAAGGAGCGATTATTTGGCCTCATGGGCAGCGTAATACGTTGCGTTTGTGGCACTGAGTCACGTAGCAACGAGGGCAGCCCGCGGGTTTCGGGTCCGAATAAAAATGCGTCGTGGATTTGGTATCGCGGCTTGGTGTAAAGGATGGCGTTGTGGGTCGACACCGTAAACAGGCGTGGGCACACCTTTGTCTGTAAAAACGCGGCCACGGATGGATGTTTGCTGATCGATTCCCAATCGCCGTAGTCTAGACCCGCCCTTCGTAATTTAGCGTCATCGGGGGCAAATCCCAACGGTTCGATCAGGTGTAAACGGCACCCCGTGTTGGCGCACAAACGAATAACATTTCCCGTATTGGGTGGTATCTCGGGTTGATAAAGTACGATGTGGAACACGTTTAGGCCCGCGCATCACGGGCCGCACCTTCGGGTAACAGCCGTTGCAGCATCTCATCTAGATACCGATAGCCTTTTTCCGTGGCCATTACCTGGTTGCAATCAACATGCAATAGGCCATCCCGCTGTAACTCGGTAAAAGCCTGTGAGACTCGCGTTAAGGATTGTCCGGTGCGTTGTTGAAACAAAAGTGGCGAAAAACCTTGTGTTAAGCGCAGGGCGTTCATTAGGAACTCAAAGCATAGATCCTGCGTCGTTAACTCATATGACGTAGCAACTCGCGCGTTTGTCGACGCATGGTTCAAGTAGCTATTCGGATGCTTGCGCTTCATACTTCGAATCACCCGATCTGCAAAAGAAATCTTTGAATGGGCGCCGGCGCCGATACCAAGATAGTCACCAAATCGCCAGTAGTTGAGATTGTGTTTACATTGATGGCTATCCTTGGTGTACGCGGAGACCTCGTACTGACAATATCCGGCAGTGGTCAACTGCGACTGGATGGCGAGTTGCATTTCCCATGTCTCGTCCTCGGTGGGTAATGTCGGCGGGTGACGATAAAACCAGGTATTCGGTTCAAGTGTGAGCTGGTAACTCGATATATGCGTCGGTTGCTTGCCGATCGCGGTTTCGATATCACATACTGCTTGCTGCACGGTTTGGTCGGGCAGACCGAACATTAAGTCGAGGTTGACATTTTCGAAGCCGGCGGCGTGTGCCGCTTCCGTCGCCGCGAGGGCCTGGGTGCAATCATGAATCCTGCCCAAGTCTTTTAACCGCCGGGTGTGGAAACTCTGGATACCGATCGATATTCGATTAACGCCGGCGTCTCGAAATCCTGCAAACTTTTGTACGTCGCAGCTGCCGGGGTTGGCCTCCAAGCTTATCTCCATGCCAGGCGCGCAGGGAACCCTGGCGCGGATGCCGGAGATCAAGCGATGCACCCCGCGTGCGCTGAACAGACTAGGGGTGCCACCGCCAATGAAAACGGATGTTAAACTCCGGCTCCATACCTCGGGTACGTGAAGTGTCAGGTCGGACAGTAATGCATCAAGGTATGCCGACTCCGGTAGCTCGCTTCGCAGGGGGTGTGAATTGAAATCACAGTACGGACACTTGCTTTCACACCACGGTAAATGGACGTATAGCGATAACGGTGGTAACACGTTGAAAAGAGGTTTCGCGTGGCCCACCTGGGGTTGATTCTCGACTGATCAGTTTGTGGTGTTGATCGCGTTTAGGCCACCACGTTCTGTGGTCGGCCGTTCAAATACGCACGAATATTATCAACCACGATGTCCACGACGCGCTGCCGTGATTCGCGGCTTGCCCACGCAATATGCGGTGTGACAATTAAGTTCGGTATGTCCCCCTCCAGCAGCGGATTACCATTGACCGGCGGTTCCTCCGACAGCACGTCCACGCCGGCGCCCCCGATTATCCCCTCCCGCAGCGCGGTCACCAGCGCCCTTTCACTCATAATACCGCCGCGCGCGGTGTTGATCAGGATCGCATCATCCTTCATAAGCCTGAATTCCCGCTCACCGATCAGATCTTTAGTGTGCTCGGTGAGTGGGCAATGTAGGCTCACTATGTCGGCCTGCGCCAATAGCTCGTCCACGGGCATCCTGCCGGACTGCGGTTTACCTCCCGGTCGCTGTCCGATTATTACTTGCAGCCCGAATGATGGTGCGACCTTGGCTACACCCTTCCCTAGACTGCCATAGCCAATAATGCCGAGGGTTCGGCCCGTCAGTTCACGAATGGGATAATCCAGTAGGCAGAAATGCGGATGCCGTTGCCAACGACCGTCGTTGATCGCGCGCCGGTATTGTGGCAACCGAGTCGTCAGCGCCAGGATTAATGCGAACACATGTTGCACCACCGAAGGCGTACCATAGTCACGTACATTACAAACGACGACGCCACGCTCCTCGGCCGCGTGCAAATCAATGTTGTTGGTGCCGGTAGCGGCAATGACGACTAGTTTGAGATTCGGTGAGTCGGACAAGATCTGGCGGTCGAGAAGCACCTTGTTCGAGATTACGACGCTTGCCGGTCTTACCCGTGGCAGGGTTTGCTCTGGCGATGTAGTACCATAGGTCGCCCAGGAAATCGGAAAATCATTCAGGGCGGTGAGATCCAAATCACCCGGATCAACCGTGTCCGTATCCAGGAATACGCCTTTAATCATCATCTCAAGTTGTCACAGTGTATTTGTTTCCACTGTGTTGCCCATCTCTTCCCCCGAATCACGTCATCGCTGGACATTTGTGTCGCTAGTTTTTCGCGGACGTCAAAGGCCTGTTCGTGCCCGTTAATCGACGCAACGGTGTACCACATATAAGCGCTGACGTAATCCGTAGCCCCAAAGGCTGCAGTTCGGTCGGTGTCATCGAAGAAGTTAGACAGGATGTTACCCATTTCGAATTGGGCCGGCGCATACCCTTGAATGGCGGCGCGGCAATGCCAGTATAGAGATTTACGGGTGCTCGTGCGCATCCCTAGCCCGCAGCAGTAGGACTTGGCGAGCTGGTATTGCGCTTGTCTATCGCTTTGTTCTGCCTTCGAAAGCAATTGCTCGCGATCGTCGGGCGCCGGTTGTAATCCTGTGCATCCAACGATCACCAACCCCGCGAGAAACGCAAAGATCGCCACGGGGCATCCGGATTTGATAGTCATAGAATCTCCTCTTAATTTTTTGCCGAGACGTCCAAGCTATTGTGCCACGGTGTCAGATTGGCTCTCAACAAGACGGTTGCAATGAATGTTGGAAATCAGTAGGGTGTCGCGCCCGGCTTCCTTGTAAACATACTGTCCCGATCTCCACCTTCGTGTTCCTGTCATGTTTAGATCTCGAGGGGGTGTTGGTCCCCGAAATATGGCTGCGTGTCGCCGAACACACAGGTATCGATGAGCTGCGGGTGACGACCCGCGACATACCCGATTATGACCAGCTGATGCGGCATCGTATATCAGTAATTAGCAGGAATGGGCTGCGCCTTGCAGAAATCCAACAAGTCATCGATGGGATGACGCCGCTGCCAGGAGCTGTTGAATTCTTGAATTGGCTGCGTGAACGCAGTCAAGTCATTATCTTGTCTGACACCTTTTATCAATTCGCCGAGCCTCTCATGCGGCAGTTGCAGTGGCCGGCCCTATTTTGTAACTATTTGATGATTGATGATGACGGACGCATCGAGGGATATCGCTTGCGCCAGATCGATCAAAAGCGCCAGGCGGTCAAGGCGTTACGTCAACTGAATTTCAAGATTATTGCTGCCGGGGATTCGTACAACGATACTTCCATGCTGAACGAGGCGGATCGTGGTATCTTGTTTTGCCCCCCCGATAACGTAGCCAGGCAGTTTCCACAGTTTCCAGTAACCAATGACTACGAGCAGTTACGTGTGGCCTTCGGGACCGCGGCTGTGGAGCTGGAAACCCAGGAATGAGGCTTTGTGTCAGCTCCTGTTTTACGGCCCGGGGGTAACATACGGGTTAGGGCGAATCCGTCGCGACTGGGATCTCCACCCTGACTGTCGTCCCTTCCCCGGGCTGACTGCGAATCGACAGATGTCCACCGTGGGCCTCGGCAATTAAACGACATAAATACAAGCCGAGTCCATAACCGCCGGTTTGGCGACGACGCGAGGGATCGGCGCGATAAAACGGCTCGGTGATATGTGGCAAGTCTTGCGGTCTGATTCCTGGGCCATGATCGCGTACCTGGATGAGCATGTGTGCGTCAGGCGTTTGGATCGATAACTCCGGAGATTGCTCGGTGTTTTCGCTATGCCGCACTGCATTGGACAGTAAATTCATAATCAGCAGTTTTACACGGGGTCCATCGATCATCACGTAGACGTCGTTGTCGGGTAGCTGGGTACGGATATCTTGTTCAGAGAAATGGTCCTTAAGGACATCGCTCACGATCTGATGCACAGAGGTGGGGCATCGATTGAGCACCGCGTGACGGCTATTGAGCCGCTCGGTCTCCAGAATTTCCGCAACCAACGTCTCCATCTCAGTAAGATCCTTGACCAAGTTGTACTTTAGTTTGGAGTCATCCAGCAACTCGGTGGAGACACGAGCCCGAGTGATTGGCGAACGAAGTTCGTGGCTCACGGCAAGCAGAAGTTGGCGTTTGGCTTCCAACATCTGCTGAATGTCATCTGCCATGTTGTTAATGCTGTGTCCGAGATCAGCGAGTTCGTCTTTGCGATCGATGTGAATTCTTCGATTCAGGTCGCCGTCGCCAAAACCTTGTACGGTTTCCTTGATCGCTTGCACTGGCCGGAACAACCGTCGAATCATCCAGTACATCACAAACAGCGCGATCAGAACCCCGCCCATGGCGGCCAGCAGTACCGCTACAGCATGTTGAGGGCCGGAACGTTTCGGTATCGATAGGTATGCGACGTGTCGACCGATACCGGTTCGTAACACCAAGCGGTCACGATAATCACCGATCGCGAACGGACGCAAGTGTGGCGGATGGTCCGGCCCTCGGTGTCGACGGCGCGGCGGCCGGCGAAAGCGGATATCCGCGGGATTCAATGCCTCTTTACCCGATGACCAATTCAACCCGGGTCCGCGGATATAGATTTCGATATCGGCGCGTTGTGCCAGGTGTCTGGCGCGATCGATATCTGGCGGATCGCCGATCTCCTGCTGAACAAAGTGAAGGTATTGAATGAGATGGGGCCGTAAGTTGCGGTCGAATTGGTGCTTGAGGGCCAGGCCGATAGTGATATTGAGTATAAAAAGTATCACCATGCCGACCACTAGAAACAACAGCATCAGACGTGCCGCGAGAGAGTAGCGCAGTTTGGTAAACCAGTTCCTCAATTTTTTGGACCGATGAACGTATAGCCCGAACCCCACACGGTCTTGATGCAATCCAGGGGCTTCAGCTTGTGGCGCAGCCGGCTCACAAGGATATCCACGGAGCGCGAGTATATCTCCGTATCGACACCTTTCAACGCATTCAAGATGTCATCGCGGGTGAAGTTCTTTCCGGGAGACTGAGCCAGCAAAGCGAGTAGCCGGTATTCCATTGTGGTGAGATTGATGGGGTGGGCATTAACCGACACCCGCTGTTGTTCGGTATCGATCTCGATCTCACCATACCGCAACAATGTGCCCGGATGATAAGGCGTGCCGATACGTTTGAGGACGTTTTGTACCCGCGCAACCAGTTCCCGGGGCTCGAAGGGTTTGGGCACGTAATCATCCGCGCCGATCTCCAAACCGACTACGCGATCCATCACATCTCCCCGTGCAGTGAGCATGACGATGGGGATATCGCTGGTTCTTCTAATCTGTTTGCACACCTCAAAGCCGTCTTGATCCGGCAACATGACATCCAATATGACAAGGTCAATATCTCCTGCCTCTAGACGTTTCATACCATCGATGGGATGCAGTTCATTGATGAGTTCCAGATCAAATTTGTAAAAATACTGCCGTAACGGCTCAGCCAACCTCTCGTCGTCATCTATGAGCAGTATCTTGGCCATGAAATGGGTTTGGCAATACGCGGGCTAACATCAAAAGTTGGTCCACGCGAGTGTATCAGAACCGTGTCGCGCCGAGCCGAGCAGCCAAAGCACAACTGAACATGAAATCCCTCACTCTTCGCGGTCCACCGGCCGTTGGCCGGTGGACTGTCCTTGCGTCTAGGGAATGATGACTAACGTCCCCTCCGGGGTCCGTGCGATGCCATCCGCTGTTCAAACCACTCGCCTACTTGGCGCTTTTGTTCCGGTGTTAAACTGTCCGTGAATGACGCAATGGCGGTGATCACGTCGGGGGCGCGCTGTTCCATGATTCGGACATTGCTGGTTACAAGTTCCAGCGCCTTTTCTTGATCTAGACTCGGGGATTCGAGGAGCGCCAACATATTGTTTCTCGTCTCACGCCGCTGGCGCCTGGTTTCGCGGCGCAGCTCGCGCATCTTGTCCATCGCGGCATCGAGTTGTGTTTCCTGTTCCGCCGTCAGTTCCAGCTGTTCGCTGAGCCGTTCGATGAAATGGCCGCCAGGGTGTCCGCCAAAGTAACCGCCGTGGTGCCCACCGCCATCGTAACCGGCGCCCATCGCGCCACTGCCGCGATTGTGCGCCACGGCAGCGCCTCCCAGAATAGCGGCGCCCAAGATGACCGAGATCGCGATCTTGGTTGATGTCTTCATGCAATATTCTCCTGTGTTGAGTAATGTCGTGGGTCAATCCTAACCACATCGTGCGCGGTGTTCTTTACTAATCGGTAACGGTTCGTATCAATTTGTAACAAGGTCATTCGCCGGGCAAGACTGTTGCTGACTTGGTGTATATCGACATGGTCAGCACGCCGGGTCAGGGCACGGTATATTTACTATTAAGCGAGAAACAGGGTGTTAACGGTTTACTGTTGCCGCTTTCTTTTTCGCATCGCCCGCCGGTCCCGAGGTGAGGGTTCTTCTCGGTCGTAGATGATCTGCGCTGCCAGTGTGCGCCGCTCGCCGGCGATGCGCTCGCGCTCGATGGCGCTGGCCTCGTGTTCGGTGTAGAGTCCCGCTGCTAGTGTTGCCGATCCTCTTTTCTCAGATAGGGCATCGATACGCACTGCCCAGGTATACGCACCGCGTCGAATTTCAAGCTCATCGCCAATGGCCACCGTTTTTGCCGGTTTGGCGCGGCCGCCGTTGACGCGCACCTTCCCACCTTTCACAGCGTCCGACGCGAGTTGTCGGGTTTTAAAGAACCTCGCGGCCCACAGCCACCGATCCAGTCGCGCGTTTACTTGTTTTTGCCCGCTGCCGGCCATCGCTCAACGATTACCACAGGTTAGAGAAGTTAAGACTGCATCTATTCGTTCCGGCGCACCATAACCGAGTACCAGGGGTGTCGTCCCTATCTTGATATCTGCAAAAACTTGAATTTAATTCGACAGATTATCTGTGCAGTTTAGGCCTGATCGTAAAAATAGCGACCGTAGTTTGTGCCTGAAAAGAGATCATAGCCAGGCATTCGTGTTGGCAAACTGGTCGTCTCAGACAAGCCGTGCCCATGAGTTTGACGTGGGCACTGCGGTGTTCGCAAAGGCGCTCACCGCCGATGAACTGCGCCGTGCGCCGGGTCTAGCACGCGATCTATCGCAATGAGTCGGTCTGTTATTGCTTAGCTGCTAGTTTCGCGCCGGAACCGAGTGCCTGGAGTTTCTGTAGGGCAAGGTCTCTTGGCAGGGGCGCCATGCCGCAGTTGGTGCACGGCCGGATTTGTTCCTTTGCGAGGTATTTTGTGGCTTCGATGATTGTTGAGGCTACCTTCTCCGGGGTTTCCGCTTCATAACTGGCCACATCGATTGCCCCCACCATGACTACCTTGTCTTTAAGCAACCCGATTAACGACATCGGTACTTTGGAGTTCGCGCACTCCAAGGATACCTGATCGATCTTGCTCTTGTTCAGGGCCGGAAAAATCTGCTCATATTGGCGCCACTCACTGCCAAGAGTTTCTTTCCACTGAATATTTTCCTCGATACCGTATCCATAGCAAATGTGGACTGCTGTCTTACAAGGCAATCCCTCGATTGCCCGATGTAACGCTTCAATGCCCCATTCAATCACATCATCAAGAAAAACATTGAATGCGGGCTCATCAAACTGGATCAAATCCACCCCAAGGGCCGCCAGTTCCGTTGCTTCCTCATTAAGGATCTCAGCAAAGACCATAGCCATATCAGCACGTCGGCCATAATGTTCATCTGCGATGGTGTCACAGATTGTCATTGGCCCAGGCAAAGTAAATTTCAAACTTTTTGTAGTGTGGGCACGCGTAAAGCGAACTTCCTCACTATGTACCTTGCCTTTTCGTTTTATCGGACCAGTTACCGTGGGTACGTCAGCGTCATATCGATCATCTCGAATCCCCATGGTGGTCATTTTGTTCCAATCTATCCCTTCCACATGTTTGAGAAATCCATGAACAAAGTGCTCTCGGAATTGCTCTCCATTGGTAACAATATCGATACCTGCAGCTTCCTGTTCGCTCAACCACACCAAGGCTGCATCACGCTTGCCCTGCTCCAGTTCTTCACCTTCAAGGCGCCA
>CAMYNX010000123.1 GCA_947259875.1 uncultured Gammaproteobacteria bacterium | reverse complement strand
AGATCGAGTCCATCCTCGGTTATGTCGATGAGCCGGAGTTGATCCATCGCGACAATATGGTGATCGTGTAGCGCGCTCTGTGGCCGGCGATCGGCGCGCGCGCGGTCATGCAGTGGGTGCCCCAAGGGCCGGGGCCGCCGTATCAAGCAGATTGGGAGAAGGTCTTCAGCCGCGCGTTGAGCCGGCGTTTCAAGCGCGCTGCGCGGTTGCGATGATGCAAATGCTTGGTGGCCGCGCGGTCGATCAGTGATGTGGCGTTCTGGTAGGCGCTGCGCGCCGCTTCCACGTCGCTGCCGCCCAGCGTCTTGTGGAATCTCTTAACCGAGGTGCGCATCGCCGACCGCTGGGTCGCGTTGAGTGTTCGCTGGTGCAGGTTTTGCCGGGCGCGCTTGCGTGCTTGTAGGGAATTCGCCACGTATCAGGGTCTCTTTGAAAAGTGGCGCGAACTATCCTGATTTTGCGGGTAGTTGTCAAGGTGTTGCGGTTTAGCACGTATATTGCGCCAAGACGCCCAGCGACTATTCTTGCCAAGCAATATCGGCGCTCTGACATCGTCGTCTCACAGAACTGACGTTGCGGGTCTTTCCAGGGCATGCGATGAATAGTCGCTGGGCTATCCCCGGTGCGGCCTCGGACTTGAACGCCTGCACTTGCGCTTCACTCAACGGAAAAAACGGGGTCGGAGTCACAGACTCTGATCCCGTTTTTTTATGGCTCCAGCGCGGCGCTCGTCCCCGCACAGCAGGGGAACCAGCCGCCCGACACTGCGCTTGTCCCCGCACAGCAGGGGAACTCTGCGCAGGACAAGCCCGGCGACTCTGCGCAGGACAAGTGCCGTCGCCATCATCCGGGATCCTTGGTGCAATATACGAGCTAGCGCGCAGCGGACCCCGCGCCGCGCACCGCGGATGCCTAGCGCCGGTTGGCGCTGGCCGGTATTTGTCTCTATAGTCGCCGCATTTGGCCGGGAATTAACCACTCACCCATGTCGCGCAAGTTGCTCAAATCCGCCGGTGTGGTAGGCGGGATAACGTTGTTGTCCCGCATCACCGGATTGGTGCGGGATGTGGTGTTCGCGTATATCATGGGCAGCGGCCTGGTCGCCGATGCGTTTTTCGTCGCCTTTCGCATACCTAATTTCTTCCGGCGTATTTTTGGCGAAGGCGCTTTTTCCCAGGCGTTTGTTCCGGTGTTCGCCGAATACCGTGAAAAGCATTCTGAGTCCGAGACGCACGCGTTCACCAATCACATGGCGGGACGCCTGGGCCTGATCCTGTTGAGTCTCACGGTGCTGGGCATTGTCGCTGCGCCGGCGGTGGTGGTCGTTATCGCCCCTGGATTTATTGATAATCCGGATCAGTTCGCGCTCACCGTTGACTCGCTGCGCATCACCTTTCCGTATTTATTGTTTATTTCGCTGGTGGCGATGTCGGCGGGGATATTAAATACGTGCGGTTATTTTGCCGCTCCTGCTGCCACCCCGGTGTTGCTCAATATTGCCCTGATCGCCGCCGCCCTTTGGATCGTTCCCGGGTTGGGCAACGCGGCCATCGGTTTGTCGCTCGGGGTGTTGATCGCCGGGGTGTTGCAATTGTTTTTCCAGGTGCCGTTTCTAAAGCAGGCCGGATATCTCCCGTTCCCGCAACTCCGGCCGCGCAACGAGGGGGTGAGCCGGGTGTTCCGGTTGATGTTGCCGGCGATCTTTAGCGTCTCGGTAGCGCAGATCAATATGTTGGTGAATACGCTGTTGGCGTCGTTCCTGGTCACCGGTAGTATCTCGTGGTTGTATTACTCGGATCGGTTGATGGAGTTTCCCTTGGGGGTGTTCGGTATCGCCCTCGCCACGGTGATACTGCCGAGTCTTTCCCGGCTGCACGCGCGGGGCGAACCGCAAGCGTTTTCGCAGCTCATGGATTGGTCTTTGCGGTGGGTGTTCTTGATCGGCGTACCCGCGAGCGTCGGGTTGATTGCGCTGGCGGGGCCGATGATGACCACGTTGTTTCAATACGGGGCGACCACGCCGGACGATGTCCGCATGATGTCTAATAGCCTGATCGCATTTGCCGTGGGCTTATTGGGATTCGTGCTGGTCAAGGTGTTGGCGCCTGGTTTCTTCGCCCGCCAGGATACTAAGACCCCGATGCGGGTGGCGGTAGTGGCGATGGCCACGAATATCGTGTTGAGCCTGCTGTTGATCATGCCGCTGGCGCACGTCGGTCTCGCGCTGGCGATATCGTTGGCCGCGTGTATTAACGCCGGACTGCTGTACCGATTGCTGCGCAAGCAAGGGATCTACTCACCTCGGTCCGGTTGGCTGGCCTATTTTGCGAGAGTGGCGGTGGCGGGGATGGTAATGGGCGGCGTCTTGTGGTGGGGCGCGGGCGATCTGGATTCCTGGATACACACGGACCTGGCCGACCGCGTCGTCCGGCTGGGTGGCTGGGTGGCAGCCGGAGCGCTAGTGTATTTTAGTGTAATATTTACCCTTGGCATTAGACCAAGACAACTAATTTTGAGTAGAACCGGGATCGAATAGGCATCGTGGCCGCAAACGCCTCACAAATAACCCAGATCGGCTCCCTCGAGGAACCACGCATCTTCACCCTGGAAGAAGCAAACGAATTGTTTCCGTTGGTGCGCCGGATCACGCACGATGCATATAAGAAGCTGGAGCCCATCAAGCGCCGGTTGGAAAATATGCTGGCGACGGATCCGCGCATGGTGGTGGTGGAAAAGGAATACGAGGCGGTGGTCAAGCGCTGGCTGAGAAAGATGGAACGGCTGGGATTGGTGGTGCAGGGTTTGTGGCTGGTGGACTTCGATACCGGCGAAGGATATCTGTGTTGGAAATATCCGGAACTCGGGATCAGTCATTTTCACGACTACACCTGTGGATTCTCCGGCCGCCGTCCGCTCAGCGAGATTATCGAAGAACTGGACCCGGACTGGGCATAATCGTTGCTCATTATTCCGCCTTGGATCATTGGATGGGCCGCCGGCTGTGGTTAAAATGCGCGGCCGCAAATCCGATGTCGTTATTGATGTAATACCTTAATTTGGCGGCCATACGAGCGCCGCGCGGACACCACGAATCATGGAACTTATTCGCGGCTTACAAAACCTGGAACCGCGTCATCGCGGTTGTGTCGCCACGATTGGCAATTTTGACGGCGTCCATCTCGGCCATCAGGCGGTGATCCGTCAGCTTCAACGGCAGCAGGCGGTACTCGACATCCCGTCGACGGTGATCGTGTTCGAACCGCAACCGCTGGAGTACTTTGCCGTGCCGAATCTGCCACCGCGATTGACGACATTCCGCGAAAAGTATGACTTATTGGCCGGTTACGGGATCGACCGCGTGTTGTGTGTGCGATTTGGGCGGTCATTGGCGGAGCTGACTGCAGATGAGTTTGTGCGCGCCGTGTTGGTGGATGGCTTGGGCGTGAAGTATCTGGTAGTGGGTGATGATTTTCGTTTCGGTAGGGGGCGCGCCGGAAATTTTGCGGCGTTGCAAGCCGCCGGCGAAGGATATGGATTTCGCGTTGATCGCACCGAGACCTTGGAATTAGATGGCGAGCGAGTGAGCAGCACCAATGTTCGCGCCGCATTACAAGTAGGCGACCTGGATGCTGCGGCGCGATTGTTGGGACGCCCCTATGAAATATTTGGCAAGGTGGCCCATGGCGACAAGCGCGGACGGGACTGGGGATTTCCCACTGCCAACATCCATCTCAATCGCCGCAAGTCGCCGTTGACCGGGGTGTATGCGGTGACGATGCGCGGCATCGACCACGCGCCGCTCACCGGCGTCGCCAATCTCGGCAATCGGCCCACGGTGGGTGGGACGCGCACACTATTAGAAGTACACTTGTTCGACTTCGATCGGGAAATCTATCATCACTGGGTGGCGGTGCGATTCGTGTATAAACTGCGCGATGAACAACAATTTGACAGCTTCGATGCGCTCAAGGCCCAGATCGAACGGGACGTACACCGCGCACGGGGTTATTTCCGGTCCCACATGGCGAAATGTTCATAATCCTTTGATACGATTTATTTCCGTTGAATCCGCTGATTTCTTGTTTGATTGAAATGGTGTTCCGTTGATGGATTATAAACACACGATCAATTTGCCCGTGACTAAGTTTCCCATGAAGGCGAACCTCGCCCAGCGGGAGCCGAATATCCTCGCCGCATGGGCGAATATCGATCTTTACAAGCGCCTGCGCGAGGCTGGTGCCGGCAAGCCGCAGTTCGTGTTGCACGACGGTCCCCCGTACGCCAACGGTGACATTCACATTGGCCACGCAGTAAACAAGGTATTGAAGGACATTATCGTAAAATCGCGGACATTGAGCGGTTTCGACGCGCCCTATGTGCCGGGTTGGGACTGTCACGGCCTGCCGATCGAGATGGAGGTCGAGAAAAAGGTCGGCAAGGCCGGGGTCAAGGTCGATAAGAAGGCATTCCGTAAGGCGTGCCGGGAATACGCGGAACGGCAGATTGATAACCAACGTAAAGATTTTATTCGGCTTGGTGTGGTTGGCGATTGGCAGCGTCCTTATATGACCATGGATCCGGCGACCGAGGCCAACACCGTGCGTGCGTTGGCAAAGATCGTCGCCGGTGGTCATGTCTACCACGGGTTGATGCCGGTGTATTGGTGTACCCATTGCGGTTCGGCCCTCGCCGAGGCGGAGGTCGAGTACTTCGACCGCACCTCCCCGGCCATCGATGTGCGCTTTGGGGTGGTGGAAGAGACGGAGTTTGTGAGCCGTATGGGCGCCGCGCCCGACAGCGCCGGCGATGGGCCAATCAGCGTGGTGATTTGGACCACTACCCCGTGGACGCTGCCGGCCAATCAAGCAGTGGCGGTGCACGCCGGATTCGATTACGTGCTGGTGCAACTCGACCGTGGTGACGGTCGGCCGGAACGCCTGCTGCTCGCCGAGGCGCTGGCGTCCGAATCGGTGCAACGCTTCGGTGTTGAGTCCTACGACATCGTGGCCCGCTGCCGGGGCGACGCCTTGGAGCACGCGGCGTTGCGTCACCCGTTCTTGGCGCGTGAGGTGCCCATCATTCTCGCTGAGCATGTGACCACCGAGTCCGGCACCGGTGCGGTACATACCGCCCCAGGCCACGGTCAGGAAGATTTCGTCATCGGACAACACTACGGGCTGCGCGTCGACAATCCGGTTGGGCCGGACGGCAAGTTCCTGCCGGATACGCCGTTGTTCGCAGGGGAGTTCGTATTCAAGGCCAATGACCACGTGGTCGACGTATTACGCGAGAACGGGGCGTTGGTACATGTCGAGCCCTTTGCGCACAGTTATCCGCACTGCTGGCGGCACAAAGAGCCGATTTTGTTTCGTTCCACCGCGCAGTGGTTCATCAGCATGGACAAAAAAAAGTTGCGTTCGGGTGTGCTGGCAGAAATAGAAAAGGTGCGCTGGCACCCGGATTGGGGCCAGGCGCGTATCGCGGGCATGGTGGAAAACCGCCCCGACTGGTGCATCTCGCGTCAGCGGACATGGGGCACGCCGATTACGCTGTATCTCGACCGCCGCAGCGGCGAGATGCATCCGCACACCCAGCAGATCCTGGAGGAAGTGGCGCTGCGCATAGAGCGTAAGGGCATTGACGCGTGGTTCGATATAGACGATGCAGACCTTTTGGGATCGGACGCTAGCAATTACGACAAGGTCAGCGACACCTTAGATGTTTGGTTCGATTCGGGCGTCACCCACGACACGATTTTGACCCGGCGGCGCGAACTCACCGCGCCTGCGGATCTATACCTGGAGGGTTCGGACCAGCACCGGGGTTGGTTTCAGTCCAGCATCATGACCGCGGTCGCGATGACCGGCAAGGCACCGTACAAGGGCGTGTTGACCCATGGGTTTACGGTGGATGCCGAGGGCAAGAAGATGTCCAAGTCGCGCGGCAACGTCATTGCCCCGCAGAAAGTGATCAAGACCTTGGGCGCGGACATCCTGCGGCTGTGGGTGGCGGCGACCGACTACCGCGGCGAGATGAGTATCTCTGACGAGATTCTCAAACGAATGGCCGATTCTTACCGCCGCATACGTAACACCGCGCGCTACCTGCTGGGCAACTTGGCTGGATTCGATATTGGTAAGGCGGTGGCCCCCGAGCAGATGTTGGTGTTGGATCAATGGGCGCTGCATCAGGCCCATGACCTTCAGCACCAGATTGTTCGCGCCTATGACGACTACAATTTTCATTTGATCTATCAAAAGCTGCATCAATTCTGTGTGGTGGAGATGGGCGGGTTTTATTTGGATGTCCTGAAGGATCGCTTGTACACCTTGCCCGCCGACAGCCTCCCGCGGCGGTCGGCGCAAACCGCCATGTATCACATCCTCGAGGCGTTGGTGCGCTGGCTGGGGCCGATTTTGACTTTCACCGCCGAGGAGATCTGGCAGTACATGCCCGGAGAGCGTGCGGACTCGGTGTTGCTGACGTCGTGGTACGAGGACTGGCCGCAGGTTAAGTTGAATCAGGGAGAGATGGACGAGGCGTACTGGGACGATGTGCTTCGCGTGCGGCAAGCAGTGAGCCGCGAACTGGAAGCGCTGCGGGTGGCCGGCAACATCGGCTCGAGCCTCGATGCCGACGTGACCGTCTATTGTAACAACGGTGAATATCAAGCGTTGCGTAAGCTCGAAGACGAGCTGCGTTTCATCTTTATTACCTCGTCGGCCAGCGTGCAACCCGGCGATACCGTGGCGAGGGGCGGTGAACCGGCGATCGACGGCATGCGCGTCGATGTGCAGCCATCACCGAATAAGAAATGTATTCGCTGCTGGCATCGGCGCCCCGATGTCGGCGCGAATCCGGATCACCCCGAAATCTGCGAGCGTTGTGTCGACAACGTTGAGGGATCCGGCGAAGTGAGAAAGTACGCCTGATGCTTCGCTGGTTGTGGTTGTCCGTGGCGATTATCATCATTGATCAAGTGACAAAATGGTTGGCGGTGACGACGTTGTTTGGCCAACCACCGGTCACCATTATTCCCGGGTTCTTCGATTTGACGCTGGTCTATAACACCGGCGCAGCGTTTGGATTTCTACGACACGCCGGCGGTTGGCAAAACACATTTTTTATCGGGGTCGCGGCGATCGTGTCTTTGTTCTTGATTTCCATGTTGCGCCGGCTCAACACCCAGGACATACAGAGCGCGGTGGCCTTCACCCTGATCTTGGGTGGTGCCATTGGCAACGTTATTGACCGGGTCCAGCAGGGTTATGTCGTTGATTTCATTCACTGGTTTTATCGGGACTGGCATTGGCCGGCGTTCAACATCGCCGATTCCGCGATCACAATTGGCGCCGTTTTGTTGGTCCTGGATGTGTTTGGCATACGTTTGTTGCGAGCGAGGACAACATAGTTGCGCGCACATCCGGTGGCGGTGGGTTCCAAGGTGTCATTGGCATTCAAATTGTTGCTCGCGGACGGTCAGATCGTCGAGTCTGCAGGGCGTGATGATCCGTTGCAATTCGTAATTGGTGACCAGACCCTGGTGGAGGGTCTCGAGCAACGTTTGCTCGGCCTGTCACCGGGCGAACGCGCGTGTTTCAATATTCCGGCGCAGGAATTTGTGTTCGGTGTTCACGATGACGAGAAGGTGTTGACCATGGCACGCAAAGAATTCACCGCCGAGATGAAGCTCGAACAAGGCCACATCGTGGCCTTTGATCTTCCCAATGGCGAGGAGGTGTTGGGCACCATTCGTGAGTTGCATGGCAATGACGTGGATGTGGATTTCAATCATCCCCTGGTGGGGCGGGACTTTATTTTCGAGGTGGAGATAATCGACGTAATGAACGAGCAGTAGAGGGGGACTTGGAATTCTAAAGATCGATGTCATCCCGAGTCGATTTTTAGTTTTTCATCTCGCGGCGTTCTTTAATTTGTCATCCCGAGGCGCGCAGCGCAGAGGGATCTCACCCTATCAAAGTCGTCACCACCATCCAACACGGTGAGATTCTTCACTTCGTTCAGAATGACAGGGGCAGCGTTCGGAATGAAAAGGGAATCGTTCGGAATGACAAAGACGGCAAGGTATGACACATAGGTATTACCCTTGGCCGATTTAACTTCGCTCAGGACAGGCCCATTCAACTTCGCTTACAGCAGGCTCGTGCTGGGAATGACATTCAAGTAAAAGCGCTTAATGTCCCGGAGATAGTAGCGAAGGTTCAGTGATCATATCGCTTTAAACTTGATACTATTAACTTTAAACTTCTCCTATGCAAATCCTGCTTGCCAACCCGCGTGGTTTTTGTGCCGGTGTCGATCGCGCCATCGACATCGTTGAGCGCGCCCTGGAGATTTACGGCGCGCCGATCTACGTGCGTCATGAAGTGGTGCACAACCGCTTCGTCGTCGATAGCCTGCGAAACAAGGGCGCCGTGTTTGTCGATGAGATCGCCGAAGTCCCGGACGGAAATATCGTGATCTTCAGCGCTCACGGCGTGTCGCAAGCGGTTCGCGAGCAAGCGGCGCAGCGTGACTTGAAAGTATTCGATGCGACGTGTCCTCTGGTGACCAAAGTCCATTCGGAGGTGTCACGGTATCGTGCGCGCGGTATGGAGTGCATCCTCATCGGTCATGCTGGACATCCCGAGGTGGAGGGCACCATGGGGCAGGCGAGGGATGGCATGTACCTGGTAGAGAACGAGCAAGACGTGACCCAACTTAAGGTGTGCGATCCGGACAACCTGACTTATGTGACTCAAACCACCCTGTCCGTGGACGACACCACCAGGATTGTGAACGCCTTGCGTCAGCGGTTTCCGCAGATCCAAGGACCGCGCAAGGACGATATCTGCTACGCCACCCAGAACCGCCAGGACGCAGTGAAGGCGCTGGCCTCCGAGTCGGATGTGGTGCTGGTGGTCGGCTCGCGGAATAGCTCTAATTCCAACCGCCTGCGGGAGATCGCTGAACAGAACGGTGTCCCCGCTTATCTGATCGACGGCGCCGAGGACATACAGCGCGGGTGGTTGCAGGGTAAGGCGCGGGTCGGTGTGACCGCCGGCGCCTCGGCCCCGGAGCTGCTGGTCCAGAATGTCATACACCGGCTGGAGCAGTGGGGCGGTGAGGCGGTGACCTCGGTGCACGGCGCGGCGGAGGACATCTCGTTCTCACTGCCACCGGAGCTGCGCGGCAAGGCGCCCGTCGAAAAGGCTTCGTAACGTAGGACGAAAAACTCAATGGGATTGAAGTCGAGCACTTAGGTCCCGTTTTTTGTCACTCAGCAAAGCCGAAGCGGGGAATTCGACCTGTTGTTGGTCTTGTGCCTAGCGAGGGATCCATCCTGTTGTGGTCGTTCCGGCCCCATGATGTCATTCCGAACGCAGTGAGGAATCTCACCGTCTTCTATGCTGGTGGTCATTGCAATAAGGTGAGATCCCTCTGCGCGATGCGCCTCCGGATGACATTTCAAAAGCGCCCCGGGATGACATAAGACACACAATGGCCAGCTTAGGACAGCCCGGCGGCGCGCCTCAGGGTGACGAACTGTGAAATCAAGGGGGCCGGCGTCAACAGCGCCGGCCCGATGGTTGTGTTAGCGCTTCCAGCAGGTAGGCGGTGATTTCACCCCGTTACTGCGCAGGGTCATGGTGGTGCACCCGGTATCTTTAGTCTGTGGGCCGAGCGCGTCCGCAGTGGCAGTAAGCGTATAACTTGTAGGTACGGAGTTCGTGATCGAGAGATTGTAATAGTCGTCAGGCGACAGTCCGTTGTGCCCGAGACTCGTTCTATTGGGCGCGTACCGGAAGTTCTGGGTGTAGAAACGCTCCTGGAGATTCGCCATTTCGGTCAGTCCGGTCATGGCATCCGCACGGCGGGTGCGGCGCATCTGATCCACATAGCTCGGATAAGCGATACTAACCAGGATCGCCAACACCACCAGCACCACCATCAGTTCGATCAGGGTGATGCCGCGGGATTTTATTTTCATCAGCTTCGTACCCACCAAGGTTTGCGACTAGTCATTGATCAAGATCTCATGCCATGAGGTGCGGCTCCCCGGCTCCCCGGTCAGATTGATCTCTTCGCGCCCGGTTGCGAGGGTGCTGCCGCTCCATCTGAGGGTTACGATACTCTCGCCGCCCCCGGTTCCCTCGTGGAACCCCGGCTCCATCGCCCGTCCTGCCTCCGTTTCGGTGCGGGTCCCGGCCCAACCGAATTCATCCACCAGCGACGGTGCAAGCGGGTCGGGATGTCCGGTGCCGGTCTTGTAGTAGACGATATTGACGGCGCTCTCGCCCAAGGGCTCGCACAGTTCCGCGGAGGGGGTGAAATCGGCGTAGGCCAATACCCCGCCGGTTACCGCGGCCCGGCTCACGTTCCGGGTGCTGGGAATATCGCCGCCCGCCTGCACCAATTCGTGCAACCAGCCGGCTTGGTTGTCCTCGATGTACTTCTCCAGTTCCTTGAAGGTTTTGATGGTTTCGGTGCCAAACACGACATTGCCGCCGCTGCTCTTGAGTTTGATCTCGCCGTCGCCATTGTTGTCATCGTCGACTGCGACGTTTATGTCCGACACGTCGAGCAGGTCGTCGCGGTCCACCTCCGCGTAATTGATGTTGCCGCTGCCATTGACCGGCTCCTTGACGCCGTAGAAGGACTGTTGATGGTCGCTGAGCTTGTCGTCCTTGGCCTCGTAACGCCCGGTGCCGGCATACACCCAGATGCGGCCGTTGTCGTCGCGGCTGAGGGTCGGCGCATTCAAGAACGCCTGATTGGGGCGCTGGTCCGTCGTATTTGACGCATCGCCGGGATCGAGCAACAGCTTGAGGCTGTTCTCCGGGTCCACCGCGTCTTTGATCCGCTTCCAGCGGTAGAGCCTACCGGTCGGCACATCCGGGTCCCCGCTGGTGACACCGAAATACCAGGCGTCGGTGCGGTACTTTTCGTTCTCGAGAAAGTTGTCGGCAGGTTGAAAGATGTCGAAGTCGGCGCCGGTGACATCGCCCACGAAACTGTTGGTGATGAACGCGTCGTCGTCGGGAACGGGACTGGGGCCAAATGCGCGAGCCAGATCCACCGGCCAGCCGTTGCGCATCTTCTTCGCCTTGAGATTGTAGTTGAACAGGTGGGCCGATTGGCTGCTGGTGTAATTGCTGAGATCGGTCGGTCCGGAGCC
>CAMYNX010000122.1 GCA_947259875.1 uncultured Gammaproteobacteria bacterium | reverse complement strand
GCTACTTCCCCCGCACTCAGACCGTTCCGGTCCGCCGTTAGACGCTCGAACGCTTCATCAATGTTCAGCGTATGCCACTGTACCTGGGAGTCCATCACGTGCTTGTGGGGGTGTTTTTGCCAATTACTACACCTGTTACCGCCGTTGGTAGAAATATTACTTGTGGTTCCCGGCGTTTTGATTGAGTCATATCAATATTGGTGGATATCTGGACACCAAAAGTCTCGATAAGGATATATACTTGTGTTATGCCTCGCTTGTCTCGCTCCCGCCGTCCGTACCGTGAAAGGGTCGGTCCCGCCGGGCATCGAACAGTCACAAGATACTTACAGAGATGAACATAGAACAACGCGGTTTCACATTGATCGAACTAATGATCGTCGTTGCGATCATTGGTATCTTGGCATCGATCGCCATCCCGTCTTATCGCGACTACACCGTACGCGCCAAGGCCTCGGAGGGGTTGGCGCTCGCGGGGCCGGCCAAGACCGGGATCGTCGAGTATTACGCGTCGGCCGGCGTCCTGCCCGGCAACAACACCCAAGCGGGCATCGCGATGGCCATCGATATTACCGGCGACTATACAGGTTCCATCGCGGTCCTAAACGACCCCACGGGGCGAATCGAGATCACATACAACAGTAGGGAGCGGCTGCTAGACGGCAGAAAGGTCTGGCTGACGCCGCACACGGGGCGCGCATCGGTAAACTTCACTTGCCAATCAGCAACCAGCAACGGTGTCAATACCCGCCATCTTCCGCCCGTGTGTCGATAGGTGAACCTAAAAGGCCCCGCTCAATCGCGGGCGGGGCTTGATCTCAGCGCTATACACTTTAACAGCCGCTTTGTTAATGGGCGACGTTAAGAAAATGTGAACAATACATGACTAAACGGTAATCCTAAGCGCCGTGCTCATGTGGCATCATAATGTTCCTCCCCACAGAGGCTGGCCCGACTTCCCCGACATCCATTTGGGCCAGCGCAGTTTAGACCCCGCCACCCAGCGGGGTCTTGTTTTTGCAGAGAAAATTCCGGTGCGCCCTGACCGTGGCAAACGACCCGCATGGGCGATCGACATCTTTTGCAGCGTTCGCTAAAGCTTGCCGACGAGGTTAACAAACCACCCGATTAGAGATGCTGCAACCGACCGGCGCGACGTCTATCCTGTTATACAGCCGCAAACATCTGTTTTCGATCGCATCGAAATCTCTAGCGGATTGAAACCCAAGCTACCGAACTGACAGAAAAAGACATGGTACAAAAATCATCGCCGAGCACCACCATTGGGCCGCGAGACGACAACACGGCACGACTGGTTCCCATGCCCGCCCCGGTGCAACCGGAGTTGTCGACCCTGCAGCAGGTGCGAAAGGAGATGGCGGCGCTTTACCACGCCGCCCAGCGTGACGACATTTCTGTCGAGGAGCTAAAAGGTTCTATTTATGCCCTATCACAGATCGCCAAGCTGATCGAAATCGGTACGCTCGAGGAGCGTATGGAGGCCTTGGTGAAAATGGCAACGGCCGGCGAACGGGCCCACTGATAAGCCGCCGCGGTACCGCATCTTACTCGACGATCATCCGATCCAACCGTTATCTTTAGCGCGCATTTCTCACCAGGATCCCGGATGCTGGCGCACGACTCGTGCAGCTGCGCCCCCTGCTGTGCGGGGACAAGCGCCGTGCCTGGAGCGAGACCCATAGTGGGCTATAGGTCGAGTGAAGGCCAAGCGCAGATGTGCGAGAACCGGCCAGAGCCGGGATAGCTGCGCGACGAGTGCCATCTGGTGCACGAAGCAGGCTAACATCCCTTGGTTCGACGCGCGCGGGACGAGCCTCAGTTTGCGACCACCGGCAGGCCAATAACAATTTAGAACTGGCCGAAGTTCTCGCCTCACTCGAGTTGACAAGATAAGATTCCGTGTTTCATGCGTAATGAAGACAATCCGCCGATCCCCAGGCTGTGGGGCCGCCTGCGCGCCACGGGATAGTTTCATCGGGCACTGGCGGCTGTTTGTATCGACACGAACTTATTTAACGTGCGCTTACCGTATTCTGAAATTAGAAATCGACGGGAGATAATTGCCTGGGCTCTGTATGACTGGGGCAACTCGGCGTTCGCGACGGTAATCATCGCCGGATTTTTCCCTGTGTTTCTCAAACAATACTGGGCCGTCGATACCGACGTTACGATCAGCTCGTTTCGATTAGGACTCGCAAACTCAGCAGCAAGCCTCCTGGTGCTCTCCGTGGCGCCGGTGCTCGGCGCGATTGCAGACCAGGGGACGTTCAAGAAACGCTTCTTAATGTCTTTCGCCGCAGTGGGAATCATTGCGACTGGCGCACTATTTTTTGTGGCGTCTGGGCAATGGCCTGTGGCAATCGTATTGTACGTAATTGGGGGGGTCGGTTTCGCAAGCGCAAACATCTTCTACGATGCGCTGCTCGTCGATGTGACGCAAAAACATCATCTCGATGTCGTGTCGGCGTTGGGTTTCGCCTTGGGCTACCTAGGGGGCGGATTGTTTTTGGCTTTTTGTGCTTACCTGACCCTGCGGCCGGAGACATTCGGGCTCGACAGCAGTACCCACGCCGTTCGCGTTTCCTTCTTACTGGTTGCGCTGTGGTGGGCAATTTTCACCATACCTTTGTGGCGCTACGTGCGTGAACATCGCACCAAAGCAGCCACCACGTTGAAAGATGCTTCGATACTCGGAATTCGTCAGCTTCGAAACACCTTTCGCGCCGTACGCCGTTACCGACAAATCATCATTTTCCTTGGTGCTTACTGGTTGTATATCGACGGCGTCGATACGATCGTTCGCATGGCGGTTGACTACGGCGTCGCGTTGGGATTCACCAGCCAGCGTTTGATTTTTGCGCTACTGATCACACAGTTCGTTGGGTTTCCCGCCGCGATCGCGTTTGGCTGGATTGGTCAGCGGCTGAGCGCGAAGACCGGTATTCTCATCGGGTTGGTCGTCTACATCGGCGTCACCCTTTGGGCATACAAGTTGGATCATATTTGGGAGTTCTACGCGATCGCCGTGACTATCGGACTGGTCCAGGGTGGCGTGCAATCGTTGAGCCGTTCGTTGTATGCACGGCTCATCCCAGAAAACTCAAGCGCGGAGTTTTTCGGCTTTTACAACTTACTGGGAAAATTTGCCGCGGTGATCGGACCCGCGTTAATGGGTGGAATCGCCTATTGGACGCACAATACTCGCCTGTCCATTCTGTCGTTGTTGGTGCTGTTCGCCGGCGGTGCAATACTTTTGTTATTCGTTGACGACAAAGCGCCGCCAGCGGAAACATAAGAATTGAATAAGCTCCACAGGACAGGCGGTTTGGATGAATACAGCCCACCCATGCGCTGATTAGTGACTGACGATCATGATAATCGCTGCCGTTATTAACGCGATACATACGGTTCGGATACCGGACCACAACCAGAATTCGCCGCTTACCCGGCCTAGGAACGTCCCAAGAAAAAAAATAATAACGAACGCCAGTCCAATGACCGTATCTATTGCCGGCCACGGCAGATCAACTTGGGACTGCACCAACCACAGGGGAGTGATAATCACCAAAGAAATCACAAGCGGGGCTAGACCGTTGACCAGAGCAACTAAAAATGGGACCAGACGCGCCGCCATGCCGTGGGCAGTGTGACCCAAATCCGCCGCCATCGCCTGTTCTAAGTCTCTAAGCGCTTTTTGCCGTTCGGCCGATTCACTGATATAGGCACTGGTGACACCGCTGACACCCAGCGCAACGGCCGCCCCTAGACATGCACTAATCACCACCGATATATCGGCTTGGCCACCAACTCGAAACCCTATTGCCAGACCGAGCATCGTCAATGCACCGTCAAACCCGTTAACGACGAGATAGCGTCGGATGATGGCCTGCGAACGAGTGATTCTGATAAACAGGCGCAGGTCTTTTATCACTGTAACCGAGAACAATTTGCGTCTGAATGTGGCTTGCTCATGGGAAGCCGCCTGATCAATCTTGCGAATCGTTGTCCTCTGAAATGGCCACCACCTCGTCGATACTATGCAGCGAGCCACCGAGCTCCTTTATGCTCTCGACGAGATCATCGAAGTGGATATCGGCGCCCTCGACGATGACTTCCAAAGTTTCGGTCTTGTCGTCCATCTCGAGGACGTTAATCGTTACCGCACAGCCAACACCCTGGGCACTCAATGCACCGGCAAATTCAACCACATTGGGGTGGTGCGGTTTCAATACGTCGAGTATCAGTCGTCTAATCTTCGCCAAGTCCAGCACCTCGTCAAGCTATTCATTTGTCAATTGGAACGGATCACTCAAACCGGCACAAGCGACGCTTGCTGCAAGCGACATGATTCTGAGTGCTCAATGATGATCATTATTCGCATGACTTTCCAGCACACGATCCTATAATTTCCCACCGTCGGGAGCTGAACACCTAAAATTTTGATTTCGATCATTAAACCGGACCGAGATAAGCCGTCATGGTTACGTTTTGAGGGGCCGTGTAGCGAGGTACGCCGAGCATCGCACCAGGGTGCACGGTACAGGTTTGGCATAAACATCTCGTAGTAAGGAATTGCCTATGATCAACATCATCGTCGTACCATTAGATGGATCAGATTCCGCTTTTATAAAGCTTGCATTGGCCTGCGATCGGGACGAGAAATATGAAGCAAGACTTCTATTGCAGGCAACAATCCCGCCGTAGACTTTTCGTGGCGGTACCAGCCCGAATGATGCGCTAAGGCATCGCGCCTCTGTTGTTGGCAAACAACGCGCGAACTCCTGCGGCTCCATTTCATGAAACAGACGCTGCGGGTCTCTCCGCTGCGGATCATAAATAGCATCGGAGCTATTTGGCGTATGTGACCTTGATCACATTTGACGAAGTTTTTTTACCGCCTCAAGCGTAATCCGGTCGAAGAGCACAATCCGCTTTGCGTTCATGACGATGACACGAAGCGCCAACGTAGTGCTTTGAATTAGCGCTGGAAAACTTTACACATCATAAATGATTCAAATTTTTGATCGATTGCATCAACGCTGACGATATTCCCGCTGCGGGTTTGATCCAAGCGTCCGCCGCCCGGTCGTGACCATGATTGGGCCCACTATGTACTCCCAACTACCTTGGCGGTCGTGATTTCGTTTCTGTAACTAACTGTTCTATATGTGAATAATTGCCGACTATCAAAATTCGTCAATATTTTGAACTATACCTCCTGGATCACTAAGAGCACGGGCTTCGCGGCCGCGTGCGTCCACAACTCCAACCCCACCCGGGGGCTTTCCGCGGACTACACTTTCTTAGGAGGGAGGGTCATGTTTTCCATCGGTCATTCACGTATTCTTGGTATCGGAATCTATCTGCCCGACAATCGGGTCACTTCCGCAGAACTCATGGATGAGATCAAGTCAAAAGAACGCTTCGGCCTATCCAGCAGTTGGCTCGAGCGCGCCACCGGAATTCGTGAACGGCGCATCGCCCCAGCGGGCATGATGCCGTCCGAGATAGCTACGCGGGCCGCCAACGACGCGATCGAGCGTAGCGGTGTCTCACCATCTGAGATCGATGCGGTCATCTACGCCGGTATGAACCGGGACTACCTGGAGCCCGCGACGGCGCACATCGTGCAACACGCAGTCGGCGCCAAATGTGCGGTGTGTTTCGACATCACCAACGCCTGTCATGGATTCATGAACGCGATCCACGTGGTGGATTCATTCATTGCCTCCGGTCAGGCGCGCGTTGGGCTCATTGTCACCGGCGAAGAGAACTGGCGTATCGGGCGCACTGCGCTAGACCTGTTAAAAAATTGCCACGATCGAGCGGAATTCAACCGGCTCGTGGGGGGACTCACGGTAGGTGACGCCGGTGCGGCCATGATTGTGGGACCCAAGACCGATCCACAGGGGGGATTCGCCGGCCTGATGTTGGAATCCCAAGGCCGCTTCAATCAGTTGTGCGTGTTCTCGGAGCGGGAAGATCAACCTCCCGGACACATGGATATGGTCAATATCGTAAAAGAGCACATTCAACTGCATGCGGATATGTATCCGCAGTTCATGAACCGGCTGAGATGGCAGCCCGGAGAGATAAAAAAATTCGTCCATCACCAAGTCGGGCGTAAGGTATTCGCGCTGCATTCGAAATACTCCGGCGTACCACAGGAGCGAATGACCGACACCATCTCGCGCTTAGGCAACATCACTTCGGCAACGATCCCGGTCAATCTACGTCTGCTGGCGGATCAACATGACGTTGCCGAGGGCGAGAAGATATTCATTGCCGGCGCCGGCAGCGGTTTGTCGGTGAGTCAAGGCGGCCTGCTGTGGCAGGACGCGGCCTGAGTCCATAACACGCGGGTTACCGGTAATTTCGGTAACTTTCCACGACGACGATAATAATCTAAACTCACCATTCGCAGACCGGGGGTCTGATATTTTCACAGTTGCTATTCCCTACCAATCACGTATGGAATTCACAGCGCAAGCAACAGGTATATCCCCACTTCTGGCATCGACGCCGGCGATGATTGCCTTGCTGATCAAGGCGAGCATCTACTGGTATGCCAGGAAGTCAAAAACCCATAATTACCACACCCGGCTTTTTTTATTTTTCCTGTTCGCGCTATCCGTCCAAAACATCGCCGAGATTACCCACTTCTACGTGCTTGCAAGCGGTGTCATTCCCGAGTTCGAGGTCAGGGTCTATTACATGGCGAGCATTGCCGCAGCGGCCTTGCTACTACACCTGTCTATCGCTCTGTCGTGGAAACACCCATCATCGAAGGTCGCCCGCTCGTTTTACAGTCTTTGGTACCTGTATGCCGGCACATTGATTGTATTAATGGCGTCCGGGGATTCGGTGATTCAAGGATTCGAACCGATTGTGTACACGGTGACCCGCATTCCTGGCCCGCTGTTCGGACTGCTGGAGATCTTTATATTTAGCTCGTGCGGACTGGCCCTGGTCTTGTTCTCATTCGGAACACTGTATCAGGAAACCCCTCATCAACGTGCGCAAAACGCCTTGTTGTTGACGGCGGTGCTTCCCATGATCGTTATTGTGGTGGTGGTATTGGCACTGCTCCACGTTGGCATTAAGTGGTTGAATGCATCGGTCATCCTCCCCGTGGGAATTACCTTCTTTCTGGCAATCGCCGCCTATGCTATTCACCATCATAGGATCTTCGACATTCATTTCTACATTCCATGGTCTAAGGTTCGCCGCAGAAAAACAACGCTCCATGGCGGTATCCGCAGACTAATCGCAGAGATCGCAGAGTTACCCACAGTCGAGCAATTGGTCAATAGACTGTCCGAAACCCTTCAGTGTCCGGTGTCACTGGTGAACTCCTTCGCACCGATAACCGCTGGAAGCAACGCGCTGCACATGACGAAGATCAGCCGGCCGGCCCTCCAAAATATCCATGAGATCACGGTGGCACGCGAAATCGCGACAACCAATCCGCAGATACATCGAGAAATGAGGTCTCACGGAATTGCTGCGGTGGTGCCGTTTAATCCGCGCAGCGAGGATTTGAATGGTTGGTTGCTGCTCGGGCAGACATTTGAGAGTAATGTCTATTCCAATTTGGACTTTCGTGTAGTCGAGGAGTTGTTTCAAAAGGCTTCCGATCTATTCTTGGACAAATTTGTGGCTTTGCGATCAAAGTTGCGCACCGCCAATGAAGAAATCAGAATACTGCGGACTGAGAATGAAACCCTCAAGTCAAGCTTGAAAACAATGCAACAGTCCTTTGTTGCGTCCGAAGACAAACTGTTACCGGAAAAGAATAAAGGTGTGATTGCAGACATCGCACAAGCAGCCCGCGCTTCGGATACCAGCCTGCCTGTATCGATAACCTTGCTCGGTAGAGATAAAGACTTAACCCGTCGCTTGCGTGATCACTTTCGTGACGTAAAGACCTATGTCGGTTTATCGTCAAAAGCATTTCAACGCGCCGGGCAGCCTGAGGCACTCATTTGCAGTTTGAATGAGGAGCAACCGGGGCTCGCTGCTGTTCTCGGCAATTGGAAGGCATCGACAGCAGTTGTCCTGTATGGAAGGTATGCCAGGGAATTTGCGAACCAGCACAATGACACACTCCGTTGTGGTCTGGTTGACGTCATCGATGATCACGTGTCTACAGCGATACTGGTGCAACGTTTTCGCGCACTGAGGCAATTACACAAACAATGTTATTTCCTTAGAAACTCTGACATCCCGTTGATCGGTACTAGTCCTGCATTCAATTCCTACATGCGGCGTCTGCAATTTTTGTCGCGTTTTGCTGAACCGGCTTTGATTTGCTACGAAAATGACACCGAACAGTTCATAGAATCGGTCCATTACCTCCACAGTCATTGCGATCGCAAAGGTCAAGTTATTGTCCTGGACCCGAAGAATCTAGAGAACTTTTCTCTCGATCTGAATCATCACGGCACGATTGCCGTGCCATATATTGATCCAGCGTCTGCAGCAACCCAGAAGTTGATTCAACTCGTGCAGGCTCACAGAAACAACAATGTTCGATTCATCATTGGCTATCCGGATAAGAATTTGGATTTACTGCCAGCCGAATTGGAAAAAGCAGTTCGTGGTTTCTCCGTGATCATGCCAACACTCGCAGAACGGATGGCGGACATTCCGCTGCTGGCCCATTATTTTGTGCTCCAGTTCAATCTTCAATCGCCGGTGCGGGTAATGTGCGACGATGACGATCTACAGGCGATTACCGGATCCGAGGCCCTGTTGACCGTCGACATGCTGCGGTGCGCGACTTTTAAACATCTGTCTATGAAAGGACAGGAGACGACCCAACGAGAGGCCTCTCAAGTAGTGGCTGAGCTAGATATGGCCGCGAATGATCGATCGCTGGACGACATGGTGAGCGAATTCGAATCGCAGATCATCCAGCAAACATTACAGCGTTGCGGCAGTAACAAATCCAAGGCGGCAAGACTGCTGGGATTGCGCCCGAACACGCTGCATTACAAGCTCGAACGCTACGGAATCGGTGAGAAGACCCGGCGGCGCCGGAAAACACGCAAGATCGACACCGACGATCTCGAACCAGAGGTGTAACAAAGCCAGCTCTCAGAGGGGCTGACCCCCTTTCTCGAAGCCGACTTGACAGCAGGCTGCATCGCGGCGTTTGGCATCGCCCCGTAGCAGTACTTTAATTCTTTAGGAGACGACCCATTGGGGGGTTGGCAATGGACCAGAGTACCGTAATATCCGAACTGGCCGCTGAGTACACGGGTATCGAGGGGTTCTATTTTTTGAGTACGCGGGGCGAGTTCGGTTACATCGCGGCCGACAGACGCTGTTACATCAAAGAGACATTTGCTCAGATCGACGACCCGGACTTTCTGGCACAACATCCCCGCTTTGTTGAGGAACTGCATCACTTCACACACGATCTCAACGTATTAAAAGTGCACTACTTGGGCTCCCATGAACCGGATGTCGAGCTGGGCTATTTGCGGCCCACTAACGAGGGCGAATTTCCGTGGCGTTCTGCCACATTGGTGCTGCAAAAGGATGTATTGGACACATTGCATGCGGATTATGACGCGTTGTTGACGAAGGGAGTCAAAGATCCCTCTCAGGCGTCGGCGGACAACGAGTCGTTGGAGGATGTGCGCAGCATTCATCACGGCTTGGACGACCTCGCCAATCACCAGGATAATTTTGGCGTGTACCACTACTTTCCGCTGCTTTTCTATTGGCCGCCGTCAATGCGGGCCGGCGTGCGCGGACTTGCCCCGGACGTGGCAACTGCACCGATGCGGATTCTAAACCTGATGTGGCGCCCGGCGGGATCTGGGTACGGCGACGCTGGTGTCGCGCACGGCCATCGCCGCTGTACGACGGTGTTTACCGTCCTGCGGAATAATCTCGAGGACCACGGAGCCATCGATCGCAAGCGACGGGTCGAGAACCGGTTCGAAATTGAGTAAACCCGTGCTCGATACCGCGCCGGATAGTGCGCCACGTTAGCGGAGCGGACTCACCCGAAAACCTGCACTCCGCCGCTAGCCCGCATAATGAAACTCTCCCGCGCCCGACTCTTGCTCATTGCGTTCGTGGCAGAGGGCGCAGTGCTTGGTTTAGCGCTGCTTTTGGCCGATTGGTTGCAAATCGATCTCGATCTCGCACCCAGTGACGTCGCGCGCGAACTCGTAATTGGCTTGCTGGCGACTGTTCCGCTTGCGGTACTGTTTCTGGTCATGATGTCGGAGTACAGCAACCGCATCAGCGTTGTGGCTAACTTAAAGCGGACTATGCTCCAAGATGTTCGGCCTGTATTTATGCAAACTCGATTTTTCGACTTGTTCGCAATCGCGGTGGCTGCGGGCGTGGCAGAGGAGATGCTGTTTCGCGGCGTAATTCAGACCCAACTCGGCTTACTGCCCGCGAGTATTATGTTTGGACTGGTCCACTTCGTTACACCGGCTTACGCCGTTGCTGCAACGCTCATGGGTATATACATCGGTTTGGTATTCAGCGTTTCCGAGAGTCTTTTTGCGGTAATCCTTCTCCACACACTTTACGATATATACGCACTCACCTATATCCGTTATCAAACTTCGGAATCACATCTAGCCCGTTAACGCTGTCTGCGACGTTTGTTTGCTTGCTTGCAGCTTGATGTTCAACATACGCATGGTGGCATTGATACCAGCCAGCACCTGGTTGGTGTTTACGCCACGGGTCTTCATAGTCACCGATCCATCCTGCCAGGTAATAAAGCACTCGGTCAGTGCACTGGTACTACCACCTTTTGGAATCCTGATTTCGTAATCCAGCAATTGCGGAAAATCAAAGTCTTGTTCATCCAGGATCTTTCGAATGGCCACGATAAACGCGTCGAAGCCACCGTTACCAGAGCCGGACGACCGGTATATCTCATCGTATAAGCGAACGCGAATACTGACCGTGGATTCCAGATCGAGTCCACTGTTGATAGAACAGTTGAGTAACTCAATGTGGTTGTAGTCTTTGCCCTCGAGAATATCGGCGATGATGAAGGGCAAATCATCCGCGGTGACTATCGCCTTGGAATCTCCCAGTTGCACAACACGTTCCAGCAATCTGGCCTTGTCTTCTTCGGACAGGCTGATACCCAATTCATCCAGATTCTTCTGCAGCGACGCCTTGCCACTCATCTTACCCAACGCGTAGATCCGTTTACGCCCGAATCGTTCCGGGCTGAGCACGGTTTGATAAAGATCGCCCTTTTGTCTGCCACACGCTTTCCGGAAAAGTTCTCCACCATCTGGCTCAGGGTGTAAAGCTTGGTTTCATCGATCGAGAGGCTCATACCCATCTTGTCACGCAACACCACTATCACCTCAGCCAGAGACACGTTTCCCGCCCGCTCCCCGAGACAATTCACCGTGCTGTGTATGGTCGATATTCCAGCCTTGACCGCCATCATGACGTTGGCCGTGGCCAGCCCGTAGTCGTTGTGGGGATGGAAATCAAACTGCATTCCGGAAAACCGGCTGATCATATCGGACAAACTGTCGTACACCTCATCCGGCATCATCACGCCCAAGGTATCCGGCAGCATCACATGGGCGATACCGATGTCTTCAATGCCCTCTACGATCTGATAGACGTAGTTCCGGTTGTCTCTATACCCATTAGACCAATCTTCAAGGTAGACATTTACCTTCAGGCCTTGGTCCCTGGCATAGGCGACGGTCTGTCGGATATCCGCAAGGTGTTGATCCAGACTGCGGCGCAACTGCTCCCGGCAATGTTTCTCGCTCCCTTTGGCCAACAGATTGAGCACCTTGCCGCCGGTACTGGTGATCCAATCGACGCTGCGGGTCCGATCCACAAAGCCCAGCACTTCGACCCT
>CAMYNX010000121.1 GCA_947259875.1 uncultured Gammaproteobacteria bacterium | reverse complement strand
TGGCCCAGAACTCCAACTCGGCGCTCCCCTTGGTATATAAAATCTCCGCTGTCTGGGGCGGTCACGAAGGGTCGATATTGTTGTGGATACTTATCCTGGTAGCTTGGAGCGGCGCCGTAAGCGTATTCAGCCGCCGCGTCCCCGAAGACATGGTGGCGCGGGTGCTGAGCGTGATGGGCATGGTCAGTGTCGGCTTTCTGCTGTTTACCTTGTTGACTTCGAACCCCTTCGACCGGCTGTTGCCCGCGGCAGCGAATGGGCGAGATCTGAATCCGCTGCTACAGGATTTCGGGATGGCGATTCACCCACCTATGTTGTACATGGGTTATGTCGGTTTTTCAGTGGCATTCGCGTTCGCCGTCGCCGCAATGTTGAGCGGACGGCTGGATGCGGCGTGGGCGCGTTGGTCGCGGCCATGGACAAACGTTGCTTGGTCGTTTCTAACCATCGGCATCGCGCTCGGCAGCTGGTGGGCATATTACGAGCTGGGTTGGGGCGGCTGGTGGTTCTGGGATCCGGTGGAAAACGCATCGTTCATGCCGTGGCTGGTTGGCACCGCGTTGATACATTCACTCGCGGCCACCGAAAAACGCGGCGCATTCAAGGCCTGGACCGTATTGCTCGCGGTATTCGCATTCTCCTTGAGCTTGATGGGGACCTTTCTGGTTCGCTCCGGCGTACTCACATCGGTGCATGCATTCGCCACCGATCCCGAGCGGGGCGTATTCATACTGGCATTCCTCGCCGTGGTCATCGGTGGTTCACTGGCGCTGTATGCGTGGCGTGCGCCGCAGATTCGCAGCCGCGTCAGTTTTGGCCTGGTGTCCCGCGAATCCGGCCTGTTACTCAATAACGTATTGCTGGTCGTGGTATGTGCCACGGTGTTGTTGGGAACCCTGTATCCGCTGGTGTTGGATGCCATGGGGCTGGGTAAGATCTCTGTTGGACCCCCATACTTCAATTCGGTGTTTATTCCTTTGACGGTGCCCCTGGCGGTTATGGTGGGACTCGGAGCCATGGCACGCTGGAAGAAAGACAACATGGCAACGTTATTACGACGCACGCGCGTGCCATTGGCAGCCAGCATCGTAATCGGTCTGTTATTACCCCTGCTGGCTCAAGGCGGATACTCGTGGACCGCAGCGGCGGGACTGACGCTCGCAACTTGGGTGATCGCCACCACACTACAAGGCGTCTATGAACGGGTAGCCAACAAGAAGCATCCCGTGGCGGCACTGGCCGCCGTACCACGGGGCTTTTGGGGCATGACGGTGGCGCATCTTGGCATCGCCATCTTCACCGTTGGCATAACGATGACCAACATCTACTCGGTAGAGACAGACATTAGCATGGCGCCCGGCGATAAACACGATATCGCCGCATACACGTTTCGCTTCGAGGGCGTGACCCAGATACCAGGACCCAACTATACCGCGCAGCAGGGACTGTTCACCGTGTACCGGGGAGAGGATCGCGTCACCCGACTCAACCCTGAAAAACGGGTTTACCTGGTGAACACCAACCCAATGACCGAAGCCGCCATTGATCCGGGCCTGACCCGGGACTTGTACGTGTCGCTCGGCGAACCCGTCGGTACGAACGCGTGGACGGTACGCATCTACTATAAGTCATTCATACGCTGGATCTGGCTGGGCGCCATATTCATGGCCGTCGGTGGTGGTTTGGCGGCAACCGACCGGCGCTACCGGACGCTGGCGAAGCGAACTGAGGACGCGAAGGAAATCGACGGAGCCACGGTTGGCGCTGCATAAAAGGCGATGGGCTCGAAGACACGTTTTATTATACCGATAGTCGTCTTCGCGGTACTCGTCGTGTTTCTCGGCATTGGGCTGACGCTGGATCCGCGCAAGGTCCCGTCGCCGTTCATCGACAAACCGGCACCCGACTTCTCATTGCCGTCGCTGCACAACGTTAACGTCAATCTGGGCCCCCAGGACTTTGCCGGCCGAGTCTGGCTGCTGAACGTATGGGCATCGTGGTGTGTCGCGTGTCGTGCAGAGCACGAAGTGCTGAAGGACCTGGCCCGCAAGGACATCGCGCCGATCATCGGGCTGAACTACAAGGACCATCCCGACGATGCCAAACGGTGGTTACAGCAACTGGGAGATCCGTATCAATCTTCCGTGGTCGATGCCAACGGCAAGGCCGGTATCGATTGGGGAGTCTATGGCGTACCTGAAACTTTCGTAATTGACCAACAGGGAATCGTGCGCTACAAACACATCGGTCCGATCACCGCCGAAGAGCTGCGCAACACCATCATTCCACTGGTAAAGACCTTGAGGGAAAAAAAGGCGTGAGAAATCTCCTGATTGTCTGGTCACTGCTGTTGGTCTCGTTATCCGCGCACGCGGTCATTGAGACGCGGACCTTCGCTGACCCGGCACAAGAAGATCGCTACAAAGCATTGATCAACGAGTTGCGCTGCCTGGTTTGTCAAAACCAGAACCTGGCCGACTCCAACGCCGAGCTGGCAAAGGATTTGCGGGAACAGACCTACAAGATGCTAACGAACGGCGCCAGCGACACTGAAATCGTAGACTATATGGTCGCCCGCTACGGCGACTTCGTACTGTATCGCCCGCCGTTCAAATCCACCACGTTGGCGCTGTGGATCGGCCCGTTTATTTTATTAGCTCTGGGAATATTGGGATTAGTCATCGTCATCCGGCGGCGTAATCGAGCGCAAGAAGAGACCTTGAGTGACGTCGAGCGCGCCCAGGTCCGCCGTCTGCTGGACCGGGACGACTAACCGCATCACTGTACTATGAAGGTCGTTGCATTCTTTCTCGTCGCCGCCGCTCTGTTATTAGCGGCATTGGCTATGGTGTTGCCTGCCCTGTTTGGCCGCGGTGCGCGCGAAAGCACTAATCGTACCGCGCAGAACCTTGCTATCGCCCGCGAGCGGCTGGAGGAACTCAAGCTCCAGCTGGAACGAGGCGATATTTCCGACCCAGAATACGCACAGGGGCGCGAAGACATCGAGCGCGGGCTGGCGGATGATCTTGCCACCGAGCAACACGAAATATCAGGCGCAACCATGGGCTCCGGACGCTGGGCGGCGATGGTGGTCGGGTTCGGAATCCCGGTATTGGCCGGATCGCTATATCTCGGTCTCGGCAAACCAACAACCATAGCTGGCGTCGAAATCCAAACGGCCAGCGCCGGCTCAGACAACCGGCATCCTGAATCGATGGATCAGATGGTGGCGAACTTGGCCGCTCGTCTCGCAGCCAACCCCAAGGATGCCCAAGGATGGTCGATGTTGGGGAGTTCCTACATGGCTATGAAACGCTATGCTGATGCGGCAACGGCGCTGGAAACATTACGCAAGCTGGTGGGCGACGATCCTAATGTGTTGGTGCGGTACGCTGATGCCTTGGCGATGGCGGGCGGCGGACGCATGACCGGCAAACCGGCACAACTCATCAAGCAAGCGCTGACCATCGACCCACACAATTCACAGGGCTTGTGGATGGCAGGTATGGCGGCACGTCAGCAAAACGATCTACACACTGCGCTTACGCACTGGCGCAAGTTGGAGCCGGCGTTGGCCAACAAACCCAATTTGTTGGCGGAATTACGACAGCTAATCGCGGATGCAACGCAGCGCTTGGGCGATCAACCCGCAACCGAATCTGCATCCACCGCATCGGCAACCGCGAGTCAAGCGCAGCCTGCCGCGGAACAGACCGCGTCCGCAGCGGCGGAGTCGTCGGCCGCCGTGGCCACGGCCGCCCCGGCTGCCGGAGCCGCGCCATCTATCACCGTGCGGGTCTCGGTGAATGAATCTCTGCAACAAAACGTCGCCCCCACGGATGCCGTGTTTATCTTCGCGCGTGCCCTCAAGGGACCGCCGATGCCCTTGGCGGTGGTCAGAAGACAAGCTGCCGATCTACCGGTCACTGTGACCCTCGATGATAGCTCGGCAATAATGCCGGCGATGACGCTGTCCAAGTTCGAGGAGGTCGTGGTGGGTGCACGAATCTCCAAGACCGGTACCGCGAATCCACAAAGCGGGGATCTGCAAGGACAGGTCGCGCCGGTAAAAACGGGTGATGACAAGCCAGTCTCGGTCACCATCTCCCAGATCATTCCCTAGCCCGCCCCGCGACTATTCTCGCCAAATAACCTGACGACTCGAGTGTCGCCATTTCATCGAAGTGACACTGCCAAGCTCACAGCTGGGCACTATGAATAGTCGCGGGATTTAGGTGTAACAATGTTCTGGGGCGGGAAATGTACCCGCCTTCACGGCTTTGACATATTCAATAATAGCACCTTGCACACCTTCAGAATTACCGGCGAGAAAGTTCTTTACGAATTTGGCGGGCTTGCCCGGATATAGCCCGAGCATGTCGTGTAAAACCATGATTTGACCGTCGGTGTGCGGGCCGGCGCCGATCCCGATCACCGGGATTTCCAGCTTCTCGGTGATTGCCCGCCCGAGCTCGGTGGGCACGCATTCCAGCAATAAGATACTGGCGCCGGCATCTTGCAGGACCAACGCCTCTTCGACCATTTCCTTGGCCTTTTGTGGGTCACGGCCTTGTACGCGATAACCGCCAAGATGATTCACTGACTGGGGCGTGAGGCCCATATGGGCGCAAACAGGAATACCGTGCTGAACCAGTAACCGCGTGGAGTCGGCTAGCCAGGCCCCGCCCTCTAGCTTGACCATCTGCGCCCCCTCCCGCATCAGGATCGCCGAGTTCTCCAGGGTCTTGAGATCGGAGTAGTAACTCATAAACGGCAAATCAACCATCAAAAACGCACCCTGGTTGCCACGTTTTACACAACCCATGTGATAAGCGACATCTTCCACCGTAACCGGGAGGCTGCTGTCGTGACCCTGAATCACCATACCCAGTGAATCACCGACCAGGATTACTTCCACGCCTGCGCTGCTGACCACATGGGCGGTGCAATAGTCGTAGGCGGTAAGGCTGGCAAACTTCTCGCCTGCCTGCTTCATTTTCATAAACGTCTTGACGTTGATAGATTTGCGCGGCACCGCTTGCGTGGACATATCGGTATTACTGAGGGTTCATCGACTGGGATTAAACTGTACTCCAGGCGGCCCGGAAAACAAAGCCATCGCACGCAACAGCTGATCAGAAATATCAAGGGGCATCGCAGAGCTTGTCCGTGGCATGCCTGGCTGCTACGGTACATGCGGTTAACCTAGAGACTTTAATTGTGATCACGATCATCGGTATTCCCGGTAGTCTGCGTAAAGAATCCTTTAATTTGCGGCTGCTCAAAGCGGCCCAGGCAATGACACCACAGCATTGCCGGATCGAGATCGAGTCCCTCGAGGACATACCGTTGTACAACGGCGATGTCGAACAGGCCGAAGGCATTCCCCCGGCGGTGGAAAGACTGAAGGACCGTATTGCTGCCACCGACGGTCTGTTGATCGCATCCCCGGAGTACAACAACGCAATGCCCGGTGTGCTCAAGAACGCCGTGGACTGGTTGTCCCGACCGCCGCAGGACCTAGGCCGCGTGTTCCGGGGACGGCCGGTGGCGATCATGGGTGCGACACCGGGCGGCATGGGCACCGCATTGGCCCAGGCCGCCTGGCTTCCGGTGCTGCGTACCTTAGGCACCCGGCCATGGTTTGGCCGCAGCCTCCACGTGTCCGCCGCACATCAAGTCTTCGACCAATACGGCATCATTCAAGACGAGGCACTGGGCGACCGGCTGCGGGATTTCGTCGCCGGCTTCGCGGCGTATATCGCGGGGGAGAATTAACTATCACAACTCAGAATTGATCTGACAGAGAACGTCAGATCACAAAGGAACGCGTCTGACCCTAACCAGCCTTTCGCATATGCGCCGCATAGCCGACGTTCATCATGCACTTTGGCTTGCTGTATCTCGGTTATAATTTGCATGACACGATAGGTACGCCAAACTTGTTGTAGTTGTCCCGCCACCAGTTCACCACACGGCTAGGGACGAAATGCCCGGCAGAACCAAACTTCTCAGCGCCGTGGTAGTTACGGACTAAGCAGATTATTCGAGAATGCATGTCGCAACGGGCCTAATGGGGCGCGCGAGGGAAAGTTTGTGGCGGAACAGCCGATTTTCAAACATCAATTTAGATGGCCTCCGTCGGATATTGGTTTTTCTCTTCACCAACTATTATCCTCACGGTAGCCCCCCTTGCAAAACATCATTTGCACAACCATTGACGATTGCCAAGGAGAAAAAAAATGACGGTCGATAACAAGCAACCGAGGCAACAAGAAGCTTATATGCATGACTATGACGGGGCGCTAAACGAGCAAATTATTGCCGAACGAACCGTAGACATCCATGGTGCTTTTTTTCTGCCGTATCTTGGTACCGGTATGAGCCTCCTGGACTGTGGCTGTGGCCCCGGTACGATCACCGTAGGCTTGGCCCAAGCAGTCTCTCCGGGAAACGTGACCGGCATTGACCTCGAAGAAAGTCAGTTGAAACTTGCCCGCGAGAACGCCGCTAAGCTTGGCCTAACCAATGTCAAGTTCGAAAGTGGCAGCGCATACGAACTTCCCTATCATGACAACCTGTTTGATGCCGTTTTCAGCCACGCCATGCTGGAACACATGCATGATCCGCTGGCAGTGTTGAAGGAAATACACCGGGTTTTGAAACCAGGTGGGCTCGTGGGCATTCGGTCTGTAGATCTGGCCGCAACCCTGATTGCGCCTGCAGAGGCCACGCTGGACAGGGCCTACGACATCTGGCTCAAATACAGGCAGCATTGCGGTGGAGATCCTTTTCTTGGGCGTCGCCTCCGAGCCTTATTACGAGAGGCAGGCTTTGCAAAGACAATAGGATCCGCGTCAAGCGAGACTTGGGGGACACCACAGCTGGCCGAATCAATGATGTCTGTCCTGACAGCCGAATTTACTGGCTCGAAAATAGCAGAAACGGCTATTCAAATGGGCTGGGCAGACCAGGCACAGATGGACAATGCTGCAAGTGCGCTCAATGACTGGGGTAACCATGCTGATGCCTTTATGGCGATCGTTTGGTGTGAGGCAGTCGGGTGGAAGGTATGACTGTAATGAAAATAATACCCTTTGACACAATCAGCATTATCGGCGCCCGGTGCCATGGGCGCCCAACTTGGCCTGCAATGCGCTGTTCATGTCTATCCTGTTCGGATCTTTAGTCGTTCGGAGAAGACTTTACGGCGAGCGACACATATCACCCTGGAACCCCTAAACTTTATCGCCTGCCTGGCTGCCTTAATCCCGAAACCGCGGGTTAATCTGACCCGCTTTCACGGCGTCTTCGCCCTCAACAGCCGCTGGCGACATCAGGCGACTCCGGTTCGGCGTCGCCGGGGAAGTAACGAGTACAACACAGCCGCACAACGCCATGTGGCGATGACCTGGGCCAGCGTCTGAAACGGGTAGTCAAGATCGAGTTCGAAACCTGCAGCCAGCGTGATGGTGTGGTATCACAGCTATATCGCGAGAGCAGACCTTCAAATGGCAACTTTCGAAACTGATGAATGTCTGCAGTTGGCCGGTCAGCGACCGTCGAGTCGGCGGGCGCTGCGGCCAACGAATCTTTATACCTCTGTTTGCTCCGCCATTTCCAAGGCGTCATCAACTTCCACACCTAAGTAACGAACCGTGCTTTCGAGCTTGGTATGTCCAAGCAACAGTTGAACGGCTCGGAGATTTTTCGTCCGTCGATAGATCAGTGACGCTTTGGTCCGGCGCAATGAGTGAGTACCGTAAGCCGCTGGATCGAGACCGATTGCGGATACCCAGAATTCTATGATCCGTGCGTACTGCCGCGTGGAAATATGCGGTGAGTTTTTAAACCGGCTCTTGAACAAGTAATCATTGTTTTTCAAGTTGGCATATGCGATCCATTCGGCAATCGCGTCGCGAGACTGCTCCATAATTTCGAATTGGACGGGCTGCTGGGTTTTCTGTTGCATAACCATCGTCCGCTTTGCAACTTGGGTTCCATGAGCAACATCGCCAACCCGGAGTTTCAACAAATCACAGCTTCGCAGCTTGCTGTCGATAGCTAAGTTAAACAATGCCAGATCGCAGAGACGATTTGCCAGCTGGAGCCGAATCCGGATCGCCCAGATCTCCTTGAGCTTGAGAGGTGGCTTGTGACCGATGAGCTTGCCCTTGTTCCAGGGAATACGTTTTTGTGGGTTGTAGGTAAGATATTGCATGGGGTTCCTCCGTATGGTGAGAAAGAACCCCAACTAAGTACCAGACCCAATAGGCCGACTGGAGCCGATTCGTTGTGGACGCGTAAAAACGATCCACACTGGAAGTTCTGCATCTTTGATTGAATACATGTAGAAAAGTGAAAGAAGACTATCAATCTCTTTCTACAATCTGGCGCAGTATGCCAAGATGGCATTTAGACCATAATTGCATTCGCTGCAAACAATGCTTACTAGGCCAAGCCGGTCAATTACACACCAGGCCGCGTCAGCTTATTATTCAATCGTAAAGACGCAGCCTCATGTGCTGTTATACGACTTAAAAGTGGCTTCCTATGATCGAACAGCCTGTCCTTGAAACTCCGCTGCTTCGGCTTCGACCGCTTGAACTATCTGACATGTTGGCAATTCAAAAGGCTGCCAGCGCCCGTGAGATCGCCGATACAATGATCTCCCTTCCGCATCCCTATCCCGCTGGAGAGGCCAAGCGGTACATTGCCCGGCAGCAGGCTGAACGAGAAGCTGGACGCTCCACTACCTTCACTATAGAGCAGAAAGCGGAAGGATGGTTCTGTGGCGTGGTTGAGGTGCGCGATATCGACCGCGAGCATTCGCAGGGGGAGTTAAGTTTCTGGTTGGCTGTTGAAGCTTGGGGACGAGGTTACATGAGTGAAGCTGCCCAAGCAGTGGTGCGATATGCGTTTGAGGACCTTGGCCTCAATCGTCTCTATGCATACCACATGTTGCGAAACCCAGCTTCTGGACGTGTCCTTGAGAAGAACGGCTTCAAGCAAGAGGGGCTGCTGCGCCAGCGTGTGCGAAAGTGGGGACAATTCGAGGATGTGGCGCAGTGGGCCATCCTACGACAAGAATGGCAGAATGCCCTGAAAAGTGAGTCCGTATAACTGGACAAATACAACCGACTCGAAAATTCGCGGCTGATTTACGATGTTGACGTCCGCTTAATGTAATGAACTGTAATACTCAGGCCCTCTTATTAATTGCAGTAGTTGGCCGTGCAGAAACGAATTGGGAGTTAATCCGAAATTTTCGAAGACGAGAACGCTCCTTTGTCTGTGGACGACCACGCTGCAGCCATCGAAACAATTTAGGATCTTGGTCCGGTCCTTGTCCTAACCGGTCATTGGGCTATTTTCTGCAACTGAGACTTTGCGGCTGACTGCTCTTGGCTTGCACAACAACCTTAGATAGGTTCTTTAGGTCATCCGAGCCGTTTCGTAACTATCCGGAAAGAAACTGTGTTCCAAACATTAGAACTGCGATTGGAATTGGAGCTACTGCAATAGCAATTGTGACCAGAAATCCTGACAACGAATACAATCGACTGATCCCGGCAAAGAGAGCGATTCCTCCACCTCCGCCGATAAGGAAATTACCCGGTACGTTCAAGGCGACTCCCAGAGCCAAATAACGAAAACGAAGCAATACGGGAAGAAAGCGACTCGGAGCCGCATTGACCAGAATCTCGAGCTTTTCCTGTGTTCCACGCGGCTCAATATCCTTCAGTAACCGACTTGTTCTATTAAAATTGATGTCCTCAGTGCACCGGATCAGTATTGATAGAGGCACCATGCGTCCCACAAGGAAACTCAATGAGAGACCGGCTACTGTGCATACATAGACCAACAACGCGATGGGTGGGCCGAGTATAGTCATCATTGTCAGCCCAACCTCAGCTCCCGGTACAAAAGGGATCGCTAAAAGGATCGAATACAGAGCCGCGGATACCATAATAGTGCGGTGAACCGCATCTTCGTTACTCGGGCGAATTTGAAAATCTAGCGAATCTGCGATGCCGTGCGCCAGAATATTTGCCGCAATCAACAGCGAGATCAAACCTACAATCTTCGCAATCGCACTCCAGCGCACACCGAACGCCGGCTGCTTGATAGACATGTTAGTTGGAACTGCTTAGTTGGAACTGACGGTCGAGGCCGGTTGTTTGACCAGCTTTCCCTCAAACTCAAACGTGTTCTCTACCGTCCAATACCAGCGTTTCACCACCCATGTTGACCTTCCTTTGATCGTGTCGCCTTCTACTGTACCTCGCCACACAATCTTTGCATCTTTATATGGGCATTGTGTCTCGCTAACAAATTCGGTTTTTGTGCCATTCTGACGAACAAAATAAGGGCGCGCGGGATACTCACATCTCAGTTCGCACTCCTTGGAAACAAATGTGCCGTTTTCGAACACGAAAGAATCCTTAATATCCTTTGGTTTACCATCCGGTCCGAGTGCGCCGATAAATGTCAAACCATCAAGCGGCCCAGTTGCTGTCCCTGCCTGGCTGGTATCATTCGCTGATAAATCTGATTCTGAAGCGTTCGCGGTGGATGACAAGCCGCCTGATGCGATAGCGACCAAAACAACAAGGAAAGCGATTAGGGTCAATTTTTGCATATGCTGATTACCTCTTAGTAAATCGTACACACAGTCACGCGTGCGTCCTATCAAATCAGCGTCTACATCATTACACACAGCACGATACGCGTTCTATGTAGAATTCTCAAAAAGTTGAGCGTTTTTAGAATTGACCAGCTGTATTTTTCGAGAAAAGACGGCCTAAATGAGCACTCTTTACAGGTCCGGGAAATCAGCCCATCCACAAGGGAAAGTGCGCACAGTGAGTGTCTGGAGGCGTTCAATGTCAAATTCGCTTGAGTAGATAGCTATGTGACAGTACCGCGTATTTTTAGTTCGGATCACAATTGGAGGTCTAGCAGCAGCAACGGAATGTCCGGAATGAGAAGTTTCCTGTTGAAAAACTCGAAAAATCGGAGAGGCCATATTTCTGCTGGTTACTGAAACTTCATTAACCTCCCTCAGTATCTCGCCCTTAGGCTAGTGAGCAGTTCTGAGGGACGATATCGTTAATTATTCGATCCCCTCGGTGTAGCGGAATTTAAAAATACTTCTAGAGCAAATGATTTTGCCTTTCAAAAACATTTGGAGTTTTTCAACAGAATAGACCCTTTGCAGTCATTGGCGCGAATCTCTGGGGCTAGTCATTGCCAGCCCTTGTGGCCGCGCGAGAGGATTCCGAATAAAATGCGTTGAAAGACACAGGTTTGTGCAGTCGGTGTATTCCGAGTGAGGGGACCATGATTGATCCGGTAGCAACCCATTAC
>CAMYNX010000120.1 GCA_947259875.1 uncultured Gammaproteobacteria bacterium | reverse complement strand
GGTAGAGAAAGACGAACGGGGTAACAAGGGTGCCGCGCTGACAACGTTTATCAGTCTCGCCGGCCGCTACCTGGTGTTGATGCCCAATAATCCCAAAGGTGGTGGTATCTCGCGGCGCATAGAGGGTGCACAACGGTCCGACTTGCGGGACATAATTTCGGAGTTGACCGTGCCCAACGAACACGCCTTGATTGCCCGTACCGCCGGGATTGGCAAATCTCAGGACGAATTGCAGTGGGATCTCGATTATCTAATACAACTTTGGGATGCGATTAGCCAAGCCTCCGGGACCCGAGCGGCACCGTTTCTAGTGTTTCAGGAAACAAATCTCGTGGTGCGTGCGATTCGCGACTACCTGCGCAGCGATATCTCGGAAATCATCATTGACGATAAGGAAATCCATGAGCGTGCCTCCAAGTTCATGCAGCAAGTCATGCCGCAAAATCTGGTCAAGCTGAAATACTACGATGACACGGTACCTCTTTTTTCAAGATTTCAGATTGAACACCAGATCGAATCAGCGTTTGCCCGTCAGGTCAGCCTGGTGTCCGGGGGGGCCTTGGTCATTGATCATACCGAAGCCGTGGTGACCATCGATGTCAATTCCGCCCGCGCCACCAAGGGTGCCGATATCGAGGAAACGGCGCTACAGACCAATCTGGAGGCAGCAGATGAAGTTGCCCGCCAACTGCGTATCCGCGATCTAGGTGGTTTAATCGTCATTGATTTCATCGACATGACGTCGAATCGGAATCAACGCACGGTGGAAAACCGGTTGCACGAGGCCCTCAAGGTCGACCGTGCGCGCGTTCAATTAGGCCGCATCTCCCGCTTCGGGCTGCTGGAAATGTCGCGTCAACGTCTGCGTGCGTCGTTGGGTGAATCCAATTATCAGGCATGCCCCCGGTGTATCGGGACTGGCTACGTGCGCAGCATTTCTTCGTCCGCTTTGAGCATTCTCCGAATTCTCGAAGAGGAGGCGCTCAAAGAAAACACCGAAGCGATTCATGCGCATTTACCAAGAGAGACCGCCACCTTTCTATTAAACGAGAAGCGGCACGAGCTCAATATGATCGAAAACCGACTGGGCACGCAGATCTTTGTGATCCCCACCGACGAACTGGAGACACCGCATTTCCGTATCAAACGCCTGCGCAGCGAAGAACTGGCAGCGATGCCGATTCGGCCCAGCTATGCGATAGAGTTGGAACTTGAAGAGGCCGATATTTCGTCAACTCAGGCCCGCCAGCACACCAAACAGGTTGCCGCGGTCGGCATGGATCAACTGCAAGTCGCGGCTCGCCCTCCGATTCCATCAAAATCGGAATTGCAGGGCCTTTTACGCCGATGGTGGGACAAATTGTTCGCTGCCGAAAAGGCCCCCCCGGTTGCTACCAGCGACGAAATCCAGCAAAGCAGGCAGCGACCACCGGCCCGCGGTGCACAGGGACAACGTGGCCGTCCAGGGCGTGGTGGACGCGGCCCACAACGTGGTAATGGTCGGTCGCGCCCGCGATCTGGACAGGCAAAGAGCGGCGAACAAAAAGCTGCGGGTGATGGTCGCGGACGTCGGCCCCGCGGGGGGCGTTCTCGTCGCTCAGGTCAACGCCGCGAAGCACCCGAAGGCGGGAGTGTTGCCAAAGATCGCCAGGCAAGCCCACAACAAAGACAGACTACACCGAAGTCGACACCGGCCGATGACACGTCGACTGTCAAACCAGAGACACGTAACCTCAGTGAGATAAAACCACAATCAGCGCCGTCAGAGGCGTCGGTGGATGTCAGTTTGGACGCCAAACAAGCCGGAGACAGCACTAGAGATTAGCCCGCATTTCTCGCCAGGCGCTCTGCCCCTATTCATGCCTGCACAGTAAAGGGACCCGCAACGTCTGTTACCGGAAATGGCGGCATTCGACTGTCTAGTTTGCTTGGCGAAAATAGGGACGTGACTACCCTGGTCCTGACTGGGCCTCGCACATCTGCGCTTAGCCCGGATATTGCACCAAGGATCCCCGAAGCTGGCGAAGAGATCGGGCGGCTGAACCCCCTGCTACCCGCGTTCTGCGTCAGCACCGGGATCCTGGTGATAAATGCGGTCCGGGCTACCTAACGTCGCTCATAGACCGCGATCGATTCGACATGTTGGGTATGCGGAAACATGTCTACGACGCCCGCCGCCGTCAGCCGGAACCCGTGCACATTCACGATAACTTCCGTGTCCCTCGCCAGAGTGGCAGGATTGCAAGAAACGTAAACGATCCTCTCCAGAGCACATCCAGGAAGTTGTTTCGCGACCTGTATGGCACCGGTTCGGGGAGGATCTAACAGTAATTTATTGTACTGTTGCTGAGCAAACACATTCCCCGACTGCTCACTGTCCAAATCGACACATGTAAATCGCGCATTATTACAGTCGTTGCGCTGCGCGTTATGGTTAGCCTTTTCGATGAGAACTGGGTTCCCCTCGCTTCCTGTTACGTCGGCTGCACAACGTGCGATCGGCAATGTAAAGTTTCCCAGTCCACAGAATAGATCTAACACATGATCAGCGGCGCTTAGCTCGAGCAGCTTGACAACTTTGGTCACCAATGCACGATTGATTTCACGATTGACCTGGATAAAATCTGTGGGAAAGAACTCGATATCGATGCCGTACTGGTCCAAACGGTAGTAGAGCGGCTCGGGGTTTTGCGGTGATAACGGATACGCCGAATCCAAATCTCCCGGTTGTAAAAACACCTGCACACGATGTTCCTCACCCCATCGGCTAAGGCCGTTTAGATCTTGATCCGTCAACGGATCGAGATGACGAAACACCAGCGCCGTTGCATTGTCTCCCGATGCGACCTCAATCTGAGGTATGCGGGCACGGCAAGACAAACCAGAGATAACATCACTGAGTGACGGTAATAACATGGATATTTGAGGATCTAGTACCTCGCAATCCTGAAGCGGCGTGACGAAACTCTTGCCGCGTTCGCGGAATCCAACCAGTACACCGCCCTTTTTTGGAACAAAGCGCACCCCCAGGCGTGCCTTACGGCGATATCCCCAAGACGGTCCGCGAAGCGGCGGCAGCACGGTCTCGGGCGTGGTCTTGCCGATCTTCTGCAAATTTTCGATAAGCTGGTCTTGTTTGATCTCCAGTTGGGCTTGCGGGTCCAGGTGTTGCAGAGTGCAGCCGCCGCAAATTCCAAAGTACCGGCATTTCGCAGTAACGCGCTGGGGTGACGGCGTCAATACGTCAACTACCGCTCCGGTGTTAAAGGCGCGTCGCCGCTTTCCTGGGCGATAACGTACCCGCTCACCTGGTAGGGCGTTATCAATAAATACGATCTTACCTTCGACGCGGGCAACTCCACGCCCATCGTGACTCAACGACGTGACTTCGGCGCTCGGCAGGCCATCTGCTGACACGGGTACTCGCCGATCTAATGCCATGCCTGCAAGAATTCATTCCAATGTGCCTTGTCGTCCTGGCGCAACGTATCACGAACTCGATCACACTCGCGCTCCCAGTTCGGTACAGTCAGATTGCCCCTGATGAGTTCCCATCGAAGGTAAATCAGGTAGGTGTTCAACGCATCGGTTTCACAGTAGTTTCGGATCTGTTCGATCTCCCCGGCTTGATATTGCTCCCAGACGTTGGCCCCGCTTTGCCCCATCTTTCCCGGTAACCCAAGCAATAACGCAATTTGATCCAATGACGCGAATTGACGGGCCTGATACCCGGACAGCACGTCCATTAAATCCGTATGTCGGTAATGGAAACGATTCAAATAGTTGTTCCAGCGAAAATCACGATCGTCGTCACCGACATCCCAATAACGAGGCGCCGCAATCCCGTTAATGAGGGCCCTGTAGTGCAGCACTGGCAAATCGAAGCCGCCACCATTCCACGATACCAAGGTTGGCGTATAGCGCGCGACCCCGTCAAAAAACCGGGCCACCAACTCGGATTCTTTGGAATCCGGCGCGCCCAAAGACCATACCTTGAAGTTCTCGTCTTTACGCAGCACCGCGGAGATAGTCACTATCTTGTGAAAATGCGCGGGTAAAAATTCCGAATCCGTCTGTTCGCGGCGTTTGGTGAACATGATCTGAGCGACCTCGGCATCGCTCAATTCGTTCAGTCCGTATACGCGCCGCCCGCCTTCGGTGTCCGGAACTGTTTCGATGTCAAACGCTAATACATTCACAGGATTAACCCGCATATTGCAGCAGGGATCCCGGATGATGGCGAAGAGACCTGTGCTGCGCGTAGTCGCAGTGTCGGGCGGCTGGTTCTCCTGCTGTGCGGGGACGAGCGCCGTGCTGGAGCGAAATGCATAGCCGTAGCTATGCGTTGAGTGAAGAGCAAGTTCGAACGTTCGAAAACGAGCCAGGGTCGGGGTAGGCGCATCCTCGGGCACCAAGTGGCACCCCGGGTAATGATCGAATTCTTTACTGCAAACAAAATATTAGCTCTTCTTTTCGCCGACTTGATGCAATACGCGGGTTAAGTACTTGCTCATGCTGGATAAACGCCCGTCGAAATGTAACGATCCCCGCGATCACAAACAATACTTACGATTACCGCATCCCGCACTTTTGATGAGACACTCAGTGCTGCGGCCATAGCGCCGCCCGAAGAGACCCCACAAAAGATACCCTCCCGGCGCGCCAGTTCACGCATGGTTTGTTCTGCCTGTTCCTGCGACACGTCTATTGTCCTGTCCACCCGGCTGGCATCGAAGATTTTTGGAAGGTATTCCTGTGGCCAACGCCTGATCCCCGGGATGGATGCGCCTTCGATGGGCTGTACGCCAATGATCTCAACATTCGGGTTTTGTTCTTTGATGAACTTGGAAACACCCATAATCGTTCCGGTCGTGCCCATTGAACTGACGAAGTGGGTGATCTGTCCATCGGTATCTCGCCAGATTTCAGGTCCGGTGCCCAGGTAGTGCGAAGCGGGATTGTCGGGATTTGCGAATTGATCGAGAACCCTCCACTTTCCTTTCTGTTTCATTTCCTGCGCGAGATCCCGCGCCTCCTCCATGCCGCCTTGTTTTGAAACCAAGATGATCTGCGCCCCGAAGGCCTTCATTGCCGCACGACGTTCCTCGCTCATATGCTCGGGCATGATCAGGGTCAGTGGGTAGCCCTTGATCGCCGCCGCCATCGCCAAGGCGATGCCTGTGTTGCCGCTGGTCGCCTCAATCAGGGCGTCTCCAGGATGAATCTCGCCACGCACCTCGGCGCCTTTTATCATATTCAGCGCCGGCCGGTCCTTCACCGAACCAGCCGGATTGTCGCCCTCCAGCTTCGCATAAATGGTATTCGCGGTGTCACCAGGTAAGCGTTGCAGTCGGACTAGTGGTGTATTACCGACAAAATCTTCCAGCGTACTCATGAATTGATGTTAACACGACTCGATGTTTTCGATGATTAGCTGCGGCGCGCGTCTACCCTGATATTCGTTGACATCGAGCCGGTATGCTAAGTGTAATGAGGCCGTCGCCGGCAGTGCTGAATGATTGTCGAAGTATCCAAATGCTATGGCATTTAGTATTTTTTTGCCTTCTGATCGCCGCACGCGAAGTTTCAAGTGCCGGTAACCGACAGTGCGTTGCTCGATGACCTCGAATTGATCGTCGAATGTTGGTTCCGGGAACTGCTGGCCCCAAGGTCCGGAGACACGCAACAACTCAGCAAACTCGATACCCAAGTCATCGTCGTTCAGGGAACCGTCGCTAAGCAGCGCCTCAGGCATGAATTCTTTACCAAGTACGTCAGCGACTGCTTGCTCAAACGCGTGCCGAAACATATCTAACGTGTTCCTTTCGAGCGTCAATCCTGCGGCCATCGCATGTCCCCCAAACTTCTGCAACAAATCCGGATGCTGCGTAGCGATACCATCCAACAGGTCCCTGATATGCAGACCGTCTATGGAACGCGCCGACCCTTTGAGGACGCCATTGCCATCCGGTGCAAATACCACCGCCGGTCTGCCGGTACGCTCGCGGACTCGCGATGCCACCAGCCCGACAATACCTTGGTGCCAAGTATCGTTATACAGACAGATCCCCATTGGAAGAACTCCGTTCAAATGAAGCTGATTGACGATTTCATGAGCTTGCTGCTGCATTGCTGATTCGATCTCGCGACGCTCCTGGTTTAGTTTGTCCAATTTGTTCGCGATTTCACGCGCCTGATCAACGTCATCGGCTAACAAACATGCAATTCCACGCGACATATCCTCCAGGCGACCCGCAGCGTTGAGTCGCGGCCCAACCACGAACCCGAGATCTCGCGCGGTAAGACCGAGATGTGTTCGTTTGGCAGTGTCGAGAATCGCTTTGATACCCGGCCGACAACGCCCGGCATTGATGCGCGCCAAACCTTGAGCGACCAAAACACGGTTGTTGTAATCAAGAGGAACCAAATCAGCAACCGTACCTACGGCAACGAGATCCAGCAGTTCGGCAAGATTGGGTTCCTTGATCCCGCGATGGCTAAACCAGCCCAATGCCCTCAGTCGTGCGCGTAATGCCATCAAAACATAAAAGATAACCCCGACACCCGCCAGTGCTTTGCTCGGAAACGCATCACCGGGAAGATTGGGGTTAACAATGACATCGGCGGTCGGCAACTGCGCGCCGGGGAGATGGTGGTCAGTGATTAACACCGACATGCCTAATTCCTGAGCCACGCTCACCCCATCGATACTGGCAATACCGTTATCCACGGTAATCAGGACATCGGGCTGTTGTGAAGCCGCGACGCCTACGATCTCCGGTGATAAACCGTAGCCATACTCAAAACGGTTTGGCACCAGGTATCCAACATTGTTTGCGCCCATGCGTCTCAGCCCGAGAACACCCACCGCACATGCGGTCGCTCCATCAGCATCGAAATCGCCGATGAATAAGACGTGTGCGTCCGCATCGAGTGCTTGTTCCAACAACTCTGTCGCCGCATCGACACCCGTCAAGCTCGCCGGCGGGAGCAAACGATTGAGCGAATAGTCCAGTTGCTGGGCACTGTTGATTTGGCGCCCTTGGTAAATCCGGGCAAGCGTAGGATGCAGCCCCGCTAAATGCGCGTCCCGGACAGTCCGTCTCACGATTGTTTTGTTATTTGGTCTGATGTTGTTTCACTTATTTGAAGTTAAAAATCGCACCCACGGCCGCCAATTTCGAGCATCCTGGTCCTGAATCGTGACTGCGCCCAAACCAAAATCCGTGATGGTCAACGAATTCAATGCACGCGCTTTAAGGGCGGTCCACAAGGGATGCCACCATCTTTCCTCCAAATTACGTAATAGCGCACACGCGTAGTCTGGCTCGCTTCTATCGAATACAGACCAGGTATCACCCAGGACTAAAAGGTTTGAACCGAATGATAAATCGTCAATAATTCCACCCGCATCCTTTGGCGCGGAGTTCAACCTGGAATTGCTTAGCTTTGCCAATCCTCGCGTCAAAGGTTCGTCCGACCACACCCGCCGCCATACTGGCTCTGTCAAATCCGGTAATTCACCTGAGCCCCAAGGCCAAATTGTATTGATAGTATATCGAGCTTCCGCTTCTCTTATTGTGTTGACTGGCGAAGCATGAAATGCCATTTGAATCTCGTTCATCTGCGCGTGCCATAACGATTTATTAGCGCCGGTTGGTAGCAGTGCATCAACATCCTTACCGATTGCCCGCGCGATAGGAATAGTAATGACACCAGGATCGTCGGGCACGACTAAATACCACTGATCAGAATCCAGGGCATAAACGCGCCACCCATGCTCATGGTACAACCCTTGAATTACGGCGATCAAAGAATTGGCCTCGTCTTGAGTAACCGCTAGCGGCTTTCCCGCAATTAGATATAACTTCGTCAATCGTGGCTGCAAATGCGCCGGGTCAATACGCAGACACCAACCTTCTGGGCGTTGATCGGTAATCCCGTAATAACTGACCGCAGCAACTGGTAATCCTTGACTACCTGATTCTTGAAAATTAAACATTGAAAATGCAGCCGATTCGAACGAGTCGGTCTGCAAAGCAATTTTGGCACCACGGCTAATTAACTTTTTTAATACGGAGGAATTGACCGAAGTCCGGCAAGCTTGCATTGCTTGAGACAACCCAGGGACCAAGACAGTAAGATGGCTACCACCCATGCATCTTGAGTGTACAAGAAAATATAAAATAAATATTCCTAAAATTATGCGGATGCTAGAAAAAGGCGGAACCGCGTCAACCTGGTAAACGGCGTTCTTGTTCTTGAAGTGTTACCGAAAACAGGATGTGAACGAACCCGTATATTGCACCAAGGATCCCGGATGATGGCGAACGGACCTGCGCTGCGCGTGGTCGCAGTGTCGGGCGACTGGTTCCCCTGCTGTGCGGGGACGAGCGCCGCGTTGGAGCGATGAACAACGAGAGCCAGGGTCTGTGACTCCGACCCCGTTTCTTCTGTTGAGTGAAGCGCAAGTTCAGGCGCGCGAGGCCAAGCCAGCGCCGGGATAGTCCCGCCCCTACTCTTGCGAAGCGACCGAGAGCATCGAATGTCGCCATTTGCTGGAAGAGACGCTACGGGTGTCCCCGCTGCATACCATGAATAAAGAATGTGCCCCGTGATACAGATTCACGAAAACGCGAAACTCGTTGTCACGCGCTGCGTTGCAATGTCATACGAATATTGACTTTTTCTCCCTCGCTCCGCGAAATAGTAGAAGAAACTACCTCCACAGCTTCCTTTCGCAGTTGTTCCAGCCATAAAAGCCAACTGTCGAAACTGGCCTCGGTAAGCCACACCTTCACCTGTCCTTCCTGATCTCCCGGAGACATACGGCGGATCACGTCCCGCATTTTTGTGGTTGCCGCAGTATTTTCAACGACAGTCAAAAGCGGAACATCGTCTTTAGATTTATTGCTTTGCAATTTTAATAACGGCTTCGCTTGTTTTGCCTGCTCCTGCATCGACAATAGTGTGGTTTGTTTAGCCGGGACTTGTATTCGCAACCGTCGCAATGCGTCGTGCCATGGCACCCATACCAGGGTATAAACAAGAATCAGCACTAAAACGACAGCGCCTAGAGCTAATACTTGCCGCTCACGCGCGTTTAAATTGCCGAAGATTTGTCGAAAATACGTCATCCTTGCGCCCTGGCGATCTTGAATCGCCCGCTGACTCGATTGTCGCGTGACCCGGATGACAATAATTCCACCGCAACCATTGGGTCTTGAGCAAATTTCTTTTTAAGTGTATCCAGGCCAGCAAAATCCCTGGTGATGCAAGTCACTGTTAACACGTTGTCGCGAAAACTAATTTCCTCGATTTTTCCCTGCGAACCAGGTATGGCACGCGCAACAGCGGATAGTAAGGCTTGAAATTCTCCCTCGCCTACATACCCAGACCTCAATTGCTTGAGTCGTTGCTCCATTTGCAGTCTGGCGTTCACGATTCGGCTGGCATCTGGAAACGTTTCTCGAAACACGGTTTCAATCTGTTCGTTGAGGCGCTTCTCCTGTGATGCGAGTTGGAAATATTCGTAGCCAGTGGAGACAAAATAGATAACGAAGGCAGCTATTAGCACGGTACCGGCGATCTTATACCTGCTGACTTCTTGACCTTGGTGATGCGGTTTATAAGCACCTTGTAAAACGTTACCAGTGATATCAACGTGCGTATGATGCCTAAGCCACTCTGAAAAATCGGCGCCAATATCCCATTCCCTGACCATCGTTCCACCCATGCCTACCAAGTGGCGCGCTATCTCCGGATCTTGACAAGCAATGGCGATGTCTTTGCGAGCTAGGCCATGCCACCACAAATCCAGCGAGTAAGTGTCTAATACTATGCCTTCATTAGGCCCGGTGCGGATACACACCATGTCTGAGTCAGCGCGGACAATGGTCGCGTCGGTCTGTGGATGAATCGGTATTAATAGGTATTCTGGAACTAAGGCGTCAACCGGAAATGGTAGCTGACCTATGGCTTGATACCAATTATTGATCTTTACCTTGTCAATAATCGCTACGGTAGCGTTCGTACCCGGTTTCCAGTCCAGCAACACAAAATGCAGCTGTTCAACATCGCTGGCAAGCGTTTCCTCAAGGGCATAAGGAATCGCGGCCAATGTCTTGCTACGACTGCGGCCCGGGACCTCTACCTTGCGTACCGTCACGTCATTAGCCGGAGCCACCGCCACCACCTTATTTATATTGTTGGGTAACTCTAAAGCGTCGAGCGAGTCAACGGTACCACGGCTGTCTACATTGCCGTTATCTTCACACACCACCCACCGATAAGGCTGCTCAATGGCAAAAAAGAAGATCATGACAGACCCCTGCGCCGTCTGAGTACAGTCACTTTATCGCCATTTGTTTTACGCTGCACAGTGCTCAGTAGAACTGTGGTCAACCGACCAAATTTTGCTTCGCTTCTTACCTGAAAATACTTGCTGCTTATTGTTATCAGTGGTTCGACGTTATCCGATTCGGCGGCCATCTCGGTCCGTGTAAGAAATGTTTCGATATCTTGATACCCCTCTTCACCCCTGCCCTCTGTTAACGATTCAGCCGCGGGATCCGGTAAAATCTCTTTAGTGAGAATCTTCAGCAGCAACGGGGGACAGGTGTTGATATTGATCTTGATATCTTTTTCCGGCAAAGCAGTTATAAAAGGCGACAGCTTGGTCAGTATCTTTTCGTCGAATCCTTTTACATAGACTAATTCTCCTATATCGGCAATCATCCGGTCAGCGGTTCGGTAGGAAATATCCAAGCCCAGATAGTCGGCATCTTCCGCCCCATCGGAGCCGGTTATATCTTGATCTCCGTCAATCCAATCAATGAGTGCATCGGCTATGGCTTCATTGATCTCCAATACACTCAAAAGCCGCGTAAACAGCGGATACCAAACTTCGTCACGGCCCGATGCTAGATTATTTATATTGAACAATCCTTGAAGATCCTGCACTTCGGAAAGCAACGTTCCTTCCTCTACTTTGACTTCGGGCAGTAATACATTCCACGGTTCTTGCAGGTGATCGACGTTATTCTCTTTCCCGTCTCGTTCTAATATCTTCAACGCCCACTGCTCGGCACCGGTGGTCATTTGAAAACCTTGTTCCGCATCACGTTGATTACTGATTCGTCGAATCGCGAGGTGCTCGTCTTCCACAAGATAGACACTCAAAGTCGTAATCAATACTAGAATAAACAATACTGTCAGCAGCGCTACGCCACTAGCCCGCTTCAACGACGGCAATTGTATTTGTGGCAGACGACGATACTGTCGCCCAGAACCCAACGTAACAAGAAACTCTATACCTTCGGGCATCTTCTCTGAATCCGTCCATTCTGACTGAACCTCGAGAACCTCATCTTCATTGTAGCCCCAGAAAGAGATTACGACTTCTGCTAAGTCTTCCAGCAATATTCGTTCATACTCCGTGCTGTCTTGATCTCGATCAAGCACCTTCCATGTGATCCGCGATAACTGACCATCATTAAATCTCCATGCTACTCGTTGTAGACGTTGAATATTGTTCATCGCCGCGTTCGGTTGTGCGGACGTCAACCGAAGCAGTTCGCCAGGACCGAGGTCCAAATCGGTCCCGGAAATCAACGCTGCTTCTGTGTCGCCAAAGCCGTCCCGAACAGGTCGAATCAAGGCATAACGCAGGTCTCGCTCCAACAGCACCATTACATTTTGTAAATTCTTCAGTTCGTCATTTTTTTGTTTAACTATTACACGGTTATCAATAAATCGATTCAACGTGCCGTAGCTTATCGCGGCGATGACAGCGAATATGCCGATGGCAACCACCATTTCCAGCAGTGTAAAGCCCCTATGATTACGCATATTCATTTTTCCGTGGAATTACCCTCGGTCGATGGTGGTGGTTGTTCCGTGGAATTATCTTCGGTCGGTGGTAGTGGTGGGATGTACCGTGCCACGTAACCGAACATCTGTGTCGCTATACGCTCATGGTCCGTGTCGCTAAAGACACCTACATCAATACGTAATAAATCGGGATCGGTAGTAGTACTGATCTTCTGGCGCAGATACCAGGTACGTCCCCCCATAGACATTTGCTGATCGGATTCCGTGGCAGCCGGCCAGACTCGAGACAACCTAAGTTCCGCCAGGTGATTACTCGCTACCCACGATCCTATGAGTCGCTCTTCAATGGTCTGCAACACCACTGCCGTGCTGCCTATTACCTTACTGACGGCGCCAAGTCCTACAGCGACGATCAATAGCGCGGCAAGTATCTCTAATAACGTGAAACCTGCGTTAGCGCGCATATTGCACCAAGGATCCCGGATGATGGCGAAGAGATCGGGCGGCTGGACGCCGCACTGGAACGAAATGCATAGCCGTAGCTATGGGTTGAGTGAAGCGCAAGTCCAGGCGTTCGAGATCGAGCCAGCACCGGGATAGTCCCGCCTCTGTTCTTGCCGAGCAATCTGGCGCATCGATGCCGCCATTTCCTAGGAAAGACATTGCGGACCCCTCGGTGCATCGCCAAAAAACAGGGGCGGGGCGCCTTGGTGCAATATGCGGGCTAGCCTTCTTCATGCGGTTTGCGCTCCACCTCAACGTTCTGATTGGAGTTCAGATTTACAACGTATTCAAAATCTTTCCCGATAATTGTCAAGAAAAATGGCTGGATTTCACCTAGGGCATCGACGACCACCAAAGTATTGTCTTTTTGGTCCTGTCCGGCATTTTGGTCCGGTCCGGCATTGAACTGGATATTTAAGTAATCTGGTATCACCCGCGGGCGGAACGAGTCATCTTGCTCCACCGGTAACCATTTTTTGTCAAATCTGAGAAACTTATAGCGGCGCTCCGGTTCGTCAACCTCAATTCCATGCAGCCGACCGGTCAGTATGCTTTCATCACGGAGATGTTCAACTAAAGCCGCAAAACGACGCGCTTCCTGCTCCGCCACCTGATCAATATCACGTTCAAGATTTAACGCAATCAACGTAACGGTAACCCCAATCAACAGTACAACTACCATGATCTCGAGCAACGTAAATCCACGCTGTCTGATTGCTTGGCTGGAATACTGCGTGCGTGGGTTGATCACAGCTTACAATGTATTTGTTGATCGCTCGATTACACGCCTGATTACATTCAATGGACGCTAAATTCGCCGCATTGCGAGGCCTTCGGTCTGATAACCAGGAGCGAGTCACTGGTCGGTAATGCCCATGTAGCGCGTACGCTGGCTTTGAACCTATTGGCTGTCATCGAGATTCCAGTTACCAATGTCGGCAGCCACTTTTTCTCCTCCGGGTTGGCCATCTGACCCATGAGACCAAAGGTCAAAATCCATCTTTTCGCCGGGGCTCAAGTATTGATATGCGTAACCCCATGGATCTGATGGCAAGCGCTCAATGTAGCCGCCATCTTTCCAGTTTTTCGCCGATGGATCCCCAGATGGTTGGCTGACGAGAGCTTCCAATCCCTGTTCGGTGCTGGGGTAGTTGAAGTTATCGAGTTTGTAGAGTTTCAGAGCGCTGGATAATGCCCGGATATCGCTTTTCGCCTTCGCAACAAAGGCCTCCTCTTGGCGCCCCAAAACCCGCGGCAAGACCAGCGTCGCCAACAAACCGATAATGACCACGACCACCATGATTTCAATCAGCGTAAAGCCTTTGTCACGCATCTTAATACCTCATCCAATCAACTGATTTAAATCAAAGATCGGCAGTAAGATCGCAAGAACGATTACCAGCACAATCCCACCCATTACAACGATCATCGCCGG
>CAMYNX010000119.1 GCA_947259875.1 uncultured Gammaproteobacteria bacterium | reverse complement strand
CTCCCCGGGGCGGCCGGAAGGCAACCGCAGTTCCAGCAGTTTGCGGCTGGAAAACAACGATAACGATTGGGACTGTTCGTGGATTTGATTCCAATCGAACCCAGGTTCCGCAGACATGCGGATCCGTTCCTCAAATCCATGCTTCAAAGCAGCCGGTCGTATCGCGTCACAGGATTCCTCGATCAACAGTGTTTCATCGCCGTGCAACAACAACGCTGCAGGCAAATCCTTTGCCAAGTGCTGCGCAAGCTGGTCAGAAGCGATTCGCAACGCGAGATGGGGGCGATGACGGCAGTGCCGCTACCAACCGCTAGGCCGGAGCGGGCCCCGACCTCCCGAGTCCAAATTCGGCGCTGCGTACCGGAGTGGGTCGGCTTGCGATAGTCGATAACTGGCGAATGATGCGTTGCGTCATATCCCTGACCATATCCTCACGCAATACACGTTCTTCATTTTCTGTCTGTAACAACTGGTTGCTGTCAAAATTGAAGTCGCGCTCCAGCCGCAGCGGCGTGGATTCGCGGAGTTCGGCGCCGTCTTGACCGGTCACCGTATACCTGACGCTGTATACCAGCCTGTATCCGTTGACCTTCCCCCGGGTATCCAGGGTCCGCACCTGGCGCTCATACTTAATATCGTGCAGTTTGAGCACTGCTCTGGCCGCCGCCACATCGCCGACCACCGACGCCCCGGCACCTTCCAACGCCTCGATCATCTCCTGTCGCAGGCCGCTATCGCTGCTCTCCACCGCGACCAGTAACAAGGTTTCCGAGAGCGGTATGTTGCCACGTAAATGAAATCCGCATCCGCTAATGAGAATGCCGGCGATTAACCACACAGCGAGAAAGCGCATAACCATAAATCGATCCAGAATTGTAAGGTTGAGTGATGGGGGGAGATTATAAACGGCTTAGCGTTTAGCCCACCACCATATTCACCAATTTACCCGGCACCACAATCACTTTTCTGATGGGCTTATCGCCCATGTGGCGACGGACCTTGTCGTTAGCGAGCGCAGCCTCACGGATCGTGTCCTGGGTCGCGTCCACCGCCACCTCGATGTGTCCACGTAATTTGCCGTTGACCTGTACCACCAAGTGCACTGTATCACGGAGTAAGGCCTTGTCGTCGACCTGCGGCCAGGGGGTGTCGATGAGGGGATCCGCATCACCAAATCCCCGCCACAGCTCATGAGTGATATGGGGCACGATAGGCGCCAGCACCTTGACCAACATCATCAGCGCCTCGCGCATCAGCGCCTCGCGGAGCACCGCTTCGGCGTGCGGATCGTCTTCAGGCCAGGCAAATCGATCCACCGCATTGGTCAACTCCATGCACGCCGCGACCACGGTATTGTATTGGTAACGCTCATAATCGTTTTGCGCCCTTGCCAGCATCTTATGGGTCTGCGCCCGCAACTCCCGCAACGCCGGATCGGTAATATCCGTGAGATTGATATCAGCCCGTGGTGCTCCGGCCACAACGCTTTGGTATCTGTGGAACAGGCCCCATAGCCGTCGCAGATAACGATATGAGCCAGCCACCGCGTCGTCGTTCCATTCCAAGGACTGATCGGGTGGCGACGCGAATATCATGAACAAACGCACCGTGTCCGCCCCATACCGATCGATCATGTCCTGGGGGTCAACCGTATTGCCCTTAGACTTTGACATCTTGGTGCTGTCTTTGAGCACCATGCCCTGAGTAAGCAGCTTGGTGAACGGCTCATCCGATTTCACCAAGCCTACGTCGCGCATCAATTTATGAAAAAAACGCGCGTACAGCAGATGCAGCACCGCGTGCTCTATGCCGCCGACATACTGATCCACCGGCAACCAGTAATCCGCCCTATCGTCCAGCATCGCCTGGTCATTGTCCGGACAACAGAAACGTGCGTAGTACCACGAGGATTCGAAGAACGTGTCGAAGGTGTCGGTCTCGCGCACCGCCGGTCCACCATCTTCGGGACAGCGGGTGCGATAAAATTCCGGCATCTTCTTTATCGGCGATCCAATCCCCTGGAAATCCACATCCTCGGGCAGCACCACAGGGAGCTGGTCGGCGGGTACCGGAACCGCCGCGCCGCTTGCATCTGGACAATGCACCATGGGAATCGGACACCCCCAGTATCGCTGCCGCGACACTCCCCAATCCCGCAAACGATAATTCACCTTGCGGGCGCCCTTGTCTTGCCGTGCCAGATATTCGGCGATCGCGTCAAAAGCCTCGGCTGAAGACATTCCGTCGAACTGATTGGAGTTCTTTAACACCCCGTATTCCTCATATGCGCCGCTCTCGATGTCGAGCTTAGAGCCATCACTCGGATAGATCACCGGGGCGATAGGCAACTGGTATTCCCTCGCAAATTCCCAATCCCGTTGATCATGACCGGGCACCGCCATCACCGCACCGGTGCCATAACCCATCAGCACGAAGTTGGCGACCCAGATCGGAACCGGTTGGCCGGAAATCGGGTGGATCGCGTTACGGCCAAGGGGCATGCCTTTCTTTTCTATGGTCTCGATGTCGACTTCCGACGTGCTTGTTTGACGGCACTCCTGAACAAACCCGGCGAGCGCCGGATCTTTCTCGGCCGCCTCCAACGCCAGGGGGTGTTCGGCGGCCACCGCCATGTAGGTCACCCCCATGATGGTATCCGGCCGGGTGGTGAATATGCGCATACTTTCCTTAGCGCCCACAACCGCAAAATCGGCCTCCACGCCTTCGGACCGGCCGATCCAGTTACGCTGCATGGTGCGTACCGCTTCCGGCCAACCCTCTAATTTATCGATATCGTTGAGTAACTCTTCTGCATAATCTGTGATCTTGACGAACCACTGCGGAATTTCGCGGCGCTCAACAATGGCTCCGGACCGCCACCCTCTTCCGTTAATCACCTGCTCGTTGGCCAGCACTGTCTGATCGACGGGATCCCAGTTGACCTCGGCCTTCTTCTTGTAAACCAGGCCTTTCTTGAACAACTCTGTGAAAAACCATTGCTCCCATCGGTAGTATTCGGGCTGACACGTCGTCAACTCCCGGCTCCAATCGTAGCCATAACCCAAACGTTTCAGCTGCGCGCGCATGGCGTCAATATTCTCGTAGGTCCACCGTGCTGGGGGAACCTTGTTCTCTATCGCCGCATTCTCCGCGGGCAATCCAAAGGCGTCCCAGCCCATCGGCTGTAACACATTCTTACCGCGCATACGTTGATATCGGCTAATGACGTCACCGATCGTGTAGTTGCGCACATGGCCCATATGCAGCCTTCCCGACGGGTACGGGAACATAGACAAACAGTAGAATTTTTCGCGGCGGGGGTCCTCGGTAGCGCGAAAACTGTGATTAGTTTCCCAATGAGCCTGTACCGAATGCTCAATCTCGTCGGGTTTATAGTGCTCATCCATCATGGCGGCGTATTGTAGCGGCTCAATCGTCCTCATCAACTCCTAGCCCACATATTGCACCAAGGATCCCGGATGATGGTGAAGGGATCTGGCGGCGGGGCGCCTTGGTGCAATATGCGGGCCAGGGCAATTGATCTTCATGTCCAACGCACAACGGACTAGAATAAGTGGCAACTACCATTATGAGGGCGGCATATCGTGCGCCAGTTGATATCTTTGTTGTGCCTGGCAGCGTTTTTTCTCGGCTCAACACCGATCCACGCGCTAAAGCTGTATAAGGTAACGCAACCGGACGGCACGGTAATGTACCAAGATAACCCGCCGAAAAAAGGTTCTGCCGGCCGGATCGAGGAAAAAAAGATCAACCCGAACGCCAATGTTGTACCCATTGAACAATTCCCCGTGGACGGCGACTTTACCGTCCCTGAGGACCCCGCAGGGTCTGTCCAACCCAGTAGACCGGCGGCAAGATCCAAGGTAATACCTTTACCCAAGCATGAGTTCGGTAAGGCTGCGGTATTACCGGTGGCGCCGGCACCGCCGGCGGCAGCGCGCGGCCTTTAACTCTCCGTTCTCTTGGTTCGTACGCACCATGATTGAACTGTACACCGCCGCGACACCCAATGGTTACAAGGTCTCGATCATGTTGGAGGAGACTCGCCTGCCGTACACATTCTATAACGTGCCACTTCAGGACCAAGCACAAAAGCAGGATTGGTATTTAAAACTGAATCCCAATGGACGGATCCCGACGATCGTTGACTTCGACAATGACGGCTTCGTCGTCTTCGAGTCCGGGGCAATTCTGATCTATTTGGCCGAAAAGACCGGCCAGTTCTTACCCCATGACCCCAATCGCCGTTCCCAGGTGCTCCAGTGGTTGATGTTTCAGATCGCCGGTATCGGTCCCATGCAGGGACAAGCCCATGTGTTTTACCGTTACGCGCCGGAGCAGATTCCGTATGCGATCCAACGCTATCAACAGGAAACATTGCGTCTGTATCAGGTACTGGACAGGCGCCTCAAAGATTATGAATACCTGGTGGATGACATCTCCATTGCAGATCTCGCGACCTATCCCTGGGTGCGCAGCTACAAATGGGCGGGCGTATCCATCGATGGCTTAGAACACCTGCAACGCTGGCTGGGTGTCATGCGGGCCCGCCCAGGTGTGCAACGCGGGCTCGACGTGCCGGTAAAGCGCGAACAGATAAAAACTCAGACCACAGACGAGAGAGCGCAGCTGGGACGGAGTATTATCTGACCCGCATATATCGGGTTAGTTACCCAAAAGATCGGCTCTCTCCCTGGCCGTGCGTGCCCTCGCAGGGTCCCCCGCACCTTCGTGGGCATCGGCGATCAACAGCCAGTTAGCTGCTTGCAGGCGTCTATCCCGGGACAACGCATTGGACTTCGCCGCGAGCTGCGCCGCTTGATGATAGCGTTGTTGCTGGACGCGGACTTTTGCCAATTCATGCCATAACCAGGCATTGCGGGGCTCGATGCGCAACGCCTGCTCCAGCGCGAGCGCCGCTTGCGAATACTGTCCGGCAGCCAAAGATTGGGTCGAATCGCGCATTAGATTGAGCACTACCGGCTTGGCGGACGCCGCGGCCGGCTGCGGGGCGGGGCGGGTCGGCGTGCCCACGGTCGCGCAGCCCGCCAGCGCCGCGATGATCAAACCGGTGACAACTGGCCCGCAGTTTGGCCCAAGGCGCCCCGTCCTTAGTCTTTTCGAAAATCGTGAAAAATCCAGTCTAGTCATTTCCAGAACAATACAATTAGGGTCTCCGGGAGTCACGTGACAAATTTGGGGGCGGGACTATCCCGGCGCTGGCTTGGCCTCGAACGCCTGCACTTGCACATCGCTCAAACCCATAGCCACGGCTATGTATTTCGCCCCAACGCGGCGCTTGTCCCCGCACAGCAGGGGGCTTGTCCCCGCACAGCAGGGGAACTCCGCGCAGCACAAGTCCCTTCGCCATTATCCGAAACCTTAGTGCAATATGTGGGCTCGATGTCTCATCAGCGGCGAAACAACCGGTCTAACCAATTACGTACTTTGCCGCCAACCTTACCGTTGATTTGAGGCGACGCACAGGGCGCCCGCTCGGTAGGTGCGGAGCCGACGATGAACGGCAATTCGATCACGTCCTCGCAGTGCTTATCTGCCAGACGACCGGTGCCCAGGTCCACCGCCACCAACTCTACATCCACGGGCAGCGGGAACTCCCCGGTGTGTAAATCCAGCCGGCGCATGATGTCTGCCCATACCAACATCGCACCGGACGCACCGCTCAACCCAACCGACTCATTGTCGTCGCGACCCACCCATACCACCGTTAAATAGCCGCCTGCATAGCCCGCAAACCAGCTATCCCGGTAGTCGTCGGTGGTTCCGGTCTTACCAGATACGCGTACACCTTCGGGCAACCGTCCGCGCAAGACCTGGGCCGTACCAGAACGCACAACTTCCTGCAAACCATAGTTCAACAACGCCATGGGACCGGGTTCTATGACCTGCTCGACCGACAATGGATATCGCGCCAGCGGCTGTTGGCCTTGGGACAAGACCGAGCGGATTGATCGTAACGGGGTACGAAAACCACCGCTGGCAAAAGTGAGATACATCTGCGCCACTTCTACTGGCGTCAACTCTATGGCGCCCAATAACAAAGACGGAAATGGCTGCAAGCGGCGACTGATACCAAGTTGCCTCATTTCCGCAATGACGGTGTCGACCCCCACTGCCATACCCAATCTCGCCGTCGACGCGTTGTAGGATTGCGCCAGCGACCGAATCAATAACACTTGGCCATGAAATTGTTTGTCATAGTTCTTCGGCGTCCAATCCGGACTACCGGCTTGCTTGACACGCAGCGGCGCGTCCTCCAATAAGGTTGCCAAGGTATAACGCTGCGGCTGCTGTAGCGCGGCAAGATAGACCACCGGTTTGATCAACGACCCCACCGGCCGTTGCGCATCCAGCGCCCGATTGAAGCCCGCGAACCGGGACTTTCGCGCACCCACCATTGCCGCGACCTCACCGCTGTCGCTGCGAACCACCACCGCCGCCGCCTCCAAAGTACCCTGCGGCAGTTTGCGGGCACGTTCTATAGCCGTGAGACGCTGCCGCACCGCGCTTTCGGTCGCTCGCTGGACATCGGGATCAAGCGTGGTAAATATACGCAGTCCCTCGGTTCTGAGGTCTTGTTCCCGGTAGTCCTGGCGCAACTGCTGACGCACAAAACCCAGATAGGCAGGATACGCGAGTGCTGACTGCACGCCTTCGCTGGACACGCCCAGTGGCGCCATTTTGGCCTGTTGCGCGGTCTGACGATCAGTAACTCCCAACTCACTCATCTTATTCAATACCAGATCGCGCCGTTCACGGCTGCGCTCGGGATGGCGATAAGGATTATAGAGTGAGGGTCCCCGTACCAGGCTCACCAGCAGAGCAATCTCGGGAAGCTTGAGTTCGCGTAACGGGCGTCCGAAATAAAACAAACTGCCAAGACCAAAACCATGGATCGCACGGCTGCCGGCCTGGCCCAAGTAGACTTCGTTTAGATATGCCTCCAGGATCTCATTTTTTTCATAATGGATTTCCAGCAACAACGCCATCACCATTTCATTCAGCTTGCGCGTGAATGTCCGCTCAGCGGTGAGGTAAAAATTCTTGACCAGTTGTTGCGTGAGCGTGCTGCCTCCCTGCACGACGCGCCCGGCGCTAAGGTTCGCCCACAACGCACGAGCAAGGCCTCTGGGATCTATTCCAATATGACTATAAAAATCCCGGTCCTCGACTGTCAGCAGAGCATGAATCAATTCCCGTGGAACTTGATCGAGTCGCACTAAGGTTCGGTCTTCGTGATCTATCGGAGACACACTGCCGAACAACCGCGGCTCGAGACGCACCAGGTCGATGGGCTCACTGTCACGAGTCAAACGAGCCACTCTATCGCCGTGGAACTGGACTTCGAATGGCAGCTCCGGCCGGGCGCCATCCCAAAAAATAAACGGCCGCGCCGTCACTTGTATGGCGTTGTTTGCCATGGCATAGCTTCCCTGCTGCCGGGCGTTTTCAACCCGGCGGTAGCCCAATTCCTGCAGCTCTTCGATAACGTGTAGACATGAGCCGGGATCGGCCAGCGTTGACCCTCGAAACGATTGCGGATGGTGATATCGAGGTAAACGATATAGGCAAGACACATCACCGCCAGAGCAATACCGAGACGCGAGATCACATAACTCATACCCGGCCGACGCCGGCGGGAAGCGCTTTTACGGCGTCCTCGACGTCGTTTGGTGGTTTTGCTTTTTCTCTTGGTCGACGCGGTGCGTTTCTTTGCTATGGACATGAATCAGTGGGCAGAAATTAATTCGCCGTCTCGCTATGGCCGTGACGCACCACAATTCCAACAAAAATCAAATGTTTCGGGATTCTGCTCGCCACAGTGCGCGCATTCAAACGATTTCAGCGGCCCTTGGGGCTGCTCAAACCGCGCAACGATCCCGCGGGCGCGATCCAAATCATAATCCTCCACCCAGAGTTCGGGATAGGTATGGGTGAACGGTAACTCACCGACACCACCTTGCGCATTCTCGTTGAACACCCGTGCTGCTATCCCCTCGGTTTCCAACATATGCAACAGCAAGTACGCTTCGGGTAGATTGTTGGCTGTGTATAATCGTCGCATGCGAGCGTATCTTCTGTGATGCGTTAGTTTAACCCAGTCACAGCGGTGGCGACTAAATCCAGAGACCAGTGCATGAACAATACCATTGAATTCTATTTCGACTTTTCATCACCTTATGGTTACATCGCCAGCACGCAAATCGATGCATTGGCCAACCGCTTTGACCATACCGTGATATGGCGACCGTTTCTGGTCGGCGCTTCGTTCAAACTGACCGGCCGTAAGCCCTTGCTCGAAGTGCCGTTAGTCAGAGAATACATGGCGCATGACATTGAACGCTTTGCGCGGTTACTGGAGATACCCTTCACGCTTCCCGATCGATTCCCGATCGCCGCAATCACCGCGAGCCGTGGTTTCTACTGGCTGGAAGAGCAGGATGCGGACCTTGCTAGGTCCTTTGCAAAACGGGTGTACCACGCATACTTCGCCAAGAATCAGGACATTACCAGTAAAGAAGGATTGGCGGACTTGGCATCATCGTTACGGGTGGATCGCGATCAATGGATCGCGGCAGTGCAATCGCAGTCGATCAAAGACCGGTTTCGCGAGGAGAATGATCGCGCATTGGGGCGCGGTATCTTCGGATCGCCGTTTATCATCATCGATGACCAGGCATTCTGGGGCGCCGATCGTCTACCGCAAGTCGAACAGTGGTTGTCACGCGGTGGATGGTAGATGTGTTTTTTGTCGCGCTGCGAACGGGCTTATTCAGTCGGCACCGTAGATATACTCTCGCGACCACGGCAGGTGATTGTCGTCGCCGCGACTGAACACTAGTTGAAATAATTGCAGGTCACCGAGTTTGAACGCGGCGATAGATCCAGTTAGATACAGGCGCCATGCGCGCACGAATCGTTCATCGAATTCCTTGGCTACATCCGTGCGATGCTCTTCGAAACGCTGCAACCAGTGCTCCAGTGTCTTAGCGTAGTGCAGACGCAGGTTTTCGATATCGAGAATCGAAAAATCATAAGGCTCGAAAATGCTCATCATCTCGCTCAGGGCGGGGGGATACGCCCCTGGAAAAATTCTCTTTTCGATCCAACGGTTCATCAAACGTGGCGCGTTGCGCCCAATGGAGTGGATCAGCGCCCGGCCGTCCGATTTGAGGCAGCGGTCGATTACGCCCCCGAGAGATCTATAGTTTCCCCTTCCCACATGTTCCAACATGCCGACGGAAACAAAAACGTCGTATTCACCGGTGAGATTGCGATAGTCATCCTCGATGTACTCGACCTTTCCTTGCAAACCGGACTGTTTGGCCTTTTCGATCGCAAAGCTGACCTGCTCGGCGGAAATATTGTAGGCCCGCACCGTTACCCCGTGCTGCTTCGCCATATAGTGCGCCAAGCCACCCCAGCCACAGCCTGCCTCGACGACGGTGTCACCCGGTTTGAGCTGCAACTTCCGGCATATGTGTTCCATCTTTGCTACCTGAGCATCTTCCAGGGTCATGGTCGGATCGGGAAAATAGGCGCAGGTGTACTGCATATATTGGTGGTCCAACCACAATCGGTAAAAATCGTTACCCAGGTCATAGTGATGTTGAATGTTGTGCCGCGACGCCTTCAGGTGATTACCGCGGGGGGTGGGAGCAAACAACCTAATTGATAGCCCTAACGGACCGCTCTCACCGACCAGCTGTGGCCTGTGGAGGGTGGCAAGTTCCATCATGTGTAACAGATCGCCGTCCACCTCGATGGTGCCGTCACTGTAAGCATCCCCAAAATGCAGATCTGGATTGGCTAAGATTCCCCACAAAGCTTGTGGTTTTTTGATGTGCAGGGTAACCTCGGCGGGCTGTGCGGAACCATGTATCTGTTCACCGCTCCATAGGCTTAAGGTCAGGGGCGGATCGCGCATTGTCTTTAACAATCTACGCAACAGCCATTTCTCTAACCCGTAGACCGGACGTGAATTGGCCGAGTATCGCCGCGCGGGACTCTCAAAGTTTAGCGGTACATCTTTTGTCTTGGTGGTCATCGGTTGGAACCCTTACCGCAACTATCGTATTTTTGTCTTGCTGGTGATCGGTTGGAATCCTTGCCGCAAATATCCTATAGCGAACTTGCGTCACTGACAACATGCAACGGACACCCAAGCGTAAGCTATTCATTGTCCAGAACTTCCAGCCGCTCCCCGGTGCCCAACCTGACGGTCCGCCCATCCACGGTTCGCAGGTTTCTACCCTCAAGCGAGTGGCGATAGACCTGATAGGTAGTAAGGTTTCCGCTGCCGCTGTCGAACACCCGCACCGACACCACTTGCTGCTGTGACTGCCAGTGGAAATAGTAGGCAATTGCGGAGATCATCATGAGTACGCCGACAAAGCCATAACTGACCATTCGTCCAAAGCGATTATCCGCTGGGTTGTCTGGTGTCGCTAGCTGCGGCCCAGTCCGGCTCCGAACGCGGTAAAGCGCGTACACCCCGGCAACAACAAGTGCAGTAAACAACAGCTTGGTAAACATAGGGCGCACCCTAGCACACTTGCCCGTGGATACTCAGCCGAGCAGCGTGAAAACCCATGCGCTGTCGGTGAACATGACGTGGTGAGGACGATCCGGCCGGAAAACAATTTAGTTATCGAGCCGTTTGCGTGATACGAAACGACACTTGGCTAAATAAGCGCCAACTGTCCATCGGCGCCTACGGGTGCTGAAAACAACTCGTTGGTGAGCGGCGGCAACGACCGGTCCAGGCGGTAGCGTTTGACGGCCAGCGCGAAACGGTTCGCAATCATATCAGCGAATACCCCAGTGCCTCGCTTTCGGGTACCGAAGCAGGCATCGTTCTCGTTCCCGCCCCGGGATTGACGAATGATGCTCATCACGTGCGCGGCCTTATGCGGATAGTACGCAGCCAACCATTCCTGAAACAACCCGTTTACTTCCCGCGGTAAGCGTAACAAGATATAGCTCGCCGACACCGCGCCGGCATCGGCGGCCGCAGCGATGATCGTTTCCAACTCCGAATCCGTCAACACCGGTACGATGGGCGCAACCGAGACGTTTACCGGAATACCCGCTGCCACGAGACGGCGAATAGCCTCCAATCGGCGACGCGGTGCCGTGGCGCGCGGTTCCAGGCGACGCGCCAGTTGATGGTCGAGGGTCGTCACTGAGATGCTAACACTGGCCAAACATCGCTTGGCCATGGGCGCCAAGAGATCAATATCGCGTTCCACTAAACTGGATTTCGTAGTAATGCATACGGGGTGATCGCTAGCGGCCAACAACTCCAGGATACCGCGCATAATCCGATAGCGGCGCTCTATAGGTTGATACGGGTCGGTATTGGTTCCCAACGCCAATACCTGGCAACGATAAGCACTGCTTCCGATTTCCTTGCGTAACAAAGTTGGCGCGTCCGGTTTGGCCAACAGCTTGGTTTCAAAATCAAGGCCCGCAGACCAGCCCAAATAGGTATGGGTCGGCCGGGCAAAACAATACACGCACCCGTGTTCGCAGCCGCGGTATGGATTGACGGATTGTTCGAACGGTACATCCGGCGATTGATTACGCGCCAAAATGGACTGCGAGTTGTCCACGGTCACCGTTGTCTTGAATGCTGGCCCGGGTTCCTGCTGCGGCGCCCACCCATCGTCAACACGAACATGTCGATAGGGTTCAAAACGGCCGTCATCATTGCTCAGTACGCCCCGCCCCTTGCGCGGCAGATTGCGTTGGTAGCATTCGGTCATACCGGTCTACCGGTCCTGCCGGGGCCCACGATAGCGAAACACCCGGCCATGGTTAACAATGGCACCGGCACTCTCTGATCCGCCCAGCACGTACAATCCGCCATCGGCCGCCACCACCGGCACACCATGCAGGGCTACCGGCAAATCCGGGCCGCGCTGCCACTTCTTGGCACCAAGACGCAATACCTCGGTGCTCGAAAGCGTCTCACGGCCCTGCATAATTACCTCGCCACCAAGTGCATAGATACTGTTGTTCGCATACACGGCGCTGAACCCGCCACGCGCAGTTCGTAACGACGGACCGGAGGTCCATTGGCCACTGTCAACATCATACATTTCGACGGAACGCAATTCGCCGACACCGCTAGATCTTCCACCCATTACATAAATCTTGCCGCCTAAACTTGTGGCGGCAGTATGCTCCCGACGCGCCAACGTGGCGGCCAGCGCTGTCCATTCGTCTTCGACTGGATCGTAGCGCAGCAACCGGCCCGACGGTCCGTCGCCGCCGACCGCGAAGATATAGCCACCCAGAGACACCGCAGCACCGGCGTAACGCGGCTCCGGCATCGGTGCCAGGATCGCCCATTTATCGGTGTTGGGATCGTAGGCCCACGCGGTGTTGGTAGCGCGCCAATTATCGTCGGCACCGCTAAATACGAAGATTCTTCCGCCGTGTGCCGCCACCATCAAGTGGTGTCGACCCGCGGGTAGCGGCGCCAACCGTTGCCAGGTATCACTGGCGATATCATAGGCCTCAAACGTGCGCATGCCGCCGAGCCCGCCGGGCACGTAGATCTTTCCTTTCCAATAGGCCGCGGCCATCTCCGAGCGGGGCGTTGGCATACTTGCCAGTTGCTCCCAGCCGGCCAACGCGTAACCGATCATCATCCACAGGACGACGCCGGTACCGCAAGCTGACCCAGTCATCACGAATCTTCGCATCGAATCAGCCCCTAACCGAGAATGGTTACCCAACCTGAAATCAATCGAACCCTCAACATAACAGACCGCACGATCGATGAACCGTTCCTGGTCCACAGCACCGCGCGCGGTCATCGATCATACTGAGGGCCTGAGACACCGATGAAATGGATCATTTCCCCCGGGTATAGTCGATACGGTAATCCCAATCCAGGTTGCCCTTGGGACGCATGTTGTCGAATACAAATTGGTCGGTGATATCCCGGGCCTGCAGCGGCGGTATTACGATATGAATCTGTTTGGATTGCTGACCGATGACTTCACATTGAACCGAACCCTCCGTACCGGCGCAGTCGGAGGCAATCACGGTCAGCGCAAAGCGAGTAAGAGTGCGGTCGGGTGCGGTATTCTTGACCCGCGCTTTGAGTTCGTAGCTACCACCATAAGCCGGCGTCATCTTAGTATTTGTGAGTTGCACTGCCGCCATCGGTATCAAATCGGATTTTTCTTCGACGCCGACTTCCGCATACCAAATTAAACCTACAATTGATACCAAGACCACTGCCAAGATCAGTAATATCGACCAACGCAGTCCAAGCACAATTACCAGTGTTGCCACAGTGAGAGCCGCAGCGATAATCAACAGCACCCAAGCCATTCTTAGTTTTCTATCCTCATTGTTGCATGTCGCCTTTTCTGGCTCATCTATGCTTTTTATATCACAAAGCGCGAGGCTAGTTTCAAACAGGCTTTTTCCCGTGTTTTCACCCCGGGTTATTACCCCGGGTCTGGATCAAGGCGCGGCCGTGATCTACTATCAGCATAACAGTCCGCGAATCATCTTATCGAAGGTAACACAGCTTGGTTACGGCCTCTCCTGTTAAATCCAAGGACATCGACGACACCTTGTCGGTTCGTGGCCTCCTAGAAGACCTGGTGGGCGACGCCCTGATTTCGCCGGAGGAGGCCAAACGGGTGTACACGAACAGCCGAATGAAGGCCGATTCAAACAAACATCCGTTAGTCATCATCGCTGAATTGCAGCCGACGGATGCGCGCAGTCCCGGCAAGATTCTGTTGTTGGAGCATCTCGTGGCCTGGTTAGCAAAGCGGATCGGTATGCCCTACGAACGCATCGACCCGTTGAAGGTCGACGTGCGCAAGGTGGCGCATTTGATTTCCTACGGGTACGCCGCGAAAAGAAATATCCTGCCCATCCAGGTGTCCCGCGATACAGTCGTCATCGCCTGCGCCGACCCCTTCAAAGTCGAGTGGAAAGACGAAATCAGTCAATTGTTGCGTAAGAATGTGTTGTTGGTACTGTCCAACCCGTTGGACATCGTACGCTACCTGGACGAATTTTATAACATCGCCCGATCCATCAAGCGGGCCACGCGTGAAGGGGATGAGTCGGGACGACAGATCATCCAAAATCTGGAACAACTCATCGAGCTCGGCCGCTTGGGTCAACTCGATGCCGAAGATCATCATGTCGTTCACATTGTCGACTGGTTGCTGCAATACGCGTTCGAACAACGCGCCAGCGATATCCATTTAGAGCCACGACGCGACCAAGGGGAAATCCGGTTCCGCATCGACGGCGTTTTACATTCAGTCTATCAAGTGCCTCCTAATGTGATGAATGCCATTATTGGACGCATCAAGACCGTGGGCAGGATGGACATCGCGGAAAAGCGCCGGCCCTTGGACGGGCGGTTGAAAACCAAAACCCCGGAGGGCAGCGAAATAGAGTTGCGGTTGTCGACGGTCCCTACCGCTCTCGGCGAAAAGATGGTTCTGCGCATCTTCGATCCGGCAGTGATGCGGCGCAGCTTCGAGGACCTGGGATTATCCAGCCAAGAGTTGGAAATCTGGGAAAGCCTGGTACAGCAGCCGCATGGCATTATTCTCGTCACCGGTCCCACCGGATCCGGTAAGACCACCACCTTATATTCCACGCTCAAGCAGCTGGCTACCCCGGATGTCAATGTGTGCACCATCGAAGATCCCATCGAAATGGTGGAGCCGACTTTCAACCAGATACAGGCTCAGCCCAGTATCGATCTCACTTTTGCGGCCGGCGTGCGTGCGTTACTTCGCCAGGACCCAGACATCATCATGATTGGTGAAATACGTGATCTACAAACCGCGGAGATGGCGGTACAGGCGGCGCTGACGGGCCACCTGGTGTTTTCCACCCTGCATACGAACGACGCACCTTCCGCGATAACCCGTTTGCTCGAGATCGGCGTGCCGGCATATTTGATCAATGCCACGGTATTGGGAGTGGTGGCACAACGCCTGGTTCGCACCCTGTGTCCGCACTGTAAAACCGAAATACCGCTTGCAGAGGAAGCATGGCAAGTGTTGGTCGCTCCCTGGGATTTGTTGCTGCCGATGCCGGCATACGGCCTCAAGGGATGCCTGGAATGCCGGAATACGGGATATTACGGCCGCATCGGACTGTTCGAAATGGTGCGCATGACTCCGATGCTGCACAAGCGGGTGATATCATCCGCAGATCTTGCGGCCATCCGCGAACAGGCGCTCAAGGATGGTATGCAGCCATTACGGATCAGCGGCGCGAAAAAGATAAGCGCCGGTGTGACCACGCTCACCGAAGTCATGCGGGTGATACCCAAAGACAAAACTGAAATCTAACTCTGCGCTGTTCGATTGGCCGATTATTTGGGGGCGAACACCATCTCACGGGCGCGGTGCTCGAGGTCGGCGCCAAACACCCGCCTGAGTACCAATGACAAAGCCATGGATCCGCCGGAAAGAAGCTGATCGTGAAAGCTGCGCAGGCTGAACCGTGGGTCTTGCGCACTAAGGTGATCACGCGCCGCGTTTATCAAAGACCATCCGGTGGCATAGCCCAGTGGCACCGTGGGAGACCGGCTGTACCAGGTCAAGTCCGCCATCGCCTGCGAGGCATGAAATCCGAGTTGCCGCTGCATGCGCTCACTGGCATCCGCGAGCTTCGCACCCCGTGTTTGAATCTCGACGTCAATCATAATTCGCATCGCTCGCCACAGACGGTCCTTTAATAAAATAAACTCGTGTTCGGGTTTATCGAGAAATCCTTGCTCCCGCATCATTTGTTCACAATACAAAGCCCAGCCTTCATACATGGTGGCCGAGGCATTGAGTAATCGGGGAAATGTGCGCGCCACCGGATTAAAGTTGGCGGTGACGAACTGCAAATGATGCCCGGGATAAGCTTCATGCGCGCAGGTCGACATCAGCCCAACGTAATTGTGCTCCGCCAACGTCTTGGGCTGATCCGCGGGGGTAACGTAATAGTAACCGTGTTGTTTGACATCGTCCGGCGCAGGTTCCATATAAGCGGCAAATGGAATCTCGTGGCGTAGAAACAGCGGCGTTTCCACCACCGTGAGCGCCTCTCGCTCAGGAAGCGTGATCAGATCCTTTCGCGTCAGGAACTCCCGGGCGGCATTCATTTGCTCACGATAACTATTGATCAGCGTGTGCGACGTCGGGTGGTCCGCCTGAATCTTGTCCATCAGGACCCGCACGTCATCATCACCGCTCAGTTCCATACAGACCCTCTTGAGATCGCGGCTCGTGTGCGCGAACAATTCCGCGCCTAGAGTGTGCAACTGACCCGCATCTACATCGAGGAAATGTCGTAATTCGAGTAACATCTCGAATCGCTTGCGTCCGCAAGCGAAATCACCACCGGCCCTCGGTCCCAGTTCCTTTTGTAAGTAACTTGCAAAGTCGTATACCGCTTCAATCGCCTGATTAATCAGATCATCCAGCTCCCGATGCTGCTTGCCGACTTCTGATACCTTGGGATTTGCCACCAGCCCACGCAGGTAATCCATACCCGACTCCGCAGCAACCACCGATGACTCGAGCCATAACGGGGGTATCTGCTCCGGTGCCTCACTCAGGTATTGCCGCGCATCGCGCAGATAAGCGGGGATGGCCTTTATACGGCCTAGCAGCGCCGATGCGAAATCATCGATATCCCGGATCGTCAGTTGATAGATTGCATTCAGGGGCAGGTAACGCTGTGGATCACGGTGGCGCCAGTCATGTTCCGACAGTGCCTCAATTTCGAGAACCGCCGCACCGACCATAATCTGCGCGTCAATCTGATGATCAGGGTCGAGTCCGGAATGGTCCAGTTCCTCCAGACTGTCGAGGAGCTTTTCATTGAGAACAATAAGCGCGCCGATGTCGTCATCAGCATAAGGTGTGAGGTGGCCCGCGTAAACTTGGACACCCAGGTCCACCGCGGCTTCGGGGTGATACCGGAACCAGGCTCGATAATAGCTATCTCGCAGGCGTTCGAACTCGTGATTGGGGGCTGCCATCTAATGCGGGAGTGGTTATCCGGCTGGCGTCTATTCCGGCGTGACGATTTTGTAGTTATGGGTAATCTTCGCGGTCTTCCCCAACATAATTGACGCCGAACAATATTTTTCCGCTGACAGTTCCACCGCCCGCTTCACTGCTTTCTCTTGCAGGTTGTTGCCGCTGATTATGAATTGGACCCGTATATGGGTAAACACCTTGGGCAACTGGTCAGCTCGATCGGCTTCCAGCTCCACTCGGCACCCGGTAACCTCGTGGCGGGATTTACGCAGGATGTGCACGACGTCAAAGGCTGTGCACGCCCCCATGCCGAGCAACACCAACTCCATCGGCCGGGCTCCCAGATTACGGCCGCCGTATTCCGGCGGTCCGTCTATGCTTATCTTATGGCCGCTGTCTGCAGTACCTTCAAAGTTGACGCCGTCTATGAGATCGATTGTCGCTTTCATCCGCTATCTTCCTGAGTTCGGGGTATCGGAAGCTTGAAAAGTTCCGCCAGCTTGGCGCCGGGTTCCTCGGCGCGCATAAACGCCTCACCGACCAAGAACCCGTACACACCGTGCTCGTACATGAGCCTAACGTCATCGGGCTTACGAATACCACTTTCGGTGATCACGATACGATTATCGGGGACGTACGGAAGCATATCGAGGGTGGTCGTGAGCCGGGTTTCAAAGGTTCGCAGGTCACGGTTATTAATCCCGATCAACGGTAATCGCAGATCCAGCGCCCGCTCCAGTTCGCGCTCGTCATGCACTTCCACCAACACATCCAACCCCAGCTCCAAAGCCAAGGCCGACAACTCCATTAGTTGCGCGTCGCCGATCGCGGCAACAATTAATAATATGCAATCGGCGCCGATAACCCGCGCTTCCCATACTTGATAGGTGTCGATGGTAAAATCCTTGCGCAACACCGGAAGTGCACAGGCTTGTTTGGCTTGATAAAGGTATTCGTCTGCCCCCTGAAAAAACATGTTGTCCGTCAATACGGATAGACAGGTCGCGCCCGCCTCGGAATAACTCTTGGCAATCGCCACTGGATCAAAATTTTCACGAATCACGCCCTGACTGGGGGAGGCCTTTTTAATCTCAGCAATGATCGCGGGTTGTTTTGCCTTAACGCGGGTTGCGATGGCCTCCAGAAAACCACGTGGGTGGGGCGTGTCCTTGACCTTTGCACGCAAATCCCGCAGCGGTTGAACCTGCGTGCGCTGGGTGATTTCTTGCGCCTTATGGCGTACGATCTGAGTGAGAATATCGACCTGGCCGGACATACCTCACCGGTTGGTAAATTCGATGAATTGTTCGAGTTTTTGTCGTGCCGACCCGTCCGTGATCGCCCCCAACGCCTTGTTCACACCCGACTGAAGATCTGCGGCGATACCCGACGTGTATATCGCGGCCCCGGCATTCAACGCAACGATGTCCCGTGCCGGCCCCGGATCATTGTCCAGCACACTACGAATCATCTGTAGACTATCATCCGCGGTTGCCACCGTTAACCGTTCTATGTCTCCACCTTGAAGACCGAAGTCTTGCGGGTGAATCTTGTAGACATCGATGGAACCATTTTTCAGTTCCGCCACTTGCGTTGGCGCGCCGATGCTGATCTCATCCATACCGTCTTCTGAGTGCACGACCAACACGTGCCGGCTACCGAGTTGGCGCAGCACTTCCGCTATAGGCGTAAGCAAAGCCATATCAAACACCCCCAACACCTGATTCGGCGCCCCGGCAGGGTTGGTCAGCGGACCAAGCACGTTGAACACGGTGCGTACACCCATTTCACGCCGCGGACCGATGGCGTACTTCATCGCCCCATGATGCAGCGGTGCGAACATAAACCCGATGCCGATTTGTTCGATACATTGCGCCACCTGATCCGCATCGAGTTCCAAGTTGGCACCAGCCGCCGCCAACAAATCCGCACTGCCGGACTTGCTCGATACCGAACGATTACCGTGCTTAGCGACA
>CAMYNX010000118.1 GCA_947259875.1 uncultured Gammaproteobacteria bacterium | reverse complement strand
TACTCCGCCAATAAACCGCGCACCCGATTCACCAACGCCGTGCGGCTCTCCACATAACCCGATCGAATCCGTAACAGCGTCTGAATGTCCTGTTGGTGAACCGATTTCACCGGAACCCGGTGTATACCAGGACGGTGCGCCGCCTCGGCAATCGCCAAAGCATCCTTCGCATCATTCTTGTTGCCCCGCGTAAACGCCTTCACATGTTGCGCAGGAATCAGCACCACCCTAAAACCCATCCCCATCAGCCTGCGCGCCCAATATTGCGAGGTCGCACAAGCCTCCATCGCAAACAGCGCATCCGGATACTCACGCACCACCTGCAACAGCTGCCCCCGCTTTACTGAACGATTGAACACCATCTTGTTCCCACCATTCAGGCCACATAACTGAAAGACTTTCTTCGCCAGATCAATCGCAATTGTTGTAACATTCGTCATGATGAATACCTCTTTGGTTTGTCGAAACCTCCATCCTCTTTGTACATCACCATGATGTCAAAAAGGGTGGGAGGTATTCATCACAACAGTTTACTTATCTGTGAATATATTGGGCGGTAGTTTACTAGAACTGATCTCTTTCAATGTCGTCGTTGACAAGCAAGTAGACCGTCGCCGGATTTGTGCACAGATAGGTAAACTGTCCCCGGAAGTCTGCGGATTTGTGCACAGATAGGTAAACTGTCCCCGGAAGTCTGGTCCCCGGAAGTCTGCCATCGTTTTCCAAAACAGATGTCCCGGGCAGATGCCGGTGATGCCGGCGAAGATCAACAACGCCACCGGTACGTACAGGAACCAGTGTGCCGTTGCAAAGCCGGTCAGCCCTATACCGATCAAAATTATCAGCGCTACAGTAAAGAACTGCATTCTCATGGCGGTCATTATTGCCTCCTACGCGAAAATGGAAACGCCTAAACGTCCAGCCTGTGTAGCTTCAAGGTAACCGTTTCGCATCTTATACCGTCAAGTAACGTCGCGTTCCTTGACGCGCCTCATTCACTATGACTACGCCGCCATTCGCAAGATTCTCGGTGTTCACGATATCTATATACAACATAACCGACGACACGGTTATGTGGTAATCAGGATCAGAACAAGTATTCGAGGATGATCTATGACGTAACGCTAAGGCAAAACAGTGGAAATTTAGATCTAATTTAAATTGTTCATAAGCGGGCCATCGAAGCTATTCGGATATTACGCTTTCTAAACAAACAAAGCCTCGAGTTCTCATTTCGGGCACTCGAGCATTGGCGCCCTATTCGGGCAAACGTATCCGACCGTAAGGTGTAGGTCACGCCAACCGCACATTGCGGACTACCAATTGAAGAAATTGTAGTATTACCTTGATTTGGCGCAATGCGATTGAGAGCAAAAGGCATTATTTTCTTAGGCTTAGATAACGAATTTCGTCACAAAGGATAGGAGGTAGACGATGCCCGTTCATCTGGAGCCGCGAGACGTTTCTGCTGATCTTGAGAACTTCAATTCGGTGTTGATCGTGTCGTGTCCCGTTTGCCCGCCAATGTGTCTGGCGATGCAGCAGAACTCGCCCTTCATTGAGTTCTTCAAGAGGGGCCTCAAAACAGGAGCTTTCGAAGATTACATCCAGTCTATTCGCAAACCGCTCGAGCAACGCGGCGTGCGAACCGGCGCGTATGCCATACACATACCAACTCCGATGATGTGCCTTTGGACGGAGTGGCAGCGCAATCGATTGCTGAAGCGGGCCAGGGACTATGAGGCGGTGCTCGTATTGGGGTGCGATTCTGCGGCCTATACAGCGCAGGAGGTTCTCAGGAATGCCGACTGCCAAGTCATTCAAGGTATGGATATGATCGGTACCACAAACGCCTCCCTTAAGTTCCAATTTCCCCTGACGTTCAACCTTGACATGCATTGTGTGCTAGAAAGCGGCGGGGCACGCCAGGACAAAGCCACCTTGGGCGGAAGCAAGGGGGTTGAGACGATGGCATCACAATAACGAACGCTTCAGTGAACCAACGCGACCGCTGGTTGATGATTAGATATACATTGGCGCAGCTCTTCATGAGACTGATGACAACACGTGTGATTATGCTGGGGGCATTGGCTTTGGCGGGTCCCGCCACCTTCGCTGCCGAGCAAACCTCACCCTACCCGGCACCATGGCCGGGTTGGCACGCGCATTGGCCCGGGTTTTGGTGGATCTGCCCGTTGATGATGTTGGTTATGTTCGTCTTCTTCGCAGCGTTCTTTTTTTTCTCACGCAGAGGTCGAAGCGATGGGCCACCACCATGGCGATGGATGCGTGGGCCACCCGGTAGTGGACAAACTGATGGGGGTTATCGGGGCGCACCGCCGGAGTCGGCGTTGGATATTCTCAACAAACGCTACGCTCGGGGAGAGATAGACAAATCGGAGTACGAGGAGAAAAAGACCGCGATTGATCCAGCGGATAAATGATGCGGATGCCAAGTGCATAAAGAATGGACTGAGCGAACAAAGAAGTCCGAAATGCGGGGTTCACGAATTTCTGGAGTATAAGGACATGGATATGTCCACCCCTACTCCCCTCACTTTCTTTACCCTGCAAACCGACACCTTGTTCACTCGTGCGAAATGGATAAGAAACTTTGTCGCTACGCCCGCCGGCGCCTGTCGCTGATGATGGCAGGCATCTAGGTGACGAAGAGCGCATGACACGGAGCGCATTGATCGTATCACTCATGCAGCATTCGAGCGACAGGATGTACAGCACCGGATCGCGATAGGTGGATCGCCGCAAATTGAAGCGTTCGTTGAGCGTATGCGCACTTAGGGCGATCGGCAGCGGCATCGTCTTAGTGCTTGTGTTATCGGTTGTACTGATAATGTTCGAAAGGACGCACAATTGGATAGATGCCCGGGCGATATAAATGACGATTTAGGGCAATAACGCCCTTCTTGGTCAGCAATACCCATCAAGGAGGTGTCGTGTGATTAGACGTTCAAAGAGGTTGAAAACGCTTTTTGCGGTGTTAGCGATACTCGGCATTGGTTTTCTTGTGTACGTGGTCGCGTTTATGCCTCGGTCCGAATTGCCCGAAGGATTCGTATCCGGTAACGGACGTACAGAAGCCACAGATGTCGATATCACTACAAAATTCGGCGGTCGGCTGGAGAGTGTTTTGGCCAAGGAGGGCGATGAGGTCAAGATCAGTCAAATTCTGGCCCAGTTTGATACGCGCGAGCTGCACGCGCAACTCCGTAGAGCCCAGGCGGAAGTTCGCCGCACAAGACAGGAACGGCAGGTTGCCACCGCGGTGATCGCCCAGCGCGAAAGTGAACTCTCTCTCGCCGAAAAAGATATGCAGCGCTCCACCCAACTGTACGAGAACGACAGTATCGCGCTAGAAAAGTTGGAGCGTGATGAAACCGCGGTGGAAACCGCCCGGGCGACATTGACGGCAGCGCGTGCCCAGCTTTCGAACGTGGACGCAGCCATCGACGCCGCTGTCGCCAACACCGAACTGATAAAGACACAAATCGATGACAGCGTGCTGCGGTCCCCGATCAGGGGTCGCGTGCTTTACCGTCTGGCCGAACCTGGAGAAGTGTTACCGGCGGGCGGTAAGGTCCTCACCGTGCTTGATCCTACTGACATGTATATGACGCTTTTTCTTCCAACCCAACATGCGACCAGAGTGGGCATCGGCGCCGAGGCTCGCGTCGTGTTTGACGGCCTTGCCGACCGGGTGATACCGGCTAGGGTTTCCTTTATCGCACCTCACGCCCAGTTCACGCCCAAAGAGGTCGAGACCCGCTCCGAACGTGAAAAGCTGGCGTTTCGCATTAAAGTCCAGCTGGACAGTGAGTTTCTCTACACACATGCCGCGTTGGCAAAAGCCGGTGTTCCAGGTGTTGCCTATATTCGCCTCGACCCAACCGCTAAATGGCCGGAACACTTGCAACCGGTGGAAAGTGAGCCGCGCGTGCAATGACGATAAAATTTTTTAAGTGTCTGCGAAAGAAGATTAGTCGATGAAGACCATCGCACGCGTGACCGGACTCAGTCACCGCTACAAGAAAAGCGTGGCGTTAGACGGTGTCGATCTGGAGATTCCGGCGGGTGGTATTGTGGGGTTGATCGGCCCGGATGGCGTGGGTAAGTCCAGCCTCCTGTCCTTGATATCAGGCGTGCGGAAGATTCAGCATGGATCGGTGCACGTACTTGGCCGCGATATGCGTCGCGCCCTGAATCGAGCGGTCGTGGGACCGCGCGTCGCTTACATGCCCCAAGGTCTGGGTCGCAATCTCTACATGACCCTGTCGGTATTCGAAAATGTGGATTTTTTCGGTCGTTTGTTCGGCCACGGTCGGGAGCAGCGGACCTGGCGTATCCGCGAGTTACTCAAAGGCACCGGCCTGTCATCATTCGTCGATCGTCCCGCCGGAAAGCTTTCCGGGGGCATGAAACAGAAGCTGGGACTTTGCTGTGCCCTGATCCACAATCCGGACCTGCTGATTCTCGACGAGCCCACCACCGGCGTTGATCCCCTGTCGCGGCGGCAGTTTTGGGAGTTGATTGAGCGCATTCGCGCGCGCCGTGAAGACATGAGTATCATCGTCGCCACCGCCTATATGGACGAAGCCGAACGCTTCGACTGGCTGGTCGCCATGGATGACGGTAAGGTGCTTGCCACCGGCAGCCCGGCTGAAGTGAAGACCGGCACCGGCACGGGCAGCCTGGAGGCGGCTTTTATTGCTCTATTGCCACCCGAAAAGCGTCGCCAGCACGAGTTTCTAGCGATCCCCTCCCGGAGCACCCAAACCGCGGTAGCAGCCATTGAAGCCGATGGACTGACGCGCCGCTTCGGCGATTTCGTTGCCGTCGATCACGTCAGCTTTCGCATCGAGCGTAGTGAAATCTTCGGTTTTCTGGGCTCCAACGGTTGCGGTAAGACCACCACCATGAAAATGCTCACCGGCCTGTTGCCCCGCTCGGAGGGTGAGGCCCGCCTGTTTGGACAAGCTGTCGACGCCGAGGACATCGAACTACGCAAACGGGTTGGCTACATGTCGCAGGCCTTCTCACTGTACAGTGAGCTAACAGTTCGTCAGAACTTGGAACTGCACGCGCGCATATTTCAATTGCCCAAGGCGGAGGTGGAACCTCGAGTGGCCGAGATGATCGCACGCTTCGGTCTTGGTGACGTGATCGATGAGTTGGCGGAAAGCCTGCCTTTGGGCGTTCGGCAACGCTTGTCTCTGGCGGTGGCGCTGATCCACGGGCCCGAGATGTTAATCCTCGACGAGCCTACATCGGGGGTTGACCCGGTGGCGCGCGACTATTTCTGGCAACTCCTGGTCCAGCTGTCTCGGGACGACGGTGTCACCATTTTTATCTCCACCCACTTCATGAATGAGGCCGAACGCTGTGACCGTATTTCGCTCATGCATGCCGGGAAGGTATTAGCGCAGGGCAGCCCCGGGGAGTTGGTCCGCGCGCGTGGAGCGAAAAACCTTGAAGATGCGTTTATCACGTATCTGGAGGAGGCCGCCACCGATGCGGTTGCGCCTACCGAATTGGTAGCATCGCGTGACCTTCGCAGCCAAACCGACGACCCAATGCAACGGCGAACGCGAAGCGCGCTGTTTGATCTGCGCCGGGGTTGGGCCTATGCGCGCCGCGAGGGCCTGGAAATCGCCCGCGACCCGATACGGATCGCCTTCGCCCTGCTCGGGCCCATCATCCTGTTGATCGCCTTCGGATACGGCATCACGTTTGATCTGGAGAACATCTCGTACGCGGTGCTCGATCGTGACCAGAGTTCGGAAAGCCGCCATTACCTGGAAAACTATGCCGGATCGCGTTATTTCGAACAACGCCCGCCACTGCAAAGTTACCACGATCTGGAAGCGCGCTTGCGCGCGGCGAAATTGACTTTCGCCATCGAAATCCCGCCGGGATTCGGTAAGGGCCTGAAGCGCGGCCGTCACCCGGAAGTAGCGATCTGGCTGGACGGTACGGTCCCGTTCCGCGCCGAAACCGCACGCGGTTACATCCTCGGTCTCCACCACCTCTACCTGGAGGAGCGGCAACTGCACAGCAGTCTCGGCGGCGCCCCGCGACATCTGCCGGTTACCGTCGAAACGCGGTTCCGCTATAACCAGGACTTTAAAAGCGTATACGCCATGGTGCCTGGCACCATCATGATGCTGCTTGTATGGATCCCCGCGATGATGACCGCCGCCGGCGTGGTGCGGGAAAAAGAGATGGGTTCCATCACCAACTTCTACGCCACGCCGGTGAGGGGTCTGGAATTTCTGTTGGGTAAACAGCTTCCGTATGTTGTCCTGGCCCTGATCAATTTCATCAGCCTCGTATTGTTGGCGGTGTTTTTGTTTCAGGTGCCGATCAAAGGCAGCGTCGTCGCCTTGTTCGTGGGCGCACTGCTCTACATTGTCGCCACCACCGGCTTGGGTTTGTTGATGTCCTCGTTCATGAAGACCCAAATCGCGGCAATTTTTGGTACCGCAATTATTACCACCGTCCCGGCGGTCAACTTTTCCGGCTTCTTCTCCCCGGTCGCTTCTCTCACGCCCGGTGCTCAGGTATTCAGTCACATCTTCCCCAGCAGCTATTTCCAACAGATCAGTTTGGGCACGTTCACCAAGTCTCTGGGATTTGATGCGTTAATGTTCAACTTTTTCATGTTGGCCTTGTTGGTGCTGGTCTACCTCGCCCTAGGATTGACCTTGCTCAAGACGCAAGAGCGGTAATCATGAAGCGCAGCCTCACCAATATTGTTCAACTGGGCATAAAAGAACTGTTCAGCCTGCGTTATGACCCGGTGATGCTGTTTCTGATCGTCTATATGTTCAGCTTCTCCATCTTCGAGGAGGCCGAGAATGCGGTCACCGGAGTGGTTAACGCCGCCGTGGCTATTGTCGACGAAGACCGTTCTCAGCTTTCAAGGCGCATCGGCGATGCCTTGCTGCCACCGCGTTTCCAGGCACCAGAAGCCATATCGGTCGACCAGGTCGATTCGAGTATGGAAGCGGCACGTTATGCGTTCGTTATCGATATTCCACCGAATTTTCAGGCGGACTTGCTCGCTGGACGGCCAACGGTGATCCAGCTCAACGTGGACGCCACCGCCATGGGGATGGCCGGTACCGGTGCCGGTTATATCCAACAGATCATCGCCCAGGAAGTGAGTGCATTTCAAAAACACGAACGGGAGACGCAGGCCATCAACATTGTTATACGCGCAAGATTCAACCCCAACATGGAGGCCAAAGGGTTTCAAGGCGTGATGGCGCTCACCAACAACGTCACCCTCATGGCCATCCTGCTAACCGGTGCGGCGCTCATCCGCGAACGTGAACACGGCACCATCGAACATCTTCTGGTGATGCCCCTACGGCCGGTTGAGATCATGCTGGCGAAGGTGTGGGCCAACGGTTTGGTGGTAATCTTGGTCGCCACCCTGTCACTGTACGTGATTGTCCAGGGCGCGTTGGCGGTGCCGATCGTTGGCTCTATCGCGCTCTATTTGTTAGTCGCAGTCATCTACCTATTCTCGGTCACCTCATTGGGCATCTACCTGGCGACACTGGCCCGCTCCATGCCGCAATTCGGGCTGCTCGCAATGATTGTGTTTGTAATCATGTTGTTGCTGTCCGGTGGCCATACTCCCTTGGAGAGCATGCCCGCGGCACTGCAAGGCATTATGCAGTTTGTACCCTCCACCCATTTCGTCCGCATGGCACAGGCTATTTTGTTCCGTGACGCCGGTGTGGATGTCATTTGGCCGGATTTGCTCGCCACGGCTGTGATTGGTGCGGCGTTTTTCGTGGCCGCACTGCTGCGTTTTCGCAAGACCGTAACGCTGACCCAGATTTGAAGCTCGTGAACTCATAAGGTGAAACGGACATGAGACAACGTTATTATTTCAGTCTACTGGTTATGATGCTGTTACTGCTTACGGCCACTGCTCAAGCGGCAAAGATTTTCAATATCGGCATCGTCACGGATGGGCCGATAGAACACACCAGTTGGTCACCTGAGTTATTCAAGAACGAACTATTGTTGCTCACCAAGGCAGACTTTGATGTTCGCTTCCCCCCAGAAAAAAATATCGATGGAGGGTGGTCGGCGAAACGCATTGCAGCGGCACACCAGCAGTTACAGGAAGACCCGGTAGTCGATATAGTGCTGGCGGTAGGCTATGTTTCCGGCGCCGTTGCCGCACAAACCACCCCCTTGCGCAAGCCGACCTTTGCTCCTTTTGTAATGGATGCGGATCTGCAGGGGCTGACAAAATCCGGCAACACCAGCGGCATCAAGAACTTCAATTATTTGAGCGGCGGTGCTGATTTCGTGCGCGATCTGCAGATCTTCAACAGTGTTGCCGATTGCAAGCATATCGCAGTGTTTGTCGACGAAGCTAATTACAAGGCGCAACCGGGGTTGGTTCAACGCGCACGGGAGGTAGCCGCTGCGGCAGCTGTCGAGCTGCTTTTTATTCAACAGCAGACACGAAACGAAGAATTGGCGGCTCGGTTGCCGCCAGCTGTTGATTGTGCGGTCATTACAGACCTGGCCCGACTTGGTCCTGCCGCCATGGATAGACTAATCGCCGCCTTGATTGAGAAAAAGATACCCAGCTACAGCCTGCTCGATTCCCAACTTGTCGAACGGGGGTTGCTGATGGCCGAAGCCCCGGCTTCTGACTGGCGACGGTTGGCGCGTCGCAACGCCCTGAATATGCACGCGGTGATGCACGGCGAATTCGCTGCAAATCAACCGGTTATATTTAAAAGCAAGCGGCGCCTGACCATTAATATGGCTACCGCACGGGCCATCGGAATCTCACCCCGGTACGACATTCTCAACGAAGCTTTGCTAATAAATGAAGAGCAGGCCCCGCACGGACGGCAGCTTACTCTGGCAATTGTGGCGGCGGAAGCCGTTGCGGCGAATCTTGACTTACGCGCGGCGGAATTGAGCGTGGAAGCGGGACAAACTGATGTAAAGCTGGCACGTGCCCGATTATTACCACAACTCAATGCTAGTGTCGATTACACGCGGCTTGATGATGCCAGCGCGACGGTGATTGGTGGTGTGGCCGCCGAGCAATCCACGACCGCCGCCATTACACTAAGCCAACTCATCTATTCCGACGCAGCGCGCGCCAATGTGGAGATTCAGCGTTACCTGCAGAACAATCGCGAGTCGCTCAAACGCCAGCTGGAGCTGGACATCATCCAAGAGGCCACCTCGACTTACCTCAACCTTCTTAAGGCGCAAAACTTCGTTCAAATCAGCCGGGACGACACAAGTCTTAGCCGTGCTAATTTGGAACGTGCCAGGGATCGTCGACAGATCGGTACCGCTAATGCCGCCGAGGTCTATCGTTGGCAGAGTCGACTTGCCACCTCCCGGCAGGTCCTACTCGATGCTCAGTCCAAACTTCAACAGGCCCGTGACGCGCTAAATCGCCTGCTGCACCGACCATTGAAGGAGCCATTCATCGCCGAGCCGGCCACCCTTGAAGACCCCAGCCTCATCGTCAGCCGTAAGGAGTTATTTGAATACGTGAGCAACGATCGCGCATTTGAACTCATGGGCGACTTCATGGTGCAGGAGGGTATCGCAGCATCACCGGAATTGGAGGCCCTGGAAGCATTGCTGGCGGCGACCCAACGGGAACTCAAGACCAACCGGCGCGCCTATTGGTTGCCAACAGTTACGCTACAGGGCGAAGTCGCACAGGTGATCGATGAACAACGCTTCGCCGGACTGTCAGCCGAGGACGACACCGACTGGTCGGTGATGGTCGACATCTCATTGCCGCTCTTCGAGGGTGGCGCCCGGCGCGCGCGTCTGTCCGACAGCCAGCTCACGTTCACGCAGCAAGTTACGCAACGGGACGCAAGCACGGAGCGTATTGAGCAACGCATCCGGGCGACGCTGCACCGAATAGGCGCGTCTTACCCCTCCATCCAACTTTCCAAGGAAGCGGCAACCGCCGCCAAAAACAATCTGGAATTAGTGACAGACTCCTACGTCCGGGGTGCTGTGTCCATCCTCGATGTACTTGATGCTCAGAATGCCGCCCTGATCGCCGAAGAAGCGACAAGCAATGCGGTCTTCGATTTCCTCATCGACTTGATGAACTTGCAACGCAGCTTAGGAAGGTTTGACTTTTTTCTCGATGAAGAGGGGGTGAACAGCTGGCTGGAACGTTTGCGTATTTATATCACGAGCGGGTGAGCAACAAATCAAAATGGAATTCAATGTTTGATTTGGGAGCCGGGTATGCTCGCGCGCATACGCTTTCGTCTTGCTAAAATTCAATTTTATTCACGACGAGACATCGAGAGCTGTCTTTTGAAATCTGAAAACACTCGATACAGAAGAACTGTTTGGGACGCTCGTCATTTTAGTAAGCGCGTCACTGCGGGCGTCAGTCAGTAGTGACGCGCTTTGGAGAACGATGTGCCGCGTGATGCGCCATGCGCTTTTGCGCCGCGCAGAGACCGCGATTATTTCGCAGGAGTTTTGGGGACAGTTTAGAGTTTTGGGGTACAGAGTTTTGGAGTTTTGGGGACAGTTTACTTATCTGTGAATATATTGGGCAAAAGCGTCAGCTAACTCGTTGAGAATTTGGCGCGCCCGGAGAGACGATGGACAGGACGGACAAGTGCCGCAGAGCACAGGGAAGTGCGAGAGCGGCCTCGAACTCCCGACCGCCTCGGCAACTGCTCCGTGCGTTGCGCTACCTCCTACATCCATGTAGTCGTGGTTCGTAACCGGTTCTTATTTCTAATCTCTATTGTATTTCAATCAGTTACATCTACCACTCGGGACGCCCACAGCACATAGTCCCATATCATTCCACATAGCGTTAGGGCCATATAAGGGCCAGTAGTAGTCCGGCAAGGACTCCACACGCGCTGTCTCTCTTCAAAGTGTCCGCGAGAGAATTGGTACACGACTACACCACTATTAACATGAAACCAAGATCGGTCGACATCTATGTCAAAAAAGCAATCTCACGCACGAAAATTTCAATAGAAATTGACAACCGTTAATTAACGGTTTACATTTTCTTGTGATTAAGAACTTTCGCCATCGGGGATTGAAACGGCTGTACGAGCGCGGTGATCGCGGCAAGATTAGAGCTGATCATATAGATAAAGTCGAACGTATTATTGCCCGTTTGGATGAAGCTCCCCATGCTGCTCACATGGATTTACCAGGCTTCAAGCTCCATGAACTTAAGGGAAACAGAGCTGGTACATGGGCGGTTTGGGTATCGGGAAATTGGCGAATCACTTTTCGTTTTAACAACCAAGGTGATGCCACAAATGTTAATTACGAAGATTACCACTAGGAAGTAAGAATTATGCCGATGAAAAATCCTCCACATCCTGGTCGTTCTGTACTCTTAGATTGTCTGGAACCTTTGGGCCTTAGTGTGACGGAAGGTGCAAAAATACTTCGTGTAAGTCGCACGACATTGTCCAAGCTTGTCAACGGTCATAGCGGCATCTCTGCTGAGATGTCTATTCGTTTGGATAAGGCTTTTGGTGGCGGCGCTGATACT
>CAMYNX010000117.1 GCA_947259875.1 uncultured Gammaproteobacteria bacterium | reverse complement strand
CGCGCCCTGCTGATGAGTCGCGTACTCAATTTGGGACGACGTTTGGGAGAGAGCACGGTAGACACGTCGAATCCGGACCAGGCCGAAGAGGCCCAAGCCATGCTGCAGCTCATCGAACCCGATAACCAACTCATCACCATGGTGGACGTGACGCCCATCAACCGCACGCGTAATTTTCACAACTTCAGCCTGGAGACGCCGGAGTTTTTTGACGATTTATACCTGCGCTTGATCAATGCCGACACCCCTAGAAGTCGGCTGCAGTACCCGTTTCGTCTGTCGGACAATCGGATGTATTGGGTCCTGACCCGCGGCCGTTAGCGACCTGGCATGCGATCCATGGCCCGCATTATCTGGCGCGTCGTCCGCTATCTAACCATCGGCACGCTCGGTTTCGTCGTCGGCGCGGTCGCACTGTATGTCTACTGGGTACGCAGCGGACCGCCGCTGGAACTGTGGCATACGGAAGCACTGACGGAAGAGTTCACGGTAGACAGAGCGACGGAGATCGCGAGTTTCCAAGACTATCTGCAGCTCGAAGACCGGTTATTCGCGCAACTGGAGGATCAGATCTACGCGCGCACTGAAACCGGGCCGGAGTTCGTACTCGCGCGTTACAGCACCGGCAGCGCCGCCGACCCGCACCATCGCAAACCCAACTGGAACCGCAGCTTCGAGCTCCCCGCCGACAACCCCGCCGGCGGGGTACTGCTGCTGCACGGCATGTCCGATTCGCCCTACAGCTTTCGCGCCCTGGGCGAGGCCCTCAATCAGCGGGGATACTGGGTGATCGGCCTGCGCCTCCCCGGTCACGGTACCATCCCCGCCGGGCTCAAGACGGTGAGCTGGAAGGACATGGCCGCCGCGGTGCGGCTGGGCGTGGCGCAGCTGGCGTCCAAGGCGGGGCCGGAGTCGATCCACATCATGGGTTATTCTACTGGCGCCCCTTTGGCCCTGAACTATACGCTCAACGTGTTGGAGGGTGCCGACGCCCCGGCGCCGGCCAGCCTGGTGTTGATCTCGCCTGCTATCGGCATTACCCCCGCCGCAGTGCTGGCAAAGTGGCAGGTGCGCTTGGCCGCCCTGCCTGGCCTGGAAAAATTCGCCTGGACCCAGATCCTGCCGGAATTCGATCCGTTCAAATACAACTCATTCACGAGCAATGCCGGCACCCAGGTGCATCTGTTGACGCGCGCCGTAGCGCAACGTGTCGAAACCCTCGCCGCACAGGGTCCGATAGAGAATTTTCCACCGACCCTGGTATTTCTGTCGACCGTGGACGCCACCGTATCGACGGATGCGGTGGTCGACAACCTGCTCGAGCACCTGGCGCCCGGCCGCCACGAACTGGTCTTGTTCGACATCAACCGCAACAAGGTCAATTCGACGATTCTGGTCTCCGACCCGGGCCCATTGACTACGCGGATGTTGGACAACGATTCCCTGCCGTTTGCCCTCACCTTGATCACCAACGAGAACAACAAAACAACGACGGTGGTCGGCCACCGCAAACCATCACTGTCGGCCAAGACGGTAACGGAGGCATTCAACCTCGCCTGGCCGCGGGGAGTGATCTCGCTTTCCCACGTCGCCCTGCCGATCCCGCCGGATGATCCCCTGTACGGCCAACGCACTTCCCCTTACGCGGATGCAACCCTGCAACTCGGACAGATCGACGTTCAGGGCGAGCGCGGCCTGCTGAAGTTTCCCGCCGACTGGCTGCTGCGTTTGCGCTACAATCCTTTCTACGACTTCCTCGAGACCCGCGTGATCGAGTGGGTAGAGGGCACCGGTAGTTAGCATCTAGCGCTTTACAGTTTCTGCCACTCCGATGCCGGACATCGCCGCGCGGGCAGTTCGTCTTCATACGGGCTGTGACTCTTTAGAAACGCAACGCCCGTTTCTGATTCGGAATCCTTACCCGCGTGCTGTTTTTTTTCACATAATTTTCACAACGTTGAGAAAACCTAGCGTTATGCTAGGATATGCATCGCTGACGACACCTCTAGCCAACAACGCTGAATAAAGGATTGGGTAGAAAGACGCACTCAACCGCTGCGGCCGGTGTGCACAACGATCCATGACACAACGGTGCGGCCGCAACTTCCAACGACAACACATTTAAAAAAATTCCGAAGGAGACAATCCGTGCTGCTTAATCGTTCGTTGCTCGTCTTGATGTGGGCCGTATCCCTCTTCGGTTTATCGATTGTGATAGGTTCGGCATTGGCCTCCCCGTACCCAACGGCAGCAAAGGAAGACCTTGCTGAGGATAGAATCTACTCGCCCTACGTCGACCGGGCCTATCCCGACCAGGTCCTATTCGGTGACACGCACCTGCACACTAAGCTCTCGCCAGACGCTGGCCTCATTGGGACTACGCTGGACGCGTCCGATGCCTATCGCTTTGCCCGCGGCGAGAAGGTCACCTCCAACACCGGCCAACTGGTACAGCTGATACGGCCGCTGGATTTTCTGGCGGTGACCGATCACTCCGAATATATCGGACTTGCACCGATGCTGCGCGACGCAAATCCGCTGCTGCTCTCTAATCCTGAAGGTAAGTGGCTGTATGAACGTTTCAACGCGGGCCTCGAGGGTCGCATGGAGGGCTTTGCGGCAATATTGACCGATGCGGCGACCGGCAACGACCGCTTCGGTAATCCAGAAATGACGCGCTCCATTTGGACCGACTTTGTCCATAAGGCGGAGCAGTACAACGAACCCGGCCGCTTCACAGCGCTGACAGGATTCGAGTGGACCTCCACGCCGAAGGGGGACAACCTGCACCGCGTGGTTATCCTGGCCGACAGCGCAGAGCGCACCAGCCAGATTGTTCCCTTTACCTCCTTTGACAGCTTTGATCCCGAGGACCTGTGGAAGTGGCTGGCCGGTTACGAAAACAAGACCGGCGGACAGGCGATTGCCATTCCTCACAACGCCAACTTGAGCAACGGCTTGATGTTCAATGGCAAAACTTTCACTGGAGAGGCCATAACTCGTCAATACGCCGAAACCCGCATGCGCTGGGAACCGCTGCATGAGATGTCGCAAATCAAAGGCGACGAAGAGACCCATCCGTTGTTGTCTCCAGAGGATGAATTCGCCGACTTCGAAACCTGGGATGTCGCCAACCTAGACGGCTCGAGTCCCAAGAAAGACGACATGCTCCAGTACGAATACTCGCGCTCCGCGCTCAAGCTGGGACTCAAGCTCGGCAACGCGATTGGCGCCAATCCCTACAAGTTCGGCATGAATGCCACGACAGACGCTCACACCGGCTTGGCGACGACGCGGGAGGAGAATTATTTCGGCAAATACCAGAAAACGGAGCCCTCAGCCGAGCGGCACAACCACGAAGTCATTCCCGCCGATGACCCCAAACTGAGAATCTACACTTCGCAGGAAGCGGCCTCCGGTCTTACCGCCGTCTGGGCGCGCGAAAACACGCGCAGTGAAATATTTAGCGCCATGAAACGCAAGGAGACCTACGCGACCACCGGCACCCGCATCCGGGTGCGCGTGTTCGCCGGATGGGACTTCACGACCGATGAGGTCTCGCGCCCTGATTTCATCGCCCAGGGCTATCGGCGCGGTGTGCCCATGGGCGGCGACCTGTCGGATGCGCCGGTAGGCGGCGCGCCGCGCTTCATGATCAGGGCGCTGCGCGATCCCGATGGCGCCAATCTCGACCGCGTGCAGATCATCAAGGGCTGGCTGGATGACAAAGGCGAAACCCACGAGCGTATCTACGATGTCGCCGTGTCGGACGGGCGGGAGATCGGGGCGGACGGCCGCTGCAAGACGCCGGTCGGAAGCACCGTCGACATTGAGAAGGCGACCTACACCAACACCATCGGCGATGCGCTGCTGGCGGTCCACTGGCAGGACCCGGACTTCGACCCAAAGGAGTCGGCCTTCTACTACGTGCGGGTGCTCGAGATCCCGACTCCGCGCTGGACCACCTACGACGCGGCGTTCTTTAATATCAAGCGACCCGAAAACGTTCCCGCCACCATTCAGGATCGCGCTTATACGTCACCCATCTGGTATACACCAAAGAGCTGATCCCATGAATATCGTTAACGGTCTGTTTCTAATTGTGGTGGGCCTCGGGGTAATGGGCTTCGGTCTGATGCTGTTCTACACGTTACTGCCCTTGTTCTATGCCTTCTTCGGCGCCGGCGTCGGCTTCTGGTTGGGCAGCTTATTGACCAGCACCCCGCCCGAGCAAATGAGCTTGATCAAACTGCTGTTTGCCTTAGGCGGCGTTATTGTATTCGCAGGCGGCGCTTACTTCTTCGAACCTTTCCGGCGCACCCTGATTGGCATCGGCCTGGGATCGTTGCTGGGCGGCTTGATTGCCAGCGCCCTCGGTCTGACCGGATTTTTCGGCGTCGTTATTATGGTGATTGCCGCATTCATCGGCGCCGGAATCACGCTCGCCGTATTCGACACCTTCATCGTCGTGGCGTCGGCGCTGGGTGGCGCAGGACTGGCGATGGATGGTGGGCATCTGATTTTTCAGTCCATGAACTTCCTCGACCGCACCACCATTGCCGCGGGTGCGTACACACCGTTGATTATCTGGGCGGTAGTGGGCGCCATCGCTATGGGATGGCAGTTCGCGAACCTTGGGCGCTGGACCGGGAATCGCGCTGATCCACGGATCATCCAATGACGAACGAGGTAGCGGCTTGCGCTGGCTGAAAGAACCCCTGCTGCATTTCCTGCTCATCGGGGCGGGGCTGTTTGTGCTGTTTTATCAGGTTAGCGACAAACCCGCTGACCGCAGCGATCGCATCGTCGTGGCGGCCGACGACATCGAGCGCATGGCGGCCCTGTGGTCGCGCCGCTGGCAACGCCCACCCACAACCGCCGAGCTGGACGGCCTGATCGAGAGTCACATCCGCGAGGAAGTGCTCTACCGCGAGGCGCGCGCGCTGGGTCTGGAGCAGGACGACACCATTGTGCGCCGGCGCATGGCCCAGAAGATGGAATTCCTGTTCCAGGATATCGCGCAACCGGCAGAGCCCACCGACGCTGCGCTGGAGGCGTTCTTGCAGCAGAACGTGGAGCGCTTTCAGGAGTCCGCGCGCTTCAGCTTTATGCACGTCTACCTGAGCGCCGACCGGCGCGGGGGGCAAACAGCTCAGGACGCACGGCTCCTGCTGGACGACCTGCGCATTCAAGGCGCGGAAGCTGATCCCGCGGCCGTCAGCGACCCTTTGATGTTCGGCCACCGATTCGTGGACCACAGCGAACGTGACGTCGCCCGCATGCTCGGACGGGAGTTCGCCACCGCCCTGTCCGCACTCCCGGTCAAACAGTGGCACGGGCCGATCGAGTCCGGGTACGGTCTGCACCTGGTGTATGTCCACGAGAGCGTCGCACCGCGGGTGCCGGCATTGGCGGAAATTCGGGACCGAGTGCGTACGGAGCTGTTGTCAGAGAAGCGGCGCGAAGCCAATGAGGCGATGTTCAAGGAGCTGCGGAGCCGCTATGAGATTGTCGTCGACAAGCCCGGCGGTGAGCGCCTTGCCAACCTGACCGCACCTTCGCGATGAGGTCGCAGTACCTCGCGCGACTGCTCACGGGGGCCTTACTCCTGTGGATTGCGGGCCCGGTACACGCCCACGAGGTCAGGCCCGGGTATCTGGAACTCCGCGAGATCGCGCCCGCTACCTTCGCGGTGCTGTGGAAGGTACCGATGCGCCGCGGCGCGCGCCTCAAGCTCGAGCCCCAGCTCCCCGGCATCTGCCGGCAGAAGACGCCGCCGTCTTCCGAGGGCGCGGCCGGGTCAATGATTGAACGCTGGTCCCTCGCCTGCGACGGAAATCTGAGCGGCGGCGTCATATCCATCGACGGGCTGGCGCAAACCCTCACCGACGTGCTGGTACGCATCGAATGGCGCGATGGCAGCGTACACACCGAACGCCTCACACCCGGCAAACCGTCCTTTGAGGTGATAGGCGCCGCGAGTGTCTGGCAGATCGCATCGACCTACCTGGGGCTGGGGGTGGAGCACATACTGCTGGGGATCGATCACCTGCTGTTCGTGCTCGCGCTGTTGATTATCGTCCAGGCATGGCGGACGCTGGTGGCCACGATCACCGCGTTCACCGTGGCCCACAGCATCACCCTGGCGGCGGCGACCTTGGGTTATGTCCACGCGCCCCAACAGCCGGTCGAAGCGGTGATCGCGCTCAGTATCCTGTTCTTGGCCACAGAGATCATACACACCCGTCAAGGGCGTCCGGGATTGGCCAAGCGCCGGCCATGGTTGGTTGCGTTCGTGTTCGGGCTATTGCATGGATTCGGGTTTGCCGGTGCCTTGGCCGAGATCGGGCTGCCTGAGCAGGCCATCCCGTTGGCGCTGTTATTCTTTAATATAGGTGTGGAGGTCGGCCAGCTGCTGTTCGTCGCCGCGGTGATCGTGCTGCACCGGATGTGGGTGCGCTTCGAGGTGCGCCCGATGCGTTGGGCACAGGCACTGCCCGTCTATGCCATCGGCGGCATTGCCGCCTACTGGACCCTCGAACGGGTGGTTGGTTTCTGGGGTTAGCGCCCCCGGCAGGGATAGGCATACCCCGCAGGCGCGACGATCCCCGCGGTTGTCACCCCCCTGTCACGCATTACAAAACATTAACTTATCCGCTCTTCACGCCATTTCGCCGTAACGTTCACATCGTTCTCACACAAGTTTCGTAAGCTGATGCCCGTTAGTCACAGGCATCTTTTATTTCGGGAACCATGTCACAGAAAAATGTCAGCGGCCGGGCCACTGCCGAGACCGTCCGGCCGGACCAACAGTGGCGCGTCGATGCGACGATAAAATGCGCACACATTGATTGTGGCATGCAACCCTGCATGGTCGAGGTCCCATTTCGAACCACTGACGCGGTTATGCTGGAACGGTCGACCTTGGTACGCAACTTCGAGCGTGGCGAAAAGATCTTCACTGAAGGGGACGCCGCGGCCGGTCTTTACTGCGTCCGCGGCGGCGTTGCCCTTCTGAGTTACAAGGATGCGCTTCGCGCCGAGAGGGCGGTGCGGATGGTGGGGCCAGGCGACCTGGTGGGGTACAGAAGTTTATTCGCCGAAGAGCCACACATGACTACTGCCGAGGCGCTCACTGCGTGCCATGTCTGCTTCTTTCCCAAGACAACCATCGTGCGTCTCACCGATACCTACCCGATGTTTTCCCGCTTGATATTTCGCAAGTTGGCGCGCGACCTAGGATCGCGAAGCGGGTTGTTCATTCGCGAACAACATCTACCGATCAGATTTCGGTTTATTCATTTTCTCCGCATGATGGCAACACGATACGGGATCGCCAATCGGAACGGCGTTGTGTGCGTGAAGCTGCCGATCATGCGGCGCCAGATTGCCTCGCTGCTGTCGGCGCGGCCGGAGTCCGTGGCGCGCGCTATCACTGATCTCGAACGTGCTGGGTTGGCAGTGTTCGATGGCCGCAACGTGACCATTCCAGATACCCGCGCGTTGTACCGCATCATCGACGACGCTGCCGAACTAATCAGGCGCGACGAACGTCACTAGTCAAGAATTGGGGGTGACATCTTGCCGTGGATCTTCGCGGCTGGAAGCCGCTGCCACGAATACAATACACGGGGGTGTTCGATGCGCTACCTGGCATCCATCCACCCAACGGTAAACAACCCGCCGGGTTAGGGGTTGATCGTCGCGCTGCGAAAATGGATGATCACCGCTAACGCCCCAGGTCATCCGTTTGGTGCAGTGCGGGGCATGCTCGCATCCGGGGGCCGAGCGGCGCGCGGGCCATTGACGGCGTGCGTTTTCACGCCGCCATCACAGTAAAGGGCTTACGATTCTTAAATAACCGAGTAGAGGTATTTCATGAAGTCAGACCAAGCCGGCACGCTGCTACTGGTCGAAGACCACCAAGACATTGCGGAAATGGTGTACGCCTATTTCGAGCGCCGCGGGTACGTCATGGACTATGCGGCGGACGGTGTCACTGGACTGCATCTAGCGGTGACCAACGACTACGATGTCATTATTCTCGACCTCATGTTGCCCGGGATTGACGGGCTGGAACTGTGCGAGAAGCTGCGCAAGGAGGGTAGGCGCGCCACACCGCTGCTGATGTTGACCGCACGCGACACGCTGGAAGACAAGGTCGCGGGCTTGGAGGTGGGCGCCGACGATTATCTTGTGAAACCGTTCGACATGGAGGAGCTGGAGGCGAGGATCAAGGCCCTGATCCGCCGCAAGCGCGGCCAGGTGAGTCCCGAAACCCTGTCCGTCGGCGATCTGATCCTCGATACCGGCACTCTGCGAGTGCGGCGGGAAGGCAAAGACATTCGGTTATCGCCGATCGGCCTCAAGATTTTGACGGTGCTAATGCGTTCGGCGCCACGGGTGGTGAGCCGTGGTGAAGTGGAGCGCGAGGTGTGGGGCGATGTCCTCCCGGACAGCGATACCTTGCGCAGTCACCTGTATAACCTGCGCAAGCAGATCGATCGGCCGTTCAGCAAACCGCTGCTGCACACCATACAGGGTGCGGGCTACCGCATAGCTGAAATGGATGACTGAGGCCGGGCTACGCCGCAAGCTGGACAAGGCATTTCTCCTCCAAGCTGTTCTGATCAGTGTGGTCGCGGCATTGAGCGTATACGCAGCCGGGTTCGTCCTCGAGGAGGTGTTGGTCAAGCAAGCGCTGCGCAAGGAGGCGGATTATTTCTGGCGCCACTATGACCGGCAAAAGCAATTCCCCAAGCCGGACACGCTGAATCTAACCGGCTACCTTGGCGCGTTGGACACCGGCGACGGCATTCCCGCCGAGCTGCGCGACCTGGGTCCAGGTTTCCACGGCCAATCCTCGGCGATGGATTACTCCGTGGTGTACGTGACGGACCACGCTAACCAGCGCTTGGTGCTGGTATTCGACGGGGTGAGTGTTAACGAACTTGCTCTTTATTTCGGCCTCGTGCCGCTGACCGTTGTATTGGCGATGTTGTACGTCGGGGCCTGGGTCGCGTACCGGCAGTCGCGGCGGGCAGTGTCACCCATTATCAAGCTAGCCAAGGCGGTGCACGAATTGGATCTGGAACACCCGGACGCGGCTGCGTTTGACGCAGGCGCTTTCAAAGACGACCCCAACGAGGAGGTATCGTCTTTAGCGGCCGCCCTGCACCGCTTTGCACAGCGGATCAACGAATTCGTAGACCGGGAGCGTGCATTTACCCGTGACGCCAGTCATGAGCTGCGCAGCCCGTTGACGGTCATCAAGATCGCCGCGAACATGCTGTTGAGCGAACAGGAACTGAGTCCCCCGGCGCGAAAGTCCGTAGAACGAATTAAGCGTTCGGCGACCGACATGGAAGATCTGGTGGGGGCGTTCCTGCTGCTGGCGCGAGAAGCCGAGCAGGGACTGTCCCGGGAACTGGTCTGCGTCAACGACCTGGTGGCAGAGGAAATTGAGCGGGCGTCCCCCTTGCTCGACGGCAAGCCCATCGACGTGCAGTCCACAGCGGATGTCACGCTGGTCATGGACACGTCCGAGAAAGTGCTGTCGGTCCTGATCGGCAATCTGATACGCAATGCGTTTTCCTACACCGACGAAGGCCGGGTGACGGTCCATATCGGTGACGGCTATGTGCGTATCGAAGATAGTGGCATCGGCATCCCCAGGCAGGAAGTCGAAAAAGTGTTTAAACCATTCCACCAGGGCCACTCGCAACGCCGTGGCGGCTTCGGTGTTGGTCTCACCATTGTCCGTCGTTTGTCGGAGCGCTTTAACTGGCCCGTCAATATCGAAAGCCAACCCGAAATCGGGACCCGCGTGACGGTACAGTTTCCCGGCGCCCAGAGTGAACCCCTGGCGCAGACTGCCTGACGTTCACTTGAGGTCAACGTCCGCCGGAACTGGCTTCACGGTTTGCGTTATAACACCCCCATTGAGTCATCAGCATTGGCTAACCCAGATATGATATGGAGTCTGCATTGAACTCAGATCTCATCTTCTGGAAATCAGACATCGCATGAGCGACGCAGAACCCGCCATAGTGTGGTTCCGGCAGGATCTGCGCCTGTTCGATAATCCGGCCTTGAGTGGCGCTGCCAATACCGGTGCGCCGATTCTGCCAGTCTATGTCCTGGATGACGCGAGCGCCGGCGAGTGGGCCATGGGCGCGGCAAGCCGTTGGTGGCTGCATGAGAGTCTGAAGTCGCTCAACAAAGACCTCGACGGTGGTTTGCACTTGCTGCAGGGCAAAGCGGATGTCCTCATTCCCCAGCTCGCCGGCAAGGTGAACGCCAGCGGTATCTACTGGAACCGCTGTTACGAACCGTGGGCTATTGCCCGCGACACGATCATCAAGCAACAGTTAATCGCCGATGGCTATGACGCGCAGAGCTTCAATGGCTCGCTGTTGTTCGAACCGCCATTTATCAGCAAAGCGGACGGCACACCCTACAAGGTGTTCACGCCGTTTTATCGCAAGGGCTGTCTGGCGGGCGGACCGGCACCGCGGCAGGTGGTGGACAAACCGAAAAAACTTCGTCTTCACAAACTAGAAACCGGCATCGAGCTTGCCACCCTCGGGCTGTTGCCCGGCATCCACTGGTACGACGAAATGGCACACACCTGGTCGCCCGGAGAACGGGGCGCACAAGCGCGGCTCGACACGTTTCTCGAGCAAGGCATACAGAATTACAAGTCGGGGCGGGACCGTCCCGATCAGGAATTCGTATCCAGATTGTCACCGCATCTGCATTTCGGTGAGATCTCACCGCACCAGGTCTGGCACGACGCCAAGGCCCTGGAGGGAGACAGCACCATCGCCACCGACATCGATCACTTTCTGAGCGAGCTCGGTTGGCGGGAATTTTCGCATTACCTGCTCTACCACTGGCCGGAGCTGCCCAGGGACAACCTGCAGAAAAAGTTCGATCAGTTTCCGTGGCGGGATGACGCCAAAGCCTTGACCGCATGGCAGCGTGGCCAAACCGGGTACCCGATTGTCGATGCGGGCATGCGTGAGCTGTGGCGCACCGGCTATATGCACAACCGGGTGCGCATGATCGTGGGCTCGTTCCTGGTAAAAAACCTGCTGTTGCACTGGCATCATGGCGAAGACTGGTTTTGGGATACCTTGGTCGACGCTGATCTAGCGAACAACAGCGCAAGCTGGCAGTGGATCGCGGGTTGCGGCGCCGATGCCGCACCCTACTTTCGCATTTTCAATCCCGTCACCCAGGGACAGAAATTCGATCCCGACGGCGCCTATGTGCGGCGATATGTGCCGGAGCTCGCCGAACTGCCAAACAAGTACCTGCACAACCCGTGGGAGGCGCCCGCCGACGTGCTACGTGACGCCGGCGTCAGGCTGGACGACAACTACCCCGCGCCCATCGTCGACCTCAAGGCGTCGCGCGAACGGGCATTGGCGGTATTCAAGTCGCTAACGCCAGTAGCAACATAAGAGCCGCGGCCGAGGACAGTTAGGTTATTTCCAAAGGATCCAAGCACAACAAGGTTCTAAGATAAGTACCCTGTCCGCGGATTCGCCGGATTAGAAACTAAGTAAACCCGATAGTTGCATAAATACGTTGGTGATTGTAGAGGAAACTGTTTTATTTATTGACTTTGCTCGATGTGGCGATGCTGTTGCTGGAGTTCACCAATAGTGCGG
>CAMYNX010000116.1 GCA_947259875.1 uncultured Gammaproteobacteria bacterium | reverse complement strand
CACTTTTTGTTTACGTCAACTGTTAAAGTTTAACAAAGGTTGGCGATAATGGAAGCTAAATATTGAGTCGTCGCGCGACAAAAGTAGTCCTGCTGCGGACTGACGGCTACTGCTTTGAGGGCAGTGACGTGCCGAAAATCCCCGGGGTCGGTCTCTCTAGAGGAGCACACGCTCGATCCCGCCCGAATTTGCCTTGCTCACGAACGTGTCCAGCCAGTCGTCACCGGTCAATCGCTTGATCAGCTCCACTACAATATAGTCTGCCTCCAACCCCGTGTCATCGGCGTAGCGTGCCAAACCCTGCTGACAGGCCGGACACGCTGTGAGCAGTTTTACCGCGCCGTTATGAGCGCGCCGCTTGCCGATTAACTTGCGAATTCCTTTGTCTAATTCCTCCTGTTTACGGAAACGCACTTGGGTTGCGATGTCCGGACGCGCCACTGCAAATGTTCCCGCTTCACCACAGCACCTATCAGACAGCAATACGGGTTGACCGATCAGTTTTGAAGCAACGCTTAACGGATTATGAGTTTTCATCGGACTGTGGCATGGATCGTGGTACATATATTGAACGCCGCTCACTCCGTCGAGGCCATATCCTTTTTCCATGAGGTACTCATGAATATCGAGTAATCGGCATCCAGAAAAGATTTGCTCAAATTCGTAGGCAAGCAATTGATCCATGCATGTTCCACAGGACACAATTACTGTTTTGATGTCTAAATAGTTAAGAGAATTGGCGACCCGATGAAATAGTACTCTGTTCTCGGTGGTGATTTGACTGCCTTTAACAATGTCGCCGCTGGACGTTTGAGGATAACCGCAACAAAGATACCCCGGAGGTAACACCGTCTGCACACCCGCCTGGTACAACATCGCGAGCGTCGCGAGGCCGATCTGGCTGAATAGCCGTTCCGATCCGCACCCCGGAAAGTAGAACACCGCCTCGGAGTCCTCGGTAACTCTGACCGGATCGCGCAGGATCGGTATGGTCTCATGGTCTCCCAGCTGCAGCAGCGATCTCATCGGTTTGCGCGGCAGCGTCTTCGGCAGGGGCCGGTTCACGAAATGTATGATTTGTTCCGTGACTGTTGGTTTACGCGTGGTCGCCGGGGGTCGTTGCTTGTCCGCGTGGAGACCAGAAATACCCTGGTACAAACGGTAAGCGGCCCGCTGTCCCCGGTATCCCCATACGATCATAGCTTTGCGCATGATGTTGATCGTCGCCGGATCCTTGATGTTGAGAAACGCCATTGACAGCATGGTGCCAATGCTAGAATGCCGTTTGCCGCGTTCCTTTAGAATCTTACGCATGTGTATCGTCACGTCACCGAAATCGATGTCTACCGGGCAGGGGTCGAGACATTTGTGACAAATCGTGCAGTGGTCCGAGACGTCGTTCATTTCGTCAAAGTGCCGCAGTGATAATCCGCGACGTGTTTGTTCTTCGTAGAGAAATGCCTCGATGATTAACCCGGTGGCGAGGATTTTGTTTCGCGGCGAGTATTGCAGGTTTGCCCTGGGCACATGGGTATTACACAGTGGTTTACACTTTCCACAACGCAGGCAATGTTTGATCATGTTGTTGAGCTTGCCAAGCTCACTTTCTTCCAAGATCAGTGCCTCTTGTTGCACTAATCTCAATGATGGCGTATACGCGTTTTGCAAGCCTGACCCGACGAGCAACTTTCCGCGGTTGAAGCGCCCATCGGGATCCACTTGTTGTTTGTACCTCGCAAACGCCTGAACCGCCTTGGGCTCCAGATAGCGTATTTTGGTGAGGCCGATTCCATGTTCGCCGGATATTACGCCGCCCAGCGAACGCGCCAGGGACATGACCCGGTCGACAATGCGTTGTGCACGGTGCAGCATCTCATAATCATTGGAGTTCACTGGAATGTTCGTGTGCACGTTGCCGTCTCCCGCATGCATATGCAGGGCGACGAATAAGCGGCTACTGCGAATGTCGGCGTGTATGGCATCCAATTTGTTACGTACTATCTGCATGTCGCCGCCGCTAAAGATATCCTTCAGCGGTTTTTCCACTTCACTGCGATAAGAAATGCGCAGTTGCCGGCGCAGGAGTAACCCGAGGACGGTGCTGTCCTTCGGCACATCGGCGGCGAAGGTCTTGGGTACCATGTTCTGCGCCTCGGCCACCGGTGTGTCGAGATGATCCAAGATGGTTTGCCAGCGTTGGCTGGCGTCGGCTAAAACGGCTAGCGCCGTTGTGCGTTTATCAACCAAAATGGCGCTGGTCTCATCACTGGGCTCCCACTCGGTTCCCACCTGTAATGCCCGCGCGTCACCCTTGAGATAATCGGTTACCGCAGCCGCAATGCGCAGTTTATTTTGCATCGACTGCTCTATATTGATCCGCTCGACGCCTTCACTGTAATCCGCGAGCTTATCCAGTGGGATGACCACATCTTCATTAATCTTGAAGGCGTTGGTATGTGCGGCGATCGCGGCGGTGCGCGCGCGATCCAGCCAGAACCGATGCTGGGCCTCGGGACTGGTGGCGATGAACCCCTCAGCATCGCGGATGTTGGCCATACGCACTACTTCGGAGGCCGTTTGCGCCACCGCCTGCCGATCATTGCCGGAGATATCCGCGATCAGAATCATCTTGGGTAATTCACCCCGGGAGGCCTTGGGGCTGTAATCCACGGCCTTTACGTAATGATCGTCCAGATGCTCGAGTCCGGAAAGCACGACGCCGTCGCGGCCGTCGACATGGTGCTTGATCTCAACAATGGCCGGTACCGCGCGCCTAAGATCGCGACCATAAAACTCGAGGCACACCGTGTGAGTGAACCGCGGCATGTCATGCAACACGAATACCCCGGACGTGATAATTCCGTCGCAGCCTTCCTTTTGCACCCCGGGTAGCCCACCGAGAAACTTGTCGGTGACATCTTTTCCCAGTCCTTGTTTGCGTAACGATTGCCCGGAGAAGCGCAGTGTTTCAGGTTTGCCGACCGGCGCCCCCCCCAACTCCTTGAATCTCGTGACCTGGAATTCCACCTGATTCTGCTCATGGATCTTGCCGAGGTTGTGCTGGCGGCGCTTCACCTCCAGCCATTCGCCGCTCGGGGTGACCATCCGCCAGGACAGAAGGTTGTCGAGGGTGGTGCCCCACATCACAGCCTTTTTACCCCCTGCGTTCATAGCGATGTTGCCGCCGATGGTTGAAGCGTCCTGGGACGTGGGATCGACCGCAAACACCTTGCCGTGTTCCGCCGCCAGTTCAGCCACCCGGCGGGTTACGGTGCCGGCTTCCGCCCGAACTGTAGCAACAGATTGTGTCGTGCCGGATACCGATACCATCTGTACGTCGCTCAGACGTTCGAGTTTTTCTGTGTTCACAACTGCCGAGTCTTCGTGCAGTGGCACCGCTCCCCCGGTGTAACCCGTGCCCCCGCCTCGAGGGATGATGGTCAAGCCGAGTTCGATGCATGCGCGAACAATGGCTGCTACCTCGGCTTCATCATCGGGATGGATGACCACTAACGGTAACTCGACCCGCCAGTCGGTGGCGTCGGTAACGTGGGAGACGCGGGCCAGGCCGCTGAAATCAATGTTGTCGTCGCGGGTGCAACGACGCAACCGCTGACGCACCACCCGGCGCTGCTGGATGATGCGATCGAACCAGTCGAAGAAGCGCTGCAACGCGTCGCGTGCTGAGGACGACAATGCCAACGCATCGTTATTACCCTGTGCGCGTGCCACAATCTGATCGAGACGCTGATGCATCACCTGACTCATCGCGTTCCGGCGTTTCCGATTAGCAAGCAGATCGTCTTGAATGAACGGATTTCTTGTCACCACCCACATATCGCCCAGTACATCGAACAGCATGCGCGCGGAACGTCCGGTCCGCCGCGAACCGCGTAACCGATTCAACAAGTCCCAATTATCCTCGCCCAGAAATCGGATCACGATCTCACGATCCGAGAATGACGTGTAGTTGTATGGAATTTCGCGGATACGTACGCCGGGTTGAGGGCTCATCGCGATCTTAGATTGAGAATTACGGTTGGGCTGCGAATTGTAAAGGAGCGGGCAAACGCTAAACACCCGCCGTGATCAAAGCTTGGCCGATTTGTGAGTCAATAACTCGGTATTACAAGGTTGTCCCTGCCGGCGCTACGGCCATAATATGCGCAAATATATTTTTCGTTGTCATAGATCGATGTCCTTGCCCGCCTTCATTGCCAGGTAAACCAGTAAGCAAAGAAGCACGAGTCGCAGGATAAATCCATGCGGTACGAAAAGCATCACTATAAAAGCAAACCCAGCCAGTCCTGCCTGGATAGGATGGGTCTTGATGTAGTTTACAATTTGATCTTGCATAGCAACTCCTTGGTGCAATATACGGTTTAGGGTAGCACTAAGCCGAAATCGCTGCGATCGCACAAACAGGGGCACACGCTGCTATAGTTGGACAATATCCCTAGATACGGCCATGTTCACCGCTCTCATTCGACTTACGCTCGCGCTGATTGCCGCCGCCGTGATTGGCTTGACGGTCTACGAACTGCGTGATCGATACTTCGCTGCCTCATTGGTACTGACGGTCGACCCAATGGAAAGGGCGGAACAACTTGCGCAGCGACGTCGTTGGGCCGAGACCAAGTGGCTCGCAGACTTCACGCTGGATCATCCTGCTCTCGGAGACATGGAGCATGCGAGGCGTTTGTCGCTCGAGGCGGAGTCTCATCTAAGCGACGTACGTGAGCGCACCGCCCGGTTTCTGTCTGGCGCCGTCACCGGGGAGCCGGCGGATTTATTCAGCTTGATGGGCAGCTTGTCTCTCGATCTATTTGTCATCGGCGATATTCGCGATATCGCCGTTCAAGGCTGGAAGCAGATGCATTACGGGACCGGTGATGAAATCGTGCTCGCCCTGTCCGCGACCGGCCTGGCGACCACGCTAATGCCGCATATGGATTGGGCACCGGCGTTGCTCAAGGCACTCAAGCGGGTCGGGGCATTGAACGCGAGGCTGATTCGAACCCTCAAAGTGACCAGCCGGCAGGCCTTACGAACCGGTGATTTCCGTAAACTGAGTGTAATCGTCAAAGATGTTGGCGACGTCGCCTGGAGGCTTGGACCGGGCCCTTTGCGCGGCGCGATGCCCGCCGTTGAGACCGCGGCTGATTTGTCGAAACTGGCAGATGCAGCGAAAGTCAATGCACCGGGCACCTATGTGTTGACTTCACTATTCGGAACCCGCGGGATCCGGCGTTTACACGCAGGCGGTAGTAACATCACCGGCCTCGTGGGGTCGATAAAAATGGCGTCCCGCGCCGTCAAGATAGCCAAGAAAATTACTGGCACGGTGAGTCCGGCTTGGTTGCTGTTATTGTTGAGCGCCTCGATGTTAACGCTATGGTGGAGTGCGCGCCCACGGCGGGTGCGGCGCAAGAGGCGAGCGCCAAGACGTCAGCGGATCGAGCCGGTTCTGAGTGCCGCGATAGAACCTCAAATGAGTCACGCCGCTGACATTACGATACCTCCTGCGCTACCCCCGTTGATCAGGTAGCCACGCCTGGTGGCGGTGAATACCGATGATGTCGGATGCTGATTCCTGATTGATTTGACATCCGCTGCTTGACATCGGACACAAGAAAGAAGAACCTGATTTATATTACCGTTTATTGTGTCGACTCATGGGACAGATTGCGTTTACCGAGCTTCGACGATTGATGCTGAAAGTCATCGCTGCCCATGCCCAGGTATCCAGCGAAATGACTGGTCGGGCGGTATTGGATCCGCGGGTGGTGGAGGTCATGGGAGAGGTGCCACGTCATGAATTTGTTCCTGCGGAGTACCAGGCCTACGCGTATGAGGACGGTCCACTCCCGATCGGTCACGACAAGACCATCTCGCAACCGTTTATTGTGGCTCTGATGGTGGATTTATTGGATCTGGATGACAACGACACAGTGTTGGAGGTCGGAACCGGCCTTGGCTATCAAGCCGCGGTGCTGAGCCGCTTGGTATCCAAGGTGTACACCATGGACATCATGCAGGATTTGGCAACGGATGCCGTAGATCGTCTGAAAGACCCGGCCGGTTATGACAACGTGGAAGTTCGAATCGGCAACGGCTATTACGGCTGGTTAGATTACGCACCCTTTGACAAGATCATCGTTGCCGCTGCTCCGGAGCATATCCCTTCACCCTTGGTGGAACAGTTGAAGCCAGGTGGGCGCATGGTGTTGCCTCTCGGCACGTTCGATGACCAACAGTTGGTGGTGGTTGAAAAGGACCGAGCCGGGGATGTCGAAATCCATCAAGTATTACCGGTCCGGTTTGCGCAAATGGTAATTGCGCATTAAGTGATTACTTCAGATAGATGGGTGGAATCTCGCGCTGCCGTTCATAATCCTTGATATAGAAAACAATCGGTACGCGCAGTTCTAGTTCATTGCCGACGATCTCGGGCGGCATCGCAGGAAACGGATCCGCCCGCTTCACCATCTGCATGGCCTCACCATCCAATAACTTATGCCCGGAACCGCGCTCTAACCCGGAGGTTATTACGTTACCGTCGCGTCCAATGGTAAAAAGCACGATGACGGTGCCTTGTTGTCCCTCTAACCACGCATCCCGTGGATATCGCATATTTCGTTGTAACCATCCCTTTAGCACCCCGGCGTACTGTGCGGTCACTCCGCGTACTAGCCGTTGTTGAACCGGAGAGGTAGGTGACGGCGCAGCACGTGCGATCACATCCTCCGAAGGTTTCAACGGCTCGGTTTCCACAGCGCGTTGTTCGGGAACGCTTTTCATCTGTTGAGGAATCGTCGGCGTTATTTCGTCGATTTTGGTCCGCGGTGATGGAACGTACTCCACTGACGCGACATCCTTGCCGGTTATTAAATTTGGATGAATCGCCTCTAATTGTAATGATGTCACAGCCGCTGGTGGCCCTGCGGTTGAAACGTCTCTCACAACTCGCTCCGCCTCGTAGAGAATCTGGTTTTTCTCAGTTGCCGCACCCATGGCCTGAGGATTTGGGAGCGACACCTTGGCCTGGATGTCGGGGTTGGTAATAGTATTTACCGGGGGTTCGTCCAGTACCAACGTTGGCGCACTCAATATGTCCGACGCCTCACTGGTAAGCGCCTTGGTTGGTTCCGGTAGCGATGCCGGTGGCGCCGGTTTGGCGGGTCGGATACTCGCAGCATCAAATGCGTCACGCGGCTCAGTCAACTGGCTTCTTATATCGCTAACCGATTCGGCAGGTTGTGTCACAGGCGCGGCGTGCTCCCGTTGTTGTGCAAGCTTGTCTTCCAGTGCAATGACTATGCCGGTGCTCACCATAGGCGGATCAACGCGTGCCCTCGGTTGGCTCAACCAGAGAAGCCCGAAAATATGAGTGGCGGTGGCCACCGATAGCGCCGCCCACCAGTGTGATGCGCGAATAACCATTAGCCCGTATATTACACCAAGGATCCTGGAAGCTGGCGAAGGGACTTGTGCTGCGCGTAGTCGCAGGGTCGGGCGGCTGGTTCCCCTGCTGGCGGGGACAAGCGCCGCGCTGGAACGAAATCCAAAGCCGCAGCTATGGATTGAGTGAAGCGCAAGTTCTGGCGTTCGAGATCGAGCCAGGGCCGGGATAGTCCCGCCCCTATTCTTGCCACGCAAGCTGGAGCATCGAATGTCGCCATTTCCTGGAAGAGATGCTGCGGGTATCCTCGGTGTATAGCCATGAATAGGGGCGGGGCGACGTGGTGCAATATGCGGGTTATAGTTCGGGTCTTTCGGTCAACAACAGCAGCCGTTTCACACCGGCTTCCTTCAAGTGTTCCATGAGCCGAATTAGTGTAACAGCATCTAATCCAGCATCAGCTTTTATTCTCACCCTCATCGCCGGTTCTTCATCCAGCAATTTTGTCACCGCGCTCAGCAACAGATCTTGCTCCATTTCGTCATCATTGAGCGCTAGGCGACCATCATTGGAGATCAGGATCAGAATATCCCGATGGGCATCGATCTGGCCTCCACTCGCGGAGGCCGGCGGTTGTATGTCCAGCACTTCCGGCGATGTGATTCTTCCCAACAACATGAAGAAGATAAGTAGCAGAAATACAATATTTACCAGCGGAACAATACTCGGTTCCTTGTAACCTCGGTCGCTAACCCCTCGCAGTTTCATGCTGTGTGCCTATTTGCGTATCAAGGAAATGTCTTGCACGCCAGTCGCGTACAGTGCATCGAGCACTGCGACAACCCGCTGTAATGCCACGCCTTTGTCTGGCTGTACCAAGAACTGACGCTCCCCGACGGTCTGGATGAATTGCGCCGCACGTGCCTGGAGCTGGTTGACCGTAATTGGTTCTCCATTAAGGTCCAAATCGCCGTTACGCTTCACGCGCAGCAGAACGGTTTTCGACGTGCGTGCTGACTCAGCGATTGCGGGCGTCATTAATCCCACGGCGCGTTGATCTGAAAAGCTTGAAGCCAGCATAAAAAATACCAGCAGGATAAAGACGACGTCGACCAGCGGCGTCAGACTGATAAGCGGCCGGCGACGCCGAATTCTGTTATTCGACGTTTTGGCGAGTAGTTGCGTGTAGGTTTGGGATTCCATGGGTCCAGGGTTGCTGCTGTATTGCTATGGTGAACACCTGAGTCGCTGCACTTTCCATGGTGTGAGCGGTTTTTTGTACGATGCGTTCCAACCAGTTGAGCACTGCTAGGACCGGTATCGCAATCGCAAGCCCGGCGGCAGTGGTCAGCAAGGCCTCCCATATGCCGCCCGACAGTATAGAGGCGTTGATGCGATTACCCGCCTGCTCGAGTTGTTGAAAGGCGTCGATCATGCCGAGCACCGTGCCTAACAGACCCAGCAAGGGACTCAAGGCCGCGATAACCTCCAGACCCCGCAAATACGAACGAAGCTGTTCCAGATGTTCAGTCGCCACGCGATCTACCTCTTCGCGTATTAGGTGTTCATCGAGATCTCGCCGTTGTCTTCCCTCGATAGCGATTTCGAGCACTCTCGCCACCGGGCTTCGGCGCCTACTCAATACGTGTATTGCATCTTGAATTCTTCCGGAACGATAGTGGTTTAGCACAAGAGGAACAAATCCCTGGTCTCCGACGCGAAGAACTGCGAACTGCAAAAACTTGATCAAGATGATGGCGAGCGCAATGGTTGAGAGCACAAACAAAACCACCAAGACTGGGCCACCCAGTCTAAGTGCTTCGATCGCTTTTGTGAAAAGTTCCTCCACTTGCTGGTTCTCTGCGGGGCATTAGTGGACTATGCACATGCCCGCGGTTCAATCCCGGTTACTTGAATAGAGGAACTTTGTTCTTCGAACTGGCGGTGACCATTTCAATACAACTATCCATCTTTGCGCCAGCCGAATCCTGACAATTAATAACATCGTTCAATAAAATTCGGCCGATGGTTTCGCATTTCAGACCACTAATCTCGAACAATTTTACACTGGTCTTGTCTTTCGGGAGTGGACCGCCTTCGATTGCCAACCGTTTGGTAATTACTCCATCTAGTCCAAACATAACGAGATCCAATTTCAGCGACTGAAATGCGCTCTCGGCTTTATTCTCGAATAGTAAATAGGCCCGGCAAGCACCATCGGCTTCCTCCAGCTTATTCAGTTCTATCTTGAGTCCATCTGCGCCAACGGCTGGTGCGGCCAACAAAGCAGTGCCTAGACAGAGTGAGTAACCGATTGATTTACTCAACATGTAGAATTTCGTTGTTCTTCGCTTTGACACGTTTTGCTCATCGGTAATTTTCATTGACATACGGACCTCGATCCCGCCGCGAATCCTGCCGAGTGGTTATTATACCCATCAAATCCAAATACTCCCGTGGTTTCTCCGGCGATACCCGGCGACCACACCGCGCTAATGGGAAATTCAGTTTAATCTATCCACCACATCGTCGTGAGACCGCGATGTATGGTGCTGAAATTTTGGGAATTCACACGACGATTTCGTTCGCCAAACCATACAATTTATACGGAACATCCGGCCCGAGATGTCGACTATGCCCCATATACCATACTGTTATCGAGCAATCAGCGCGTCTCGTGAACGACTTGGCGGTGTTGGTCCACAGCTAGCTCTCACGATGTAATTCGAGCAAAAGACGTATATATTTCAAGCTCGATCCCGTGCCGGCATCTTGCACCCAATTAGTTGGAGCGTGCGCATGAAGAAACTCATTTTATCCTTTTTTTTAGGCGGTGTTCTTGGTGGTCTTGCCGGGTTTGCAGTTGGCATCTTCGTGTATCCATACATCTTTCTCGCCGATATTGTGGCGGATGAGAGAATCGGGAACGTCGAAAGTAAACAAGTGGTGGCAACTGGAGAATTCATACATGCCAACCCGGCCGATCCAGTTCACTATGGTGGTGGCAAGATCTCGGTGTACGAGGATATCGTCCACTTAGAACGAGATTTTGAAGTGGGCCCGGGGCCCGCCTATCACGTCTACCTAGTGACGGGCGATGGGGATGTTACCCCCGACACTGATGTGGCCGCGACGATGTTTGTTGATCTTGGGCGCTTGCGCGCGTTCAAGGGAAGTCAAATCTACCCAATCCCCGCGGGGGTCGAAGTCAAGAAATACGGCAGCGTTGTGATTTGGTGTGAACATTTTGGTGTGTTGATTTCACCTGCCAAGCTCGTGTATCGGTGAGCGCACGAAGTCCCAAGTTTGTTGGCACCGCTGTCATATTAAGCATACGACTTTTGTCGTTGCCGCGTTGACGACACCCAGATCCGTTATTCATGTTGACATGGATGCCTTTTATGCATCTGTGGAGGTCCGTGACCGGCCGGAGCTTGAGGGCAAACCGGTACTCGTCGGAGGGTCTCCGCGTGGTCGCGGTGTGGTGGCTGCAGCGAGTTACGAAGCGCGTCAATTCGGTATCCACAGCGCTATGCCTGCCAGTCGTGCGAAGCGGTTGTGTCCACACGCGATATTTCTCAAACCGCGCCATGATTATTACGCTGAAATATCAAGACAAATCCGGGATATTCTTGATCGCTATACCCCATTGGTGGAACCCTTGGCGCTGGATGAGGCGTTTTTGGATGTCACCGCCAGCCGTAATCTGTGGGGGGAGGGTCCCGACATCGGGCACGCTATCAAGCACGAGATCCGCGAAGAGTTAGGACTGGTTGCCTCGGTGGGGGTGGCCGCCAACAAATTCTTAGCCAAGCTCGCCAGCGATTTCGACAAGCCCGACGGCTTTGTCGTCATCCCGCCCGAGCATGTGCAAGACTTTCTTGATCCCTTGCCGATTTCCCGGCTTTGGGGGGTGGGCAAGTCAACCGACCGAGTACTAACCGAACTTGGTATTGCCACGATCGCACAACTGCGAGGACTTCCGCAGCAAATATTGAAACAGCGATTGGGTGCGTGGGGTCATCATTTTTGGCAACTCGCACACGGTATAGATAGTCGGCCTGTCGTCCACGATCGCGAGGCCAAGTCGATCTCACATGAGACAACCTTTGAGCGAGACATTGACGATGTCGATATTGGCACACGGCAGAAAGATTGTTGGTTAAAGCATTACAGAATTCATCTCTTGCAGTCCGTTTATTGGGTATCGGAGTCAGCACGTTTGATCATGACTTCGACACGCAGTTCGAACTTTTCAAGGATATCGCCGAGAAAAAGCAATCGAATTTGGATAGTGTTGCTGATCAAATCCAGGATCGGTTTGGGATCGGGACGATCCACCGAGGTTGGAGGTCGCGGAATTGAAATCTTATATGCGTATTCTCGGTTTGTGCTTATAGCCCCAAGTATGAGTAAGTATCGTTGATGAACAACATCTATCACTGGATGGACCGCAATATCTTCGAGCTTGGGAGGGAGATGCGTTTGTCTTATCTGCCGCCACTGATGGTGTATGTGGCGGCCGGTGTTTCGGGGCTCACTGGAATTGTCGGCACATTTTTCGTCAAGGATTATCTCGGATTGTCTGCCGCATTTCTCGCCGCCTTGGGATTTTGGGCAGGAATCCCCTGGGCGCTCAAGATGCCTTTGGGGCATCTAGTGGATCTGTTCTGGCGTTGGAAGTCGGCGCTGGTCTTTCTCGGTGCCACCCTCATTGCGCTGAGCCTTGTGATCATGATTGGTCTGCTCGGGTACACGGATTTTATGCGCGAACTCCTGCCGGTAAATGCCTGGTATGTCGTCAGCGCGTTATTGGCGCCGGTAGGTTATGTGATTCAGGATGTGGTCGCGGATGCCATGACCGTGGAGGCAGTTCCGCGGGTGGATGACGAGGGGAAACCGATTGATGGTGAGACCCGCCGCCTCATGCACACGACCATGCAGACTTTAGGGCGCGTGGCGATTATCGGCGGTAGTGTACTGGTGGCGGTGGTGAATATCTTGATGTTTCAGGGTGCGGTGGCGCTGCCGGAGGCCGAGAAAGTTGAGATATACCAGATGATCTACGCCCTGGCGTTGGCAATTCCGGTGATATCCGTATTTGGTGTGGTGCTCAGCGAAATGCTCAAGATCCGGGATGCCCGCCGTCTGCGACGCAAGGGATTTAGCAAACAGGAAGTCAAGCTGATGCTCAAGGCCCAAACCAAAGCGCCAGAGCCCAATTGGTGGATACTGGGCGGCAGTTTGGTGTTTGTGGTGTTCACCCTCTCGATCGGGCTGAGCGATGTCTCTTACAACCAGGAAATTATTTTCGCCGGATCGATGATCATTGTGTTGTTTCTGATCAACCGCCTGATTCGGTCCCTGGATACAGATGCGCGTAGAGTCCTGGTCGGAACTGCGTTGTTGGTGTTTGTGTTCCGGGCATTACCGGGTCCCGGTGCCGGATCCACATGGTGGATGATTGACGAGTTGAAGTTTGACCAACAGTTTCTCTCTGTTTTGTCGCTGATTGGCAGCAGCCTGACGTTGCTGGGAATGTTTATATTTCGGCGATTCATGGCCGAACGATCGATGGCCTATATCATCGGCTTTCTAACGGTTGCAGGCACCATACTCTCTCTGCCAATTCTCGGGATGTTCTATGGCCTGCACGAGTGGACCGCCGCCCATACCAACGGTGTGGTCGACGCGCGGTTCATTGCTCTGGTGGACACGGCGCTGGAGTCGCCACTGGGGCAAATCGCGATGATCCCGATGCTGGCTTGGATCGCTCACTCTGCGCCGTCTGATCTCAAGGCGACGTTTTTTGCAGTGATGGCTTCGTTTACGAACTTGGCCCTATCTTTGAGTCAGCTCGGCACCAGATACCTGAACCAGTTCTTCATCGTCACGCGCGAAGTCAAAGATCCTGCAGGGGCGATCATAACCCCGGCGGACTACGGTGATCTGGGCATGCTGCTGATCACGGTGTCGATCATCGGCTTTGCGCTACCGATATTCGCCATCGTGCTCGTCAAAATCAGTCCCCTCAAAGGGGTGGGGGATAAATGAAGAGCCTTGCCCGTATTTTTGCCAAGCAACCTGGAGCATCGAATGTCGTTGTTTCCTGGAACAGACGCTGCGGTCTCCCCGGTGTGTGGCATGAATAGGGGCGGGGCGCCTTAGCGCAATATACGGGCTAGATCTCGTTGTCGTTGGTGAGCAGGATCAGGCCCTGACGATCCGTGGTGTTCGGTAAGCCAACGGCCAAAGTTCCTTGGGGATAGATGGCAAGAATCTGGAGAAATTCCCGGGTTATGTTTCCATTGGTGTATCCCTGAAGCTCGATGGCACATGTCCCGTCCCGTTCTCGATTGCTGACCCACGCCAGGAGGTAGGCAAGTCTCTCAGGATCGTTGTTAGTAGTCACCTTGAAAAAATCCGGCGAGCCTTGTATCCGGACGAAGGTTATTTCGGTGGTATTGGAGGTAATGAAATTCGAGATCGAGATTTCCTGCTGGTCGGGTAGATCATTAAACAACCGGGTCTTGAGAAGATATATGTTGTCTATTTTTAGGTTCTTGGTGCCCTCTAAGGGAATGTTTTGACACGTAAACAGAAGCGCGTGTCCGTCCAGTGCCCATGCCATCGCGAATAAAAACAACAAAGACCCTAACTTTTTTTGCATCGAACTTACCCCTTGGGCATCTAAACCTAAGTGTAGCGGAGCAGCCCTTGTAGTGCTTATAGCAGCAGGCGCTTCGGTTATAGACCGCACGGATTGGTTATTGTTTCCTCGCCATACCCGCGGCCCGGGGCAGCGCCGATTATCGGCGAAACAGGCCCGGCACAAGTCCAAGATCCGGGTAGGGAGGGCGACACTACCTTACTGATCCGACGGGAATTGCAGAGTCGCAGAGTCGCCTATGAGGTTGGTGGGCATATTTTGATGTAACGCAAACACAGGGCCTCGCAGACATGTATGATCGACTGATGAACCGTATACAAGAACTCGATTCGCGATCCGTGGCATTGGTAGGTTCGGGCGGCGCCGGTGTCGTGACCGTGGGCAACCTGTTATTGGAGGCGGCTGCCGCTGATGGAAGTTATGGGCTGATGCGGCGTTCCGCAGGCCCGCAGATACGCGGAGGCGAATCCGCGGCGTTGTTGCGCTTCGCTGATATGCCCGTGGAATGCGCCGGCGACTATTACCATCTAGTGATCGCCTTCGATTGGCGGCATGCAGAGCGATTTATCGACGAGATTCCCCTCGCGGCCTCTAGTTGCGTGTTACACGATCCGGCGGGCGGCGATGTCCCGGAACCCATCGTGCAGTCCGGCGCCCGTTTGATTCCCGTTGAGATGCAAACACAGGCGAAGGAAATTGAATACGGCCGAGCCAATATGATTGCCCTGGGTCTGGTGTCGTCAATCACCGGGCTGAAGCTCGAAACCATATCCAAGACCGTAAGTCGCTCATTGTCCACTAAGGGTGAGAACGTGGTAGCCGGCGCTTGTGCCTGCATCGAGCGCGGTGCAAAGATGGGTCGATCGCTAGACATTGAGCTACCCATGCCCATAGCCCAAGGTGGCACTGAGGATCGCTGGACCATCACCGGTAATCAGGCCTGCGGCTTGGGCGCGCTAAAAGGCGGTGTGCGTTTCGTGGCCGGTTATCCGATCACCCCGGCGAGCGAGATGTTGGAATGGCTGGCTCCACGCCTTGCAAGGACGGGCGGTTGTCTGATCCAGGCCGAGGACGAACTGGCATCGGTGAACATGATCCTGGGTGCTTCCTACGGCGGCGTCCCTGCGATGACTGTTACCTCCGGCCCCGGGATGGCATTGATGACCGAGGGAATCGGTCTGGCGGTTGCCAGTGAAACGCCGATTGTGGTGATCGACGTCATGCGCGGCGGGCCCTCTACCGGCATCCCCACCAAGTCGGAGCAAACTGATCTCAACATCGCACTTTACGGTATGCACGGCGAAGCGCCACATGTGGTCGTGGCGCCCGTTTCGATACCGGATAGCGTCTTCACCTTGCAATGGGCGGTGAATCTGGCGGAATCTTTGCAAACCGCGGTAATCGTATTGAGCGATCAATTGCTGGCCCAGTCCCGAGTGATCGTGAACCGTCCTCCGGATATCGGCTTTATCACCCGCCGAGTTACCGCTCAAGCCGGCGTCGAAAATTATCGACGCTACGCACTGACTGCCGACGGTGTGTCGGCGATGGCGATCCCCGGAACGATCGACATGAGCTATACCGCCGATGGACTCGAGCACGATGAACGTGGCACGCCATCGACCGGCTCCCGGGATCACCTGCAGCAGCTCGAAAAACGCGCAGGTAAATTAATTGGTTTCGATTATGGCGACCATTGGGCCGACGTCGAGGGCGACGGAACGATTGCAGTTGTGACCTGGGGTTCGTGTACCGGTGCCGTCAAGGAGGCCATCCGCAGAGCCGGTGAGCAGGGTGTGCCGGTGCGCTTGATCGCCCTGCGACTGCTGGCGCCGCTATGTACGCAACAACTAAACCAAGCACTCGAGGGAGTGAGGCGCGTGCTGGTCGTCGAGCAGACATTTTCGCGACAGTTCTATCATTACTTGCGTTCACAGGTTGACCTCCCCAAGTTCACCGAAAGCCTGGCGCGCCCGGGACCATCGCCTCTGTCACCGGGTGAGATCACCGCGATGTTGTTGGTGGGCGAGGCGTGATGAATCCGCTGCCCGGCAAAAGTCAACCCAAGGACTACAAATCGGATGTGAAGCCGGTGTGGTGTCCGGGATGCGGTGATTTCGGGGTACTAAACGCCATTACCAAGGCCTTGGCTTCATTAAGGCTGCCACCGGAACAAGTGGCGTTGATCTCCGGAATAGGGTGCTCATCACGGGTGCCCGCCTACACCAACGTATATGGTTTCCACGGGATTCATGGCCGCGCCTTGGCACTCGGCGCGGGCTTGAAGGCGGCACGGCCGGATTTACACGTAGTAGTGGCCGGTGGTGACGGTGACGGCTTTTCCATTGGCGGCAACCATTTTCTGCACGCGTGCCGGCGCAATATGGACATGACTTATATCGTTATGGACAACGAAGTGTATGGCATGACCAAAGGCCAAGCGTCTCCGACCACGGCGCCGGATTGGACCGAGAGTGAACTCACTCCATCCGGTACCCACGCGCGACCTTTCCAACCTGCTGCCATCGCCCTAGCGGCCGGTGCTACCTTCATCGCGCGCGCCTTTTCGGGTAAGCCCAATCTCTTGGCTCAGATGATGGTGCTCGCGATGCAACATCCGGGTTTCGCGTTTATCCAGGTGTTGAGTCCCTGTCCCACATTTCGCCCCGAACAAAAAGAGTGGAAAAACATCGTGCGGCCGTTCGCCGTGGACGCGTTGCCAACGAGCGATCCGGCGCTGGCTGCCCTGCATTGCCAACGCGACGATGGGATGTCCACCGGTGTCATCTATGTTGAGGCCAGACCGGTATGGAGACGCAGCAACATGCAGGAGATTGCAATCGAAGATATCGAGCAGGAGTTCCGTTTATGACCAACCCGCAAGAAATCGCGACCAAGGCGGAGTTCCTGGCGCACGCGTTCGCCTTGGAACAGGAGTCCGTGGACCGCTACGAGGAACTCGCCGACGCGATGGATACACACAACAATATGGAGGTCGCGGGTCTATTCCGCAAGATGGCGGAATTCGGACGCAAGCACGCGGCCGAGGTCGAGCGCTTGGCGGCCGGCAGCGACCTTCCGACGTTGGAACCATGGGATTTCAAATGGGTGGAAGATGAAGGGCCGGAGACTGGTGATTATGCGGATATCGATTATATGATGACGCCGGTGCAGGCACTGCAGTTTGCGGTCGCCAACGAGAAACGTAGCCGTGATTTTTATGGGCTGGTGGCGTCGCACTCGCCGAATAAGACGGTACGTCAATTAGCGGGCGAGTTTTCCCAGGAAGAAGCGGAACACGTCACTCTATTGGAACGTTGGATTACACGCCATGGTTCCGACACCGCGATACAGGACGATCTCGATCCCCCCAATATCGTGGACTAAATGAGGTCAGGCCCCGCAATGTAGTATTAATTTGCCGCCGACCCCTTAATGGTATGGGCGCGAGTACGCAGCGCGGCAAATCCCGGATACTGACTGGCTTCGAGCACATATTTCTCTACGCTGTCCCGCCACGGCTCGCCGGCTTGCATGCGCGCGAGCAAAGCGTCCGCGTCGATCACCCGCGACCCGCCGACCGCATGCACACCCCTTGCAAACAATGGGTCTGGCAGGCAGCCGGCCGAAGGTCCGATGACGGTGATCCATGTCGCGTCGGCGCAGTGGGGCAAGATATCGTCGATGGTATCGTTCAGCAGCGTGGCCGCGGTGCACAGGATCTTGTTACAGGTGCGGAGTTGCGCAGGGTCGAGCGTCACTTGAAAATTGGTATCCGATCGCATCAACTCGGTCCGTTGCTCGATAACCGTCAACGGAATGCCGCGCTGACGCAGGCGATCGACCAGCGTCGGGAACAGGCCGACCATACCGACGTGATCCTGCAGCGTATAGTCCATGCTGCGCTGGGTCGGCGTCTTGTAACCGGCGCGTTTCAGAAAATACTGGGTGATAGCACTGACCGCGCCGAAGGCTAGGCCACGCCGCCCGGCATCGTCGGAATTCAATTCACGGGCCAACTCCCACGCCGGTGAGCCGGCAGTGGTCTCCTTGGTTACATCGCGCAAACGGCTAAGCGGCTCTTGCTGGGATACATAGAACAGGCCCGCGCTGCCGTCGTCGAGGATTACCAAACCGAAGTCGGCGTGCGCCTTATCATGCCGCACCGGTGGCACATAGACACAACCTACACGTGGTAGCGTAAATTCATCGTGAATAGTTCGAGTCAATGCGAGAATTTCGGGTACGATACTCATTACGATTGATTAAAGCCGGGTTCTGTGTCTCGCGTCAAACCAGCGCACGGTGGAGCCGGTGACCTTTACATAGTCGTGATGATGAATCTTGTCTCATTGCATACTGGTAGACCCAATTCCCTTACCAAGGATGAGGAACGTATCTATGAGGCGCATATCGTGATTCAACTCGGCGCTGGACGCGCCATCTACTGCGAACGGCTTGGGCGGCTGTACTTCTTCGACGCCCCCGACAAGCAGATCGGGACCACCGTGCAAGCGGCACTACGAGGCCTGGGGCACAAAGCCGACATTCAGTCGGTGGAGCTCGACCAACACCGGTACATGGCGGTCGGCAAGAAGGTGCAATTGGACGACTCGCAGTTGGAGACGGTATTTTCCGCGCTCGCATTATTGGGCGTCCCCGTCGAACGGGGTGATTCCGATATCCTGCGCCGCGCAACGTTGGGCGCTGGGCCGTCTTCTGGTTGAGGCGTCTCAGCGTGCCGGTGCAACGAATGCCAAGATGGTCGCCAGCGTCAGACCATGGGCCAGAGCGCTGGCAATAGTCAGCTTGATCGGAATCCTGAGTCGTGTGGACTGTCTGGCATACTGGATCAAATATGCGGCTGCCCTTGCAGCGATGACCAAGGGTAGCAACGATAATAACGTGATGGCCGGCGCGAATCCGGCTATGACCGCAATCAGCAGAATGCCGCTCGCGGCGAACACATTGGCGACATAGATCCATTTTCCGCGTTCTGGACCCAAGCGCACCACCCAATGATGCTTACCGGCCGAGGCGTCGGCCAGGCG
>CAMYNX010000115.1 GCA_947259875.1 uncultured Gammaproteobacteria bacterium | reverse complement strand
GAACCCATTAATCACCCTATGGTGGAACACTTCTTTTCCAGGTTCGAACATGGGAGGTATGTACGCATTGACTCAGATAACTAGCCAAGAACCTCCTAATCGGGTAACCGGGGGTATTTAACCCCCAGTCCCCACACCACCCGGCATGCGGGTCCGCACCGGGCGGTTCATCAGCGATAGTGAAACAGAATCCATAGATCTCGAATCGAGACGAGTCCCTGGGCTTTCAGCCAGGAGTTATTAAAGGCCAGTTGGGTTGCGTAAGTTTTTGCAAGCCGATAAGGGCCTTTAGAACTTAACCCTATATCGATCGCCGCTTTCTTTGGAACCCCAAAACGGATGAGATTACGAATACGAGTCCGCGGTTTGGGCCACTGTTTCAAGTAGCACATGCGAATCCGTCTCCGCAGCCACTCATCGAGTCGGGGTAAGGGGCGATAGAATTCTGAAAGTCCGAAGTAGTTGATCCACCCTTGGATATAGACACGTAAGTCACGGAAGCGTCGCCGCATGGAGATCCCCCAAGATCGCTTGGTCAGCTGACGAATGCGACGCTTGAAGTCCTCCAAGGATTGATCACTCCAGCGAATCTGCTTTCCTTGGAACGTAAATCCCAGGAAGTTAAGCTGATTGGTTTTCACCACTCGGCTCTTCTCCCGATTGACTTCGAGTTTCAATTTACGCGCCAGGAATCGTGTCACCTGGTCCATGACGCGGTAACCTCGCGATGTGCTCTTCACGCAGATGACGAAGTCATCGCAGTAGCGGGCAAATCGAAGGTCACGCTTCTCCAGGTATTTATCCAGGTCATCCAATACCACATTCGCCAACAGCGGTGAGAGCGGGCCGCCTTGCGGAACGCCCTCGGGCGTTAGATGCGTGGCATCACCGATCATCACGCCAGCACGCAGGTAACGGCCTATCAATCGCAGTAATCGTGGATCTCGCACGTGTCGTGCCAGACGGGCTAGGAGAATATCGTGATTGACTCGGTCGAAAAATCTCGACAAGTCGATATCCACTGCCACACGAAGACCTGCTTCGATAAAACCCTTAACCTGTTTGACGGCGCCGTGGGCCGAACGTCTGGGTCGGAATCCATAACTGGAATCCGAAAACGTCGGGTCGATGATCGGCGTCAACACTTGAGCGATGGCTTGTTGAATCACCCGGTCGTTGACGGTGGGGATACCCAGGAGGCGAACGCCTCGGCCCTTCGGCTTGGGGATCTCCATCCGCCGCACCGGAGATGGCACATAATAGCCACCTTCCAAGGCTCGGCGTGTCCGTGGCCAGTGGGTCCGGGCCCATTGCGGATATTCCTCAATGGTGATCCCATCCACACCGGCGGCACCTTTGTTTCTCTTCACCTGCCTCCAAGCGGCTTTGAGATTCTCCGACGCCAGAACACATTCCAATAGATTACTATTCAAGGCTGGTTGCACGTCTTATCGCCAGACCGTTACTTTCCGTTTTGCACAGACCGCGCGACGGCTGAGAATAAGTATGACTCCTCCTTGACTGATGTTCGGGCCTTCACTTTCCCGGCCACCCTGGCCGAGTCCGCTACTATGCCCTCTGCTGACTTCTGTCCAGTCACCAAAACCATTGCTGATCTCGGCGCTGTGGCGAAACCACCGCACGCCGGACAGATCTCCCCGGATAAGAACATGAACTGTCACAGCACAACTGCCGCATTTACCCTGTCCCGCGAACCCATGGGTTTCGTTACCTTGTGCTAACTCACCCCTGGAACTGGGCCTTGTATGCGATTTCTGTCCGTCAGCTCGCTGCTTTGCGCTCAGGCTTCCTTCAGACAATCCCTCACGAAATTGCCCTTGCCGTCGGCTAGTAGTTAATATCATCAACATGGGTATACACACTAGTGTCGATGCAGGTTCTCCTACAGGGGACTTCCACCCCATAAGTTCATGCCCATGCCGGGCGTACACAAGCGCATGCAGTCGGGCAAAGTGCCCGCGACGCGCGCACTATGCCGCTGATCCGGGACGTTATGCCCACATCTAACCAAACGGAGTAAAAACATGAGTCAAAAAACGCTCTATGCTCGCCTAGGCGGATACGACGCGATTTCCGCAGTCGTCAGCGACTTGTTGCCACGCTTACAACAGGATCCACTTCTGTCTCACTTCTGGCAGCGTCGGCCGGAGGACAGCATGCAGCGGTCGAAGCAGCTCTTGATAGATTTTCTTTGCTCGGGTGCGGGTGGACCAGTCTACTACACCGGACGAGACATGAAGACCTCCCATAAGGGCATGAGACTCAGCGAAGCCGATTGGTCGGCATTCATGAAACACCTTCATGTAACCTTGGACGCTTTTAATGTCCCTCAGATAGAACGTGACGAGCTAGCCCAATTTATAGAAAGCACAAAAATGGACATGGTCGAGGCATAGACGGGCATAACCACCGGTTCACGGGACGGCGTCGCTAGCGCGCCGCCACCCGTGAACCTGAACGTTAGAGTGCGTAGGAGGTAGTCATGGACGACGTAAGAAAATATCTGGAACATCATCGTTCGCGTCTGTTGAGATATCTCGACGGAGAAGCCCCGGCAACAAAGGATGAACCGGACGTGCAAACATACATTGATTTAGTATTGGATGAATGGCATGAGCGTTTTAGCGAAGCAAAACTTCCGGCGCCGGAGCCGGAAGAAAGAACATTTTGGTTCGCGCTGTATCAGCTTGAAGAGCTGACGGAATTCCCAAGTGACGGCAACCCAGATCCATACGAGGCAGTCTTGATGAAGAATCTCGCCCGCGTTCGGGACTTGTTAAGGAAGTGGCGTCCTCTGCCACGCGAGTTTGTTGCGACGAGGCCAGACGGTACATGAAACGCCCTCTAACAAAGCGCTCCAGACGGACAAAGTCAATCTGTCATGCCTTTTGCTGGCGCAAAAGCCACGCCAGCTTGCCTTTGCCGCTGAGCTAGAACGTTAAGACGAACGACCGCTTTCTAAATCTCGATTGGCTCCTTATGGCGGGTTTCGGCCGTTTCGTAATCGAGTGCATCGGGCGTTGATTGAACGATTAAGTGCCGATTAAGAAAAATTAACTTGCCCAGACATCGCTCTTACGAGTAAGGGACTTTTTATATCGCCCCTACCGGGTCGAGTTACTTTTTGTGTCAAGTTTTTATTTTTTGCCCCTGGAGGGGCGAAACCAGATGTCGTTCAACCTTTGGGCTTCACCATATTTTCCGGCACGACGTACTCGTCAAACTGCTCCGCGGTCAACAGATCCAGGTCGATGGCCGCTTGTTTCAGGGTGATGTCATTTGCGAACGCGGTCTTGGCGATCTTCGCCGCATTCTCGTAGCCGATATAAGGATTCAACGCAGTGACCAGCATCAGCGAGTTGTGGAGATTTTTTTCAATCGTCTCGGTGACCGGCTCGACGCCCACCGCACAATGATCGTTGAATGAACGCATTGCATCCGCCAACAACCGGATGGACTGCAGCAGGTTATAAATGATCACCGGTTTATACACATTCAATTCGAAATTACCCTGGCTGGCTGCGAAACAGATCGCCGCGTCGTTACCGAATACCTGGCACACCACCATGGTCAATGCCTCGGCCTGGGTGGGGTTAACCTTGCCGGGCATAATCGAGCTACCCGGCTCGTTAGCGGGGATCGAGATCTCGCCGATTCCGCACCGCGGGCCACTGGCTAGCCAACGCACGTCATTAGCGATCTTCATCAGGTTTGCGGCCAATGCCTTCAACGCGCCGCTAAGATGCGCGACCGCATCGTGAGATGTCAATGCCTGAAACTTGTTTGCGGCCGAGACAAAACCCTTGCCGGTGGCCTGTGCGACCGCCGCCGCCGTGCGCTCGGCAAACTCTGGATGGGCGTTGATGCCGGTGCCTACCGCGGTACCACCGATGGCCAACGCCCGCACGTGATCCAGGGACTGTTCGATCTGCGCGATATTGGTCGCGAGCATTGCCGACCAACCGCTGATTTCCTGTCCCAGGGTCAACGGTGTCGCATCTTGCAGATGGGTGCGGCCGATTTTTACGATCTCGGCGTTGACCTCAGCCTTTGCATCCAATGTAGCGCGAAGCAGCTCAATGGCCGGCAACAGGGCATCTTCGACCTCGATCACCGTTGCGATGTGCATCGCCGTCGGAAATGTGTCGTTCGAGCTTTGCGACATGTTGACATGATCGTTGGGATGGACCTGCTTCTCTTTCGTGAAATCGCCACCGAGGATTTGGGTGGCGCGATTCGCAATTACTTCATTGCAATTCATGTTGGACTGCGTGCCGCTACCGGTCTGCCACACTGACAATGGAAATTGATCTGCATGCTGTCCACACAGAATCTCTTCACATGCCTTGACAATCGCATCTCGTAGTGACTGATCAAGCTTACCGAGTTGATGATTAACCAACGCACAAGCCTTCTTGAGATGCGCAAACGCGTGGATGAGTTTGAGTGGCATCTTTTCGGTGCCGATCTTGAAATTCTGCAAGCTTCGCTGGGTCTGCGCGCCCCACAAGGCATCAGCGGGGACCTGCATCTCGCCCATTGTGTCATGCTCGATCCGGTATTGTTCCGATTTCATGCTTATCACCTCTGGAATTGCGAACACGGTCTGGTGTCATCGAACCGCGCCCCCGCACGATGCCGTCTATCTTACGCCATTCATGAACTATTGACGCCACCATCAACCACCCACTCTGTGGAGCTGCCCAGAAACAGATACGCGTTGTTTAACCCTTGTCCCTGATCATCGGCACAAAACCCACCGCCATGATGTTGTCGCGGGTGATGGAACCGTCACTGTGCCGTTCCACTAGTTTCAGCATCTGGGTGCGCCATGCCGGGCCGACCGGCAACACCATCCGTCCTCCCGGTTTCAGTTGGTCAATCAGTGATTGTGGGACATCCTTCGGGGCCGCGGTGGCAATAATCGCGTCGAACGGCGCATATTCCGGCCAGCCGAGATACCCGTCACCGGCGCGCACCGTCACGTTACGATAATCCAAGGCCGCCAACCGCTCACGCGCAAGCATGGCTAGGGATTCCACAATCTCGACGGAGTACACCTCTCCGGCGATCTCAGCCAACACTGCAGCCTGATATCCGGATCCGGTTCCCACCTCGAGCACCCTATGCTGTGATTCGAGCTTCAGTAACTCGGTCATGATCGCGACGATGTATGGTTGCGAGATCGTTTGACCATGACCGATAGGCAATGGTCTATCCTCGTAGGCAAGATTCTGATGCTCCTCTGGCACAAACAGATGGCGCGGCACCTTGCGCATGGCGCGTAGCACGGCGTCATCCACGACCGGTGGACGGCTGTCGTAAGGATTCTGTATTTGACTATCAACCATCCGATCACGGTCGGATGCATGATTTACGTTGCCCATCACGTTGGCGTAAGCTCCGATTTGAAAACCACAGAGGATTATCGGTGATCTGAAACTTCGCACTACCGGCGATATATTACCCTATCTACACGCGCGATCATTCAGACGAATGGACACCGATTTGTTTGTGGAACATCCAGCAAGCGAGGGCGGGCAGCAACAGGATGGCGCCCAGCATGTTCATCAAAAACATGAATGTCAGCAAAATTCCCATGTCTGCTTGCAGTTGCAGTGGCGAAAAAATCCAAGCGGCGACTCCTATTGCGAGGGTACAGCCGGTAACGATTACACTCACCCCAGTAATAGCCAAGGTTGTGAAATACGCTTCGGCTATTTCCTTGCCTTCGTCGAGTAGACTTTGGAAACGGCTGAAGATGTAAATACCGTAGTCCACGCCGATGCCCACCCCCAGGGCCACCACCGGCAAGGTATTGACTTTCAGACCGATCCCAAGCCAGCTCATCAATGCATAGGCTAACAACGAGACCAATACCAAAGGGATGACGATGCAAAGTGTTCCGGTCAACGTGCGAAATGATAACAAACATAGCACGATAATGGCCGAGAACACGTAAATCAGTATTGGGAACTGGGCCTCCTTCACGGCTTCGTTAGTAGCGGCCATAACTGCCACATTCCCGCCCGCGAGTCTGAACCGGAGATTTTTATCACCATGTTTCTCGTCATATTGCTTCACCGCATCGACGATACGTTGGATGGTTTCCGCTTTGTGATCTTTGGTGTACATCAGAACCGGCATAACACTGCAGTCCCGATTCAGTAACCCGCTACTCGTGTCCACGGGACTGGTCGCCTGCACCAGGGCATGCTGGTTACGCGGCAATACCCGCCACTTCAGACTACCTTCATTCCAACCAGCATTGATGACCTTTGCAATCATCGGCAAGGTTTGGGTGGACAACACGCCTGGCACGTTGGACACATGCCATGCGAACTGGTCTATTGCATCCATATACTCGTATTTGATACAAGCCTCCGGGACCGTTTCCGCGAACACGGTCAATACGTCGACGCCAATCGAGAACCGATCCGCAATCACCGACGCATCGATGTTGTAGCGTGAGTTCGGACGTAGTTCCGGTACACCATGGTGCAGATCGCCGATTTTAACGTCAGTGCCTTTCCATAAGCCCAATACCAGTAATCCCCCGGCAACCACCAGCACCACCGTTGCTGGACCGCGTGTGGCAACCATTGACAGTGTTCGCCACAGCGATGCCAAGACCTCTGCGCGCCGGTGTAACTTGTCACGGTAAAGTTCCACCCCGGTGAAATAGGAGATCAACACCGGTAGTAAGATCAAATTCGTGAACACGATTACCGCCACACCCAAGCTGGCGGTGATTGCCATCTCGCGGATGATGCCGATATCGATCAACATTATGGTGATGAATCCAGCGGTATCGCTGGCCAGGGCGACAGCACCGGGAACCGCTAAGCGGCGAAAACTCTCACGAGCCGCGGACTGCGCATCGGCGCCATTGTAGATCTCGGCACGGGCCGCACTGACCATCTGCACGCCATGACTCACACAGATGGCGCCAATCAGAAATGGGACTGGAAGCAGCATTGGATCGATACCGAAACCGAGCACGGTCAACGTGCCTAACTGCCAGATCACTGAAATGACCGAACACGCCAGGATCATCATCGTCATCCGGGCCGACGCACAGTACAGATACAACAAAAATGCGATAATCCAGAACGATATTGTAAGGAACATGACTATTCGGACCGCGCTGTCTGCGATGTCACCGACGATCTTGGCAAATCCAATGATGCGGACGTCGAACTGTTGTTGTGCGAAACCGTCGGAAAACTTGTCGCGAACCTTGTCTTCCAATTCGCGCGCAACCGCAACAAAATCCAAGCGTTGCCCCGTACTAGGATTAAATTCCAGGAGTTCGGCATAGATAATTGCGCCGCTGAAATCATTGGCAACCAATCGGCCAATGATCCCGGCCTTCAAGATATTCTCCCGAACCCGAGCGAGCCCTTCCTCGGTAGGCTGAAAGTCCGCAGGCACCACGTTGCCTCCGGAAATGCCCCCGACCACCACTTCCGTGAATCGGACATTGGGTGTGAACAGAGACTTCACACGACTTCGATCGACCCCGGAGATAAAAAATACCTCATCGGTCGCCGCTTTCAAGGTCTTAAAGAAAGCTGGCGTAAACATCTCGCCATCCCTGCTCATAATCGCGATCAACACGCGATTTGCGCCACCAAATTCTTCCCGGTATTTCACAAAGGTCTTCATGTATTGATGCTGCAATGGAAACATCTTGGCAAAACCGGCATCGATACGAAGGTGGGTTGCGAACCACCCCATCAGCAAGGTCGTCACGGCAAAAACGGCAATGACTACCGGCCGGTGTCCGAAAATCAGTCTTTGTAACTGCTGGATAATCGGCTTGTCAGACATGTCATCACTGCAGTTTAGATCTATACCTATTGGCGGAAACGCGCTGGGTGCCTGCTTCCCCTACTAAAAGCAGATCACCGTTATCCAATTCACGCGATGTGGCGATAGCGGATCGGTTGGATTGTTGTCGCAGAGTGAAACTCTGCCCGTCATCACGACTTATCAGCACGGTGCCGGAAAATCCCACGATGACGATCGAACCGTCACGCAAGCGAATGCCATCCACCAACGCCGCATGGGTGCCGGTATCAATACGTTTCCAATTCAGACCCGCATCGCTGGATCGAAACAACCGGCCTTGCAAGCCAAACAACAGCAATGAATCAGGATTTAACGTTAACACGCCAAAAAATGATCCTTCATACGGAGAGGGCAACCGTCGCCATGTCTTGCCTTCATCATCGGAGCGGTACACGGTGCCCGCCTCTGCGGCCATGTAAAAACGTCCGTCATCGGAGACTGCGATTTGGTTCAAGTGGAAATCATCACCAAGCTCGTCATCTTGGGGTTCCGCAGCGGCGCCTTGGTCGTCGTCCGCAACCCGGGTCTTGATAATACGCGGATGCCATGTCAGGCCCCCATCGTTGCTCTCGAGATAGTAACCGTATGCGCCTACCGCGATCGCACGGCTTTCGCTGTGAAACCATACGTCTAGAAGCGGCCGTTCTTCCTCGGGTGCAAAGTGCACCCGGCGCCAGGTCCGGCCGCCGTTATCGGTGCGTAGGATCACCGCGTCATGTCCGACCGCCAGCCCGAGGCGGTGATCGAGAAATGCGACGGCGGTAAGCGTGGCACGTGTCGGCACCCGCACCTGTTTCCAGTTGCGGCCCTGAGCATCGGATCTCAAAACGTGACCGCGCTCACCCACGGCGACAAAGCCATCGTCGACGGATTCAATATCGAGAAGCAACGATTCCGCCGCCAGTGGGGCGATCATTGAATACTCGGCATCGACAACAGACTGCGCTACGGCCATGCCGGGCAACAGCGTCGTGATCGACAACACGCTCCAAAACACCCTGGTGATCAATACTAGCCCGTATATTGCACCAAGGCGCTCCACCTCTTTTCTTGCCAAGCAACCTGGAGAATCGAATGTCGCCATGTCCTGGAGGAGACCCTGCAGGTTTGTTCGGTGCGAAATCATGAATAGAGGCGGGGCTATCCCGGCACTGGCCCGGTCTCGACCGCCCGAACTTGCGCTTGTCCCCGCACAGGAGGGGAACCACCGCCCGACGCTGCGACTATGCGAAGCACAAGTCCGTTCGCCATCACCCGGGATCCGTGGTGCAAGTTACGGGCTGGACGAGTTGATCTCCCCACAGGCCGACACCTTGTTCAAGGTTGACGATGAAGCCGGACTCGGACAGTAAGTCCGGCTTGGGGTTGTTATTATCGCCGGCCCGCGCGCCGTAAAGACCCGGTCGAGAAGTCCCTGGCGGTCAAACCAGCGGAAAAATCATAGGTATATTTTTCCTCGTTATTCAGGCTAAAGGCTAAGTACCTGCCGGACTGTAGATCATAATGCACTTCTAATGTCGTCCACAGCGTCGGTACATCATAATAGTTGATGACGTGACCTTCCGACACCCGCCATAACTGGTCCCGGTTGTCGTATTGATCGACTGCGACAATTTGCCAAGAATCCTCATCAACGTAAAAAGTGCGCCGTTTATAGATGTGCCGGGTGCCGTCCTTCAGGGTAGCGTCGACTACCCATACGCGATGCAGCTCATAGCGCAAGTGGTCAGGATTCAGGTGCAATGGATTCAAAATATCCTTGTACTTGAGTTCCTTACTGTGCAGCCGGTACGCGTTATACGGAACATAGATCTCCTTCTTACCTACCAATTCCCAGTTATATCGCTCCGGACTGCCGTTATACATATCCAATTGATCACTAGTACGCAGACCATCGGAGGCAGTACCCGGATTGTCGAATGCGACATTGGGTGCGCGCCGCACGCGCCGTTGTCCCGGGTTGTAGACCCATGCCTTACGGTGTTGCTGCGCCTGATTCAAGGTCTCATGCACCAACAGAATCTGGCCCACCAATCGTGCCGGCGCCGTCACCCGCTGTTTGAACATGATGACAACGTTGTTGAGCTTTGCTTCCGTGGCATCCGGTAGCGAATAAGGGGCAAAGAGTTGGTCTTCCAGCATAACCATGGTGTAGGTGCCGTTGCGGGTCACAGGCGCCTGCCCGATCATACGTTTAGCGCTCTCTCCCCGATACCGGAGGATATGATTCCAGATGACTTCCAGGCCGTTTTGGGGAATGGGAAAGGGTATGCCGATCACCGCCCCGGTGACGCCATTACCGTTCTGTGACAACTGTGCGGTAGCCGCCACGTCTTTGGTTGCCTGGTAGATCCGCTCCGGAAAGGCGGCAGTGCGCCGGCTTGGATAGACATTCATTCTGTACGTATCGCCGTACTGGTTGAGCATAGCCTTGTGGCCTTCCGTGAGCTTGTCGGCATATTGACTCATATTCGACTTATCGATAGTGAATGTAATCTTATCATTTGGAAACGGATCAGGGTGATGACCCCCCGACTTGAAACCCGCGGGCGCGTTCTTGAGACCACCATCCCAGGCAGGAATGGATCCATCTGCATTTGCAGCGCGCTCTGCACCCATCGGCGTCAAATCGGCACTGAGACGTGCAATGTCGTTTGGAGTTAACGCCGCCGAAACGGTACTCGTAACGATCATTAACGCAATTGCACCACCTATCATAAAAATATTTTTTCTCAACATAACGCTGTCTCCGCCACGACTATTTTGAATACTTGACAACGAAAGAAATAAAATCGCGATCATTAACCAGATTTACGCGTCCCGCGCCAAAAAAATTGGTGTAGCTCACTGCAACTTCCCACTCATTACGAAGGCTCGCACTGAGGCCGGCGGTAACCGCTTTCCGGTCCTCCAGGAAGTTACCCAAAGGTTGTGGGGTGTTGCCGCTGAAATCATGACGAAACGCGAATGACGGCAGCAACGCCCAGGGTCCTATGGCATTATTGTAGGTAAAACGTCCGCGAATTTGATATCCCCACGATGTGGCATCGGCAAAATTGTCGGCGTCTTCGGTGGCGAGCTGCACACCGGCTTGCGTATGAATCGGATTGCCTGATGTGAACGTGCCCGGCGATTCGAGCCGCAGCTCGCTCTGGTCGGGCATGCTTTGCACATGGGTGATGCCTAATTCGCCGATGAGCGCCAACTGATCGGCTCCCCACACGCTGGCAAAAACCCGGCTCGCGGTGGCCTGAGCCTGAACGACATCACGCTCGATAAATCCGGGCACCACGGTGTCGAAGTCCTCCCCGCCCGGCACGACCTGATTGGTTCGTGCCAACAGCTGACCCAGCGGTACACCCGCCCGCGCCAGCGGCGACAGCGCGGCGAACAACAACTCGGCATCATCCACCTGCAGCGGCACGTCCCATTTGTAGGACAGCTCGCCCTGCAGCGCCCAGCCGGAGGTGCCCAGTTGGGTGTTGAAGCTGGTACCCAAGAGCTTGATGTCCTCCGGAAACTCGAAGAAATACCTCGCGCTGCCGGCGTAATCGCCGCCGCCCAAACCGGCCAGAGAACCGGTGACCGCGCTGACAATCGGCAGCCGGCTATGATAATTAATAAAATAAAAGCCCAGTTCGGTGCTGTTGAGCTGCTCCAAGAACGCCCGATAGGCGACCCCGAACTGTCCGCTGTCTTTGGCGTTTTTGTCATCACCACGGGGCACCACCGCACCTACAGCCCCGAGCGGTGTCTGGCTGGCTGCCAAGGCACCGGGCGGAAGCGTGTCCGGAATTTGACCAAAACCGAGCATGACCCGCTCCCCGCCATTACCGACAAAGTCTTGGGTGCTGAAGTAGCTGCCGGACGGATCGGGCTCGGTGTCATCCCAATCGTATTGATAAAACATTTCCAACGAGTGATTGTCATGGATGCCGATATTGGCCCACACCATGCCTTCC
>CAMYNX010000114.1 GCA_947259875.1 uncultured Gammaproteobacteria bacterium | reverse complement strand
TGCAGTGACCTTCCAGATTCGCCAACTCGAGGAATACTTCAACACCCGGCTGTTCGACCGCACCCATAATAAGATCAGTCTCACTGAGGCCGGCGAGCAAGTATTTACCTACGCCGAACGTATCATTGGGCTGTACAACGAGATGGACAATCAGGTCCGCACTTTGACCGGTGATGTCATTGGGGTGTTGGTGATCGGCGCCAGTACGACGATTGCCGAATACCGGATTCCCAGTCTGTTGGGGCAGTTTCAGGCGCAATATTCTGCCGTCAAGCTTCGCCTCAAGGTCTCCAATACCGTCGGTATCGTGCACATGGTGGAAGACAACGAGATCGACGTGGGAATAGTCGAAGCGCCGGTGACCAACAAAAACCTCGTGGTAAAGGTGTGTTGGCATGATCAGTTGATGGCGGTATGTCCGCCGAATCACCCTCTGGCAAAAAAAGATTTTGTCAATATCAGGGAAATCCTGTCGTTTCCATTTATATGCCGCGAAGAAGGCTCCGGCACACTCGATGTCATCGTCAGTTACTTGAAGAAAAATGGTCTTACGCTAAATGATTTGAACCTAATCATGGAATTCGGTAGTCCGGAATCGATAAAGAGCGCCGTGGAGGCTGGATTGGGTATCACCCTCATTTCGGAATCCACACTCAAGAAGGAGCTCAAGCTGGGTACGTTGGCTGCGGTAACCCTGGACCCACCGATGACGCGTCCTTTCTCCATCGTTTATCAGCGACAAAAGTTTCGGTTGCGGGCGATGGAAGAGTTCCTGAACTTCGCTGAACAGCACTGCGACAAAAAATAACCCACCTGTATGCCGGTTGTCACGGTTGAACTCGCGGGAAAATAAACTATTGCACCTGTTTCGCCGCCTTGGCAGCGGCGAGCAGGACAGCTTGCTGGACTTTGCTGAATTTTTAAGCGCACGAAGCGTTGACCATATGCCCACGGTGATGGAACCACGAGATATTCCCCGGCCCGAAAACGAAAGTGTGGTTAGCGCGATGAAACGACTGACTAAGACCTATCCGATGTTGGACACCAAGGATTTATTCACCCAGGCATCGAGTCTGATGACACAACACATCATCCGGGGCAGGGAGGCGATGGAAATTATTGATGAGCTGGAGCAGCTATTTCGCGAACACTATAAAAAAATACATAATGAAAATAATAACTAAACGTGTTCGTTGTGGTGCTGAAACTCCACTATGGGCCAGCCGTGACGTTTTGCCACCGCGGCAAGGACGGCATCGGGGTTAACCGCCACCGGATGATCCACCAGCCGCATGAGCGACAGGTCATTGTGTGAATCGGTGTAAGCCCAACTGCCCGCGAGGTCCTCTCCATTCTCCGTCAGCCATGCATTGAGTAACGCAACCTTGCCATCCTGAAAGCAAGGTACGCCCTGCACCTCGCCGGTAAAACGGCCGTTGGTCATCTCAGGCTCAGTAGCAATCAATACGTCGACATCGAGCTCGTGGGCGATCGGTTGAGTGATAAAACGGTTTGTCGCGGTGATGATCATCAGCGTATGACCTTGAGCGCGATGTCGCTGTACCAGATCGCGGGCATGCTGGCTGATCATTGGCAAAATCTTCTCTGAGACAAAGCGCTCTCGCCACTGTCTTAGATCTATCGGGTCGTTGTCTTTGAGCGCTCGGAGCTGAAAACGCAAAAACTCATGAATATCGAGTTTGCCGGTAATGTAGTCCGCATAGTAGCGTTCTTGTTCCCGCCGATGGTGATTCGCGTCAACGACGTTGAGCTCGGCAAGAAACAGCCCCCAAGCGTGATCGCTGTCACCGCTTAGCAGGGTATTGTCGAGATCGAATATCGCTAATGTCATGGGTTATGGAGCTTTTGCAGTCCAAAGGTCGCCTAGCATAGCGACCGGTGCGTGATTGTAAATAGGCTGCCGCGATCAAGCGATTGCGGCAAGATGACCTTCATGAAACAATGTGGGAATAGTATCCATCACTTTAACGCCAATGACCGGCCGGGATTACGATAGCATCTCTAAGAATGATGGCTACCGACCCAATGTCGGTATCATCCTCTTTAATCGTTCTAATCAGGTACTGTGGGCACGGCGCCGCAGTCATGATGGGTGGCAGTTCCCGCAAGGGGGTGTACGGTCTAATGAGACGCCCGAGGACGCCCTGTTTCGGGAGTTGTACGAAGAAATTGGACTGACCCGGGACCATGTTCGCGTTATTGCCAGAACCCAGGACTGGCTGAAATACGATCTACCATACAAATTTCGCCGCAGACAGCGATCACAGAACGAAAACTTTATGGGTCAGAAGCAAATATGGTTCTTATTGCGTCTGCTGTGTGAAGATGCGGAGGTGTGTCTCGATACATCACCCAGGCCGGAATTCGATGAATGGCAGTGGATCGAATATTGGCGCGCGGTGGATCAGATCGTGGATTTCAAGCGTCACGTATACGAGATGGCGCTGACAGAGCTTGAACGTTTTCTGCCTAACCTCTCGTTCAATTCGCGCCGCTCACGCTAGTATCGGTACAACGCTGTGACTTTGGTAATCGCACACCGTTGTATCCGGTGGTTATGGGCGCCGTTAATACTGACTTTGGTCGGTTGTTCGGCGGACAGCAACAGCCCGGCCAAATCATCGAAACCTCAGCGTCGTGATGCATCTCATTTGGTGGAAGTCAGCGACGTCAAGCAACAAACACTCAGTTATGCCTTTGAACGTTCCGGCACCCTACGCGCATTGCGTGAAGCCCGCATCATCAGCCAAGAGGAAGGGGCGGTTTTGAAAGTGTTGGCGCGCGAGGGTGATGACGTCGCTACCGGCGATGTGTTGGTGCGCTTGGATGACCGTGTATTGGCCGCTGAATTGGACAAAGCAATCGCGAAACGGAAGCAGTTCGAGAGTGATGTCAAGCGATTGCAACGCCTGCAAAAGAAGAACCTATCTACCGAGGAAGCGTTGACCAGAGCGAAGACCGATCTGCAGATAGCGTTTGCCGAGGAACGATTGCTGGAAACGCGTCACGATTATATGACCATCAAGGCGCCGTTCGCCGGCACCGTTTCGGAACGCCTGGTAAATGCCGGAGATGTGGCGCCAAAGCATCAACATTTAATGACGCTGGTCGATTCTTCGTCTCTGGTCACGGATGTCAGCGTATCAGAGTTGCTGTTACCGGGTTTGCAAGTGGGTGACGAAGTAGCGGTTAGTGTTGATGCTCTGGGCAAGCGGGGGTTACCGGGCGTAATCAGTCGCATCTATCCCACCATCGATCCGAAGACCCGCAGAGGAAAGCTGGAAGTGGTGTTGGAACAGGTCCCAGCATCGGCACGGGCCGGCCAATTCTGCCGAGTGGTCATCACCAGCCAACGCACGAATGCAGTCACCATTCCCTTGGCCGCGCTAAGGCGCGACGATCAAGGGGAGTACGTGTTCGTTATTGATCCGGATCATCAGATCCAGCGCCGTGGCATTCGCACTGGACTGCGTTTGTCGGACGCAGTGGAAGTCATTTCCGGGGTGAACCCCGGGGACCGGGTGGTGACTTCGGGTTTTCTCGGCTTGCGGGAGGGACAAAAGGTGAAACCGGTGACTTCCACAACGGCGCTTCGCGCTACCCATGACGGCTAAGTCCAAATTACGTACCGGCGGCTTGGCGGTGTGGTCGATTCTCCATCCGGTGGGGACCATTATGATCGCACTGGCGGTAGTAATCCTTGGCCTGTCGGTTTTGGATCGATTAGCGGTGGATTTACTGCCGAAGCTCATTTACCCACAGATCAGGGTGCGGATCATCGACGCCGGCGTATCGGCCAAAGTCATGGAGGATCAGGTAACCCGGCAACTCGAAGAGCAGCTTGCCATTACTGAAGATGCGATTCATGTGGAGTCCAAAACCATCGAGGGCACGAGTACCGTCAGTCTGTCATTTCCTTATGGTAAGGATATCGATATCGCCTTGCGGGACGCGAGCACGCGTCTGGATCGTGCCAAACGGTTCCTTCCCGATACCATAGATCCGCCAATCATATACAAGCTCGACCCGAGTCAGATACCGATCGCGGAATATGTGCTGAATTCCACTAAACGCGATGCGGTGGCGCTGCGCACTTGGGGGGACGATGTCTTCGCCAAGTTTTTCCTGAATCTTCCGGGGGTCGCCGCGATCGAAGTGGGTGGTGGCCTGGTACGCGAGATCCATGTGCTGGCCGATCAACATCGCTTGGCCGGACTCGGATTGACCATCAACGATGTCGTCAGTGCCATAAGCCGTGGCAACGTCGACCAACCGAGTGGACGATTGACATTGCCGGGCCTGGAATTTGGCAGCCGCACCGCCGGGCGCGTGGTGAGCGTGGAGCAATTGAGACAACTACCGATCAGAACACGCGCAGACGAGCAGGTGCCGCTCAGCGAAGTGGCTCAGGTTATTGACGCCCATGAGGATAATCGTCTGCGGGTGCGATTAAATGGCGTGCCCGGCGTGAAGATTTCGGTGCAAAAGCAACCCGATTCCAACACCGTTGACGTTGCCGACGTCGTGGAGGCGCGGATGACGTGGTTACGCGCCAATCAGTTGATCCCGGAGGACATTCGCATCGACATCGTAGCGGATCAATCCACCTATGTGCGTAACGCGTTACGAAATGCCACCTATGCGGCGGTACTGGGTGCGTTGTTGGCGATGATCGTCGTGTATCTGTTTCTCGGCAGTCTACGCCGTACATTAATCATTGGTACCGCGATTCCCATTTCCATAATGGTAACGTTCGCAATCATGGGCGCCGGCGGCTTGACGCTGAATATCATGACCCTGGGTGGATTGGCGTTGGGAGTCGGCTTGTTGGTGGATAATACGATTGTCATGTTGGAAAACATGACTCGTCACCAACAGCAAGGAGAACAACCACTTGAAGCGGGACGCAATGCGGCGGCGGAAGTGACCAGCGCAATTGTCGCTTCAACTTCGACTAATCTCGCGGCGGTATTGCCATTCTTGTTCATTGGTGGATTAGTCGCGTTGTTGTTTCGCGAGTTGATCTTTACGATTTCTGCGGCAATTCTAGCTTCCATGGTGGTTGCGTTGACGTTGGTGCCAAGTTTAGCGGCGCGCCTCGGCCGCTCCGAACGCGGGTGGTTTCGCGGTGTGGTCGACCGGTTCATGGACAGACTGGGTAGCAGCTATAGCGCATGGGTAGGCTGGATACTGAATAAACACCGCTATTGGTTGTTGTTGGCCGTGGCGATACTTGCGTTGGTTCTTGCTCTGCCTTTTTTCATGTCCGACAAAAGAGAGTTCCTGCCAAGGATGGATGATGGACGGGTCAGGATCGACGTCACTGCCGATCCGGGCCGTTCAGTTGATGACATGGATGACAAGGTCAGGCGCATCGAGCAACTCATTTGGGATCAAGGGCACGTTGAAACGGTGTTCACTGTGGTAGGTGGATATATCTTCGGCCGGACCGAGCGGCAGGTGTCGAACCGCACCACGATGAAGGTGCAGCTCGTACGCCGTTCTGATCGCCCAGTGAGTAACCGCGAGTGGGTGCGCCGCTTCGGTGACGCGTTTCGTAAGGCCGAGATCGTGGGCGTCAAAGTACGATCCCGGGCGCGCAGTATTCGCGGTCTGCGATTCGGCCGTTCCGATCAGGAAATCAGCGTGCGTATCCAAGGAGCAGAGCTTAGCGTTCTTAATCAGCTCGCCGATAAGATTGCCACCAGGCTTGGCGAGATTCCAGGACTGAAGAACATCGAACACACCGCGGAGGAGGTGCGGCAGGAGTTTGCCATTACCGTGGATAGGGAGCGTGCGGCGGACCTAGGTGTCGATGTGTCGCAGGTCGGCGACCAAGTACGTATTGCGTTACAAGGTGTGGTGGCTAGCGACTTTCTCGAAGGCGATCGCGCGTATCCGATATTGGTGCGCTTGCCGCGCACGCAGTTCGATCACCCAAAAGATTTGGACTCGGTGTTGCTATTTCCGGCCACCGAGGAGCGGCCGGCCATCTACCTCGGTGACGTAGCGGAAATTACCCTGGTGCCGGCGCCACTGGAGCTGCATCGTGATAACCAAAACCGCATCATCGAGGTAACTGCGGCACCGAAGTCAAACTACACCTTGGGTCAGGTAATCGAAGCGGTGCGCAACGAGATGAGCAAATTAGATCTTCCGCCGGGCTACGCGATGTATTTTGGCGGCGCCGAGGAATCGTTACAAAAAGGGCAAGGGATCGCGAATATTGTATTGTCGTTGGCCCTATTTCTGGTGTTCGTCGTTTTGGCGGTGCAATACGAATCGTTGCGCAACCCGCTGGTGATTCTGTTATGTGTACCCTTTACCGTGATTGGGGTGGCGATCGGACTGGTTGTCACTGCATTGCCGTTATCGATGCCGATCTGGCTGGGCTTGATCATGCTCGCCGGCATTGTTGTCAACAACTCGATTGTGTTGGTGGAGTATATCGAGATTCTGCGGGAGCGCGGCGAGCAACTTCAGGATGCCATTGCACATGCCGCGCGGCTTCGCCTGCGTCCGATTCTGATGACCACCTTGACCACAGTGGTGGGAATGTCGCCTTTGGCGTTGGGGCTCGGTGAAGGTGCGGAAATGCTGCAACCGCTGGCAGTGACCATCGTCGCCGGGTTGTCATTTGCGATGATAGTGAGCCTGGGGATAGTCCCGGTAGTCTACCAATTGTTGCATCGAATTCGACGCACGGATGTCAGGTCCGTATCCCCGGCCTCTAGCCCGGAATTGGTACCAAGGCGGTCGAAATGACGATAAACGCGTTGTCATTCGGAGCGTAGCGAGGAATCCGACCCGTCGTTGGTCGGGCCAGGCATAGCGAGGCATCTCACCGTATTTAAGGAATGCGATTTAGGGGCTGCCGGGCGGGAACACCTGCATCGCGGCCAAGGTGCCGTTGGCGAAGCTAAAGGAAATGCCGAGACGCGGATAGGAAAGCCGTTTCACCGTGCCTCGAGGAGCACGTCCGGGGTAAAGGCGGGCGACCTCACCGGGCGTCATGCCGAAACGCGCCCCCTCTGCGGATTGATAAAGCGAGCTCGATGCGCCCACCACCGTAATTGATTTGATTGTCTGTTTTCCATTCAGAATCAACACGGTGCCGTCGGCAGCCTCGTAGACCCATTTGTTGGTCGCACGCAAGCGCCGATGTTGTGCCTTTTTTGGGTTGCCCCACACCTTCGCGGCTTGATCGAACGTTTGGCCGATGTGTACCTGCTGGAATCCGCTGCCGGGGCGCAAGAACATGTCCTGTTGCAGGTAGCGCAGGACCAGATCGGCTGGCGTGACAGGTTGGTCAGGCGCTGTCTGCGCAATACTCGTACCACACAATAAAAAATTCAGCGCACACGCGAGCCAGCGGATTTTGTTTTTGTTCGCAGTTCGAAGTTGCATCGAATTGAGTATAGCAGGCGAGAACCGTGGCCCACATATTACACCAAGGATCCCAAATGATGGCGACAGGACTTGTTCTGCGCGCAGTTCCCCTGCTGTGCGGGGACAAGCCCCCTGCTATGCGGGGACAAGCGCCGCGCTGGAGCGCAATGCATAGCCGTTGCTATGGGTTAAGTGAAGGCCAAACACAGGTGTGCGAGAACCAGCCAGGACCGGGATAGTCCCGCCCCTATTCACGTCTGCGCGGGATAGAGACGCTGGAGTGTCTGTTCCGTGAAATGGCACATTTGATTTTCCACGTTGCTTGGCAAGAATAGGGGCGGGGCGCCTGGTGAAAAATGCGGGCTACGCGCTCGAGACCAAGCCGGCGCCGGGATAGGTCCAACCCTGGGTACCGAACATGGCATCGAACATTTATCGAATTCGTTACCTCGATCAAACTGTTAGCTCCCCTTTTCGCCGCCTTGGTGCAATATGCGGGGTAACAGGGAGTAACAAGATAGCTCACGAATGAGGTTCACTTTATCATCGAGTTACGTTTTAATAGTATGTCATGATTAGGGTGGTGCAAGGCGACATTACCAATCTTCACGTCGGCGCCATCGTCAATGCCGCTAACACCGCTTTATTGGGTGGAGGCGGGGTGGATGGTGCGATCCATCGCGCGGCAGGTCCTGATTTGCTAACAGCATGCAAGAAAATTGGCGGTTGCCCCACCGGGGAAGCCCGCATTACACCTGGGTTCGAATTGGCAGCCAAGTGGGTGATTCACACTGTCGGTCCGGTATGGCAAGGTGGTGCTCAGGGAGAAGCGGATTTGCTAGAATCCTGTTACACGCAATCGTTGGATACTGCATTGGATCACGGTATTCGCTCAATTGCCTTCCCTGGGATTAGCACTGGTGTTTATGGTTATCCCAAACAAGAAGCAGCCAGGATCGCGTTGACCGTTATGCGCCGTTACGATGATCGCTTCGATGAAATCATAGTTTGTTGTTTCACCAGCGATGACAAAGCGGTGTACCTCGCGCTGCTAGACACGGAGTGATCAACTGATAATGCCTCGGTATCTCGGGTTATTCGCGGTTGCTTTGTTTGTTTACCTATCGGTACTACCGATCGAACTTGCCGCGGTGCGTTTCAATCGGTCGGATCTATTCGGTATCGATCAGTCGGTCATCGCCAAAGCGTTAACCGACTATGCCAAGCGCAACCAATATCCCGACCAACTCACCTTACCGGGCCGTCATCAACGGTATCGGGGGCGTCTTGAATATACGTTCGATGCCAATATCCAGGCTGTTTTGGATCGAATCTATCGCCGTTATCGTCCGGACTACGCTGCGTTTGTCGCCTTGGATCCAACCACCGGAGAAGTCATCGCGTTGTTCAGTTGGGAAAAGAAACATAGCGGGCTAGGCAATCTGGCCTTGCGCAGCGACTATCCGGCGGCTTCCATATTCAAGATTGTCACCGCGGCTGCGGCACTGGACCAAGGCAAGGTCGAGCCGGACACGGTCCTGCCTTTTAACGGAAAGCGCTCCAGCCTGTACAAACGGCAGGTTTTTCGGCACCGCGATAATAAATGGACACGGCGCCCCACCCTTACCAAGGCGTTCGCCAAATCGGTCAACCCGGTATTCGCGCGAATTGGCGTATATCACCTGGGCGCCCAGACGTTGCAGAACTACGCGGAGCGCTTTGGGTTCAACCAGGAAATCGATGGTGATTTGAGCATTCAACCCAGCACGATGTCGTTGTCTCCGAACGACGAATGGGCGCTCGCCGAGGCAGCCTCCGGATTTACCCACTCCAATACGCTTAGCCCCTGGCATGGCGCGATGTTGGCGAGTGCCGCGGTCAACGACGGCATCATGGTGCGGCCGCATATCGTCAAGGTGGTTAGCGATGAATTTGGAGTACCGCTTTACGCTCACCAAATGCGCGCATTACCACGCTCGATTAGCCCCGAGTCCGCACGAAAGCTTAGACGATTGATGCGCGAGACGGTACAACGAGGATCGGCGCGCAACGGTTTCCGCGGATTTTTTCGCGGCGAATTCGAGAACATCGAAGTGGGCGGCAAGACCGGATCTTTGACCGGTATCTCGCCCAAAGGCAGAAATGACTGGTTTGTCGGGTACGCCAGCCTGGATGAACGTAAGATCGCGTATGCATCGCTGACCGTCAACGAAGAACGCTGGACCGTAAAATCTGCTTTTGTGGCGCGTAAGGTGATCGAAGCGTATTTCGGCGCCGAGGAATGAGGGGCCCTAAGCGGTGTGGGGAAAAATCTTGTCGGGATTCAACAGCCCTTTGGGGTCGAATTCGTGTTTAATTCGCCGCATTAAATCCAGGGTGACCGGATCGATCTCTTTCGTGATGTAGTCGCGTTTTTCTTGTCCCACGCCGTGTTCGCCGGATAGCGTCCCGTTCAGACCGACAACCAGATCGAACACCCGGTCCAGACACGGGCGCGCGTTCCGTTCTTGTTCTGGATCCTGGGTGTCGTATAACAGATTCACATGAATATTACCGTTACCGGCGTGCCCGAAGTTCACGATGGGAATACCGAATTCGCGGCTCAATTCATCGAGTCCCGAAATCAATGCGGGAATATTCGACACCGGCACCACAACATCCTCGTTCAATTTGTTCGGCGCGATGTTGCGCAATGCGGGCGACAGCGCCTTTCTGGTCTCCCATAATGCTGTAATTTCCTGTTCGCTCTCTGCGGTTTTCAAAGACAGCAACCCGTCGCCGCTGGCGGCGTTTGACAAAGTTTGGGTTGCAGCATCCATGGCGGCCACGGGTCCGTCGATCTCGATGATTAGCATGGCGCCGGCGTTGTCGGGCAACGATGCGCTGGAAAAGTCGCGAATGACGTCAATCGCGTGGCCGTCGATAAATTCCAAAGCGCACGGCGTGATCGGTTGGCTCATCAGCCGTACCACCGCCTGTACGGCGCCGTCGATGTCACCGTAGACTGCCTGGAGCGTGCGTTTCGCTTCCGCGAGCGGGGTCAACTTGAGCGTGGCTTCGGTGATGATCGCCAGCGTGCCCTCCGACCCGACGATCAATCGGGTGAGATCGTAACCCACCACGCCCTTGGTCGTGTGCACACCGGTACGGATCTCGGCACCGGCGCCGGTCACCCCCTTGAGACCGAGGATATTCTCGCGCGGCGTGCCGTACTTCACCGCTCGTGGACCCGCGCCATTGAAAGCCAGATTGCCGCCAACGGTGCAAAATGCGCCGCTGCTTGGATCAGGCGGCCAGAAGAATCCATGCTCGCCGGCGCATTCCTGTACCTGCTGGTTGAGCACCCCCGGTTCCACGGTGATTGCGCGGTTGGCAGCATCCATGTGTACGATTCTGTCCATGCGCTCCAGCGCCAACACCACACCGTGTTGCAGCGGTATACAGCCTCCGGTGGTGCCGGTGCCTCTCCCGCGTGCAACGATCGGTACGTTGAACTCGTTGCACAGGCGAACCAGTGCGACAACATGGTCATGGGATGTCGCGAACACCACCAGGTCCGGGGCCTGGTGTTTGCGTGAATTGTCGTATCCGTAGGTCCAAGTATCGGCGGGATCGCTCAGCACCTGATGGTCTCCGACCACCGCCCGTGCTTGAGTCACGAAAGAAGCGGATAACTCAGGCATCGCCGCGAATACGCCTTATGAGATCGGTGGTGGAGCGTTGGTATCGAATTGGTATCGCGTGCACCTGTCCACCGCGTTCCAGTACTTGCTTTGCGCCGACGATCTGGTCCGTGGGCCAGTCCCCACCTTTAACCAGATGGTCCGGTTGCATCGTCATGATCAATGTCAGCGGCGTGTCTTCGCCAAATGGGACCACGAGATCGACGCTGGCCAGCGCCGCCAGCACCGCCGCCCGGTCCTCCAGCGGGTTAATCGGACGGCCGCCGCCCTTGTCTAGACGCTGCACCGAGGCGTCGTCATTGATACCAACAATCAGGCTGTTGCCCAGTTGCGCGGCTTGTTCGAGATATGCAACGTGTCCACGGTGAAGGATATCGAAGCAGCCGTTGGTAAACACCATGGGGCGGGCCAGCGAGTTCAGCAGTTGTTCGAGCTGAGCTGGATCGGCAACGATTTTTGCAGCGCTCGAACTCAATCGGTGTACTCGAATACCTTGACCACACGCACTACCCCCCCCACGCCTCGGACTACGTCCGTGGCCCTTGCTGCCTCCGCCCGGGACACCAGACCCATCAAATAAACATTGCCGTATTCGGATACCACCTTCACGCGGGTGGCATCGAGTTTCGTCTCTGTGAACAGACGGGTCTTGACTTTGCTGGTCAGCCAGGTGTCGTTTGCGCGACTAAACAACGCGGTCTTGCCGGCGACGCGAATCTCGTTGACGGTTTGCCGAACGCCTCCGACACTCTTTGCATGAGCCTCTACTTTGTTGCGGAGTTCCACGGTTGGCGCCTCGCAGGAGAGTAGAACAATTCCATTCATACTGGTTACGCTGAGGTGGGCATTCTTTCTCAGCTCTGGC